>CAYJUA010000001.1:0-73028 GCA_964373295.1 uncultured Planctomycetia bacterium
TCCGGAAGGGGCAGATGTCCTGCGGCGTCCTGCGGGGATGGTGGTCGGACTGCGGGACGTTCGATTCGCTCCTGCGGGCGAGCCGGCTGATGGCGGGGAAGGCGGGTGTGCGATGACCCCACCCCTCCGCAGCCAGGGCCGCCGGGAAGCGGCGCGAGGAGGCCGGCCGGGGGGCGGGGGGATTCGCGACGCGGCCATCCGAGGCTGGGTGCTCGGCGCTCCGCGGCGGAGCCTCGGAGATCTAGGATGTAATGCCCATCGCTTCCCGGTGACGCAGGCCGTCTCCGTTTCCACCGCTCCGCGCCTGCGCGCCCTCCCGCCTTCGGCGGGACCGCCTCGGATGTCAAAGCGTTGCTCACCCCCTCTCCCCCCGTCCGGCCTCCCCCTGCCCGTTCCCCGCCGGCACAGGAGCGCGTGCTTCGGGGTGGCGCCGGGTGGGGCCCCGCCCACCCGCAGCACGGCCAGGGCGGAGGGGTACTACCACGAGGAGCGTGCCGATCGGGCCACGTCTGCCTGCGGCGACTTAGCCACCCCTCCCGCAGGTACAGGCCTCCCTCTCCCAGCGTTTGCCGGGTCATGGCCGCTGGTTCTGGCGGACCTCTGTGAAGTCCCTGGCCGGGCGAGGATGGACGGGGAGCCGCCCGGCGACAGGCCCCCGACACGGTTTCCAGCGAGGGGCGGAGTTGGAAGCGGTGGAGGGGCGGGATGAAGATTCTGGTCACCGGCGGCGCCGGCTTCATCGGCTCGAACTTCGTGCGGTGGCTGCTCCGCCAGCCGGAGCGGTTCGACGCGGTGAACCTCGACAAGCTGACGTACGCGGGGAACCCGGAGAACCTCCGGGACCTGGAGGCGGACGCACGGTACCGGTTCGTCCGGGGGGACGTGGCCGATCCCGGCGGGGTCCGGCGGGCGCTCGAGGGCTGCGGGGCGGTCGTCCATTTCGCGGCGGAGACGCACGTGGACCGCTCCATCGCCAGCGCCGACGATTTCCTGCGGACCAACGTGGTCGGCACGCACGTCCTCCTGGAGGCGGCGCGGCAGGCGCGGGTAGAGCGGTTCGTCCACATCTCCACGGACGAGGTTTACGGGTCCCTCAGCGAGGGGGCGGCGGATGAGGAGAGTGCGATGGCTCCCAACAGCCCCTACGCGGCGAGCAAGGCCGGGGCGGACCACCTGGCGAGGGCATACCACGTGACTTACGGCCTGCCGGTCGTGACGGCCCGCGCCAGCAACAACTTCGGCCCTTACCAGTTCCCCGAGAAGTTCCTGCCCCTGATGATCACCAACGCCCTGGAGGACCTGCCGCTGCCGATCTACGGGGACGGCAAGTACGTCCGGGAGTGGCTGTACGTGGAGGATTTCTGCGAGGCGATCGGCGCCCTCCTCCGGCGCGGGAGCCCGGGGCAGGCGTACAACGTGGGCACCGGCGAGGCGCGCGTGAACCTGGAGCTGGCGGAGAGCATCCTCGGGAAGATGGGCAAGCCCCGGGCCCTGCTCCGGCACGTGCAGGACAGGCTGGGGCACGACAGGCGGTACGCCATCCGAGCGGAGAAGATCCGGACGCTGGGGTGGGCGCCCCGGCGCAGCTTTGAGCAGGCGCTCGACGACACGATCGCGTGGTACCGGTCGCACGAGGGATGGTGGCGCCCGCTGAAAGAGAAGGCGCGGGGCGCTCGCGTCGAAGCAAGAGGCCCTGCTTAAGTGGCGAGCTGTAGCGCCCCCTCCGTTAGTATCGGCCACTGGGTACGCATAAGGTGAAGGTCCTGGTGACGGGGGCGACGGGTCTCTTGGGGACCGACCTGTGCAGGCACTTGGGCGGCCGTCACGAGGTGCTGGGTTGGGCGCGGCATGCCGGCCACTCGGGTGCGCGTATAGAGCTTATTGATGTGACGGACGAGAAGGCCGTGGCGGCGGGGCTGCAGCGGTGGGCCCCGTCGGTCGTCGTGCACGCGGCGGCCATGACCGACGTGGACGCCTGCGAGCGGGAGCCGGGTGCTGCCTCGAGGGTAAACGTGGGGGGTGCCCAGAACGTAGCGGCCGGGTGCGCGGCGATCGGGGCATGCCTGGTTTCCATCAGCACGGACTACGTCTTTGACGGTGAGGCCGGGCGCCCGTACCGGGAGGAGGACCCCCCACGGCCGGTGAGCCATTACGGGCGGACGAAGCTGGAGGGGGAGCGGGAGGCGCTGGCTGCCTGCCCCCGCGCGGTGGTGGTGCGGGTGAGCGGCCTGTTCGGGTCCGCCCGGTCCAACTTTGTGAGCGCCGCGATCGAACGGCTCCGGGAGGGCCAGCCGGTGCCGGTCGTGACGGACCAGGTCAACTCCCCCTCCTACACCGCGGACCTGGCGCGGGGGATCGGCTGGCTGATCGACCGCATCGGGCGGGAGCCGGACGCCGCGGGACAGGGCGGGCCGCTCCACGGCCCGCTCCACCTGGCGAACGCCGGCGGGGCGACGCGGGCCCAAGTAGCCGAGGTGCTGGCCGACTGGGTGGGGGCGCCGCGCGGCCTCCTGCGGAAGACGACGTGGGCGGAGCTCAACCGCCCGGCCCGCAGGCCGCCGCAGAGCCAGCTGGACTGCGGCCGGTTCGAGCGGATGGCGGGTGAGGGGCTGAGGCCCTGGAGGGAGGCGGTGCAGGCTTTTGTGGAAACGGAGCTGAAGGTGTGCCATGGGTAACCTGCCCCCGGCGCTGACCCGGAAGGTCAAGGACCGGACCGTCCGGGTCGGCGTGATCGGGCTGGGCTACGTCGGCCTCCCGCTGGCCGTGGAGTTCGCGGAAGCGGGTTTCCGGGTCACCGGGATCGACACCGACTCCGCGCGCGCCCGTGCCCTGAAGGCCGGGAAGAGCTACATCCCCGACATCCCCTCGAAGACCCTCTCCCGCCTGGGCGCGAAGGGCCTGCTCCGGGCGGTCACCGACCCCGGGGCCCTGCGGGAGCTGGACGCGGTGGTCATCTGCGTCCCCACCCCCCTGCGCAAAAGCCGGGAGCCGGACATCTCCTACATCGTCTCCGCCACGGAGGCCATCGCCAAGCACCTGCACCGGCACCAGGTCATCATCCTGGAGTCCACGACCTATCCGGGCACCACGCGGGAGGTGATCCTGCCGATGCTGGAGGCCACGGGGCTCAAGTGCGGGAAGGATTTCTTCCTCGGCTTCTCTCCGGAGAGGATCGACCCCGGCAACCGCAGCTTCGTGACGCGCAACATCCCCAAGGTGGTCAGCGGGATCACGCCGGCCTGCCGAAAGGCGGTGGAGCTCCTGTACGGGCAGGTGATCGGGAAGCTCATCCCGGTTTCCTCAACGAACGTGGCGGAGATGGTGAAGCTGCTCGAGAACACCTTCCGGGCCGTGAACATCGGGATGGTGAACGAGCTGGCCCTCATGTGCCACCGGCTGGGCGTGGACGTCTGGGAAGTGATCGAGGCCGCCAAGACCAAGCCGTTCGGCTTCATGCCGTTCTACCCGGGCCCGGGACTGGGCGGGCACTGCATCCCCATTGACCCCCTGTACCTCTCCTGGAAGGCGAGGATCCACGGCTTCGAGTCGCGCTTCATCGATCTGGCCTCGCAGGTGAACGCCATGATGCCGGAGTATGTCGTGGAGCGCGTGGGGGCCGCCTTGAACGCCCGGGGCAAGGCGCTCAAGGGGGCGAAGGTCCTGGTCGTGGGCGTCGCGTACAAGCGGGACGTGGGGGACGTGCGGGAGTCGCCGGCGCTGGAGGTGATGCAGCTGCTGGCCCAGCGGGGGGCGCGCGTGCGCTACCATGACCCCTTCGTGCGGTCGATCGCCGGGGACGGGCTGACCGCCCGCTCGGTGCCGCTGGGCCGCCGCTCCGTGGCGGCGGCGGACTGCGTGGTCATCGTCACGGACCACCAGGGGATGGACTACCGGATGATCGTGAAGCACGCCCGCCTGATCCTGGACACGCGTAACGCCCTCCGGTCGGTCCGGCCCCGTCCCAAGAGGATCATCCGCCTCTAGGCGCTGCGCCTTGATCCCGCTCCTGGACCTCACACGGCAGACGAAGGCCCTAGGGCCGTCGCTTGACCGAGCCATCCGCCGCGTGGTCCGGAAAGGGAGGTTCATCCTCGGCCCCGAGGTCGCGCGCTTCGAGAGGGAGTTCGCCCGCTTCTGCGGGGCCCGGCACGCGGTCGGCGTGGCCTCGGGCACGGACGCCCTGGAGCTTTCCCTTCGCGCGGCCGGCGTGGGGCCGGGCGACCGGGTCGCGATCCCTTCCTTCACCTTCATGGCGACGGCCGACGCGGTTCTGCACGTCGGGGCGCGCCCCCTCTTCATCGACATCGACCCGGAGACCTACACGATGGACCCCGCCGACCTGGAGCGCCGCGCGCGGTCCCTCGGCGGGGCTCAGCGCCGGAGGTTGAAGGCGGTGATCCCGGTGCATCTCTACGGCCAACCCTGCCGCATGGACGCCCTTCTTCAGGTCGCCCGCCGGCGCCGGCTGAAGGTCGTGGAGGATGCCGCGCAGGCCGCGGGCGCGCGGTGGAAGGGGAAGGCCGTGGGGTCGTTCGGGGCGGCGGGCTGTTTCAGCTTCTTCCCCTCGAAGAACCTGGGGGGGTTCGGCGACGGGGGGATGGTGGTCACCGGCTCCGCCGCGATCGACCGCCGGCTCCGCTCCCTGCGGGCCCACGGCAGGCGGGAGGGGCTGGTCCAGGCGGAGCTGGGCCGCAACAGCCGACTGGATGAGCTCCAGGCCGCCGTGCTCCGGGTGAAGCTGGCGCGGCTCAGGGGGTGGGTCGCGCGGCGGCGGCGGCTGGCCCGCATTTACACGCGGGGGCTGTCCGGCCTGCGCGGCGTGACATGCCCCGCGGAGGCGCCGGGCGCGGAGCACGCGTTCCATCTTTACGTGATCCGGTGCCGCGCGCGCCGGCGCCTGCAGAAGGGCCTGGCGCGCAGGGGGATCGCCTCCCAGGTCTACTACCCGGTGCCGGTGCACCGCCAGCCGACGCACCGGGCGCGGTCGCGCGGCGCGCGCCTCCCTGAAACCGACCGGGCCGCGCGGGAGGCGCTGGCCCTGCCGCTGTTCCCGGAGATGAGGGTGGAGGAGGTGCGGCGCGTCTGCCGCGCGGCGCGGGAGGCGCTGCGCTAGAGGCTGAGCTTGCGGGCGGCGAGGCCTGCGATCGTATCGCCGATCGCGAGCGAGGCGGTCGCGGCCGGGGAAGGGGTGTTGCAGACGTGGAGGGCCCTCTCCCCCTGGATGATCCGGAAGTCGTCCAGGAGCGTCCCATCCGGGTCGACCGCCTGCGCCCGGACGCCGGCCCCCGCCGGGACCAGGTCACCCCGTTCCAGGCAGGGCACCAGCCGCCGCGCCGAGCGCAGGAAGGCCGCCGCGCTGAGAGACCGCCAGCACTCCATCAGCCCCGTCCTCCAGTGACGGCCCGCCATCCGCCAGAAGCCAGGGTAGAGGGCCACCTCGGCTGCGTCCCGCAGGCTCACATCCGTTTTGCGGTACCCCTCCCGCTTGAGCGCCAGCACGGCGTTTGGGCCCACCTCGACGCGGCCGTCCACGCGCCGGGAGAGGTGCACCCCCAGGAACGGGAAGCGGGGGTCCGGCACCGGGTAAATCAGGCCGCGCACCAGGGACCGTTTGGAGGGGACCAGCTCGTAATATTCACCCCGGAAGGGAAGGATCCGCGTCGGGAGGAGGGCCCCGGAGGAGCGCGCCACCCGGTCGGCGTGCAGGCCCGCGCAATTGATAAGGAAGCGGGCGGAGAATTCGCCCCCGGTGGTTTCCAGCACCACCCCGCCCGGCACCGCGCGGCTGCGCAGGAGGCGGGTCCCGGTGAAGATCCGGACCCCCAGGCGGCGGGCTTCGGCGGCCATCTCCTCGGCGACCCGGCCGAAATCCACGCTCCAGACATGGGGGACATGGAGGGCGCGGATCCCCGCGGCCGAGGGCTCGACCTCCCGCAGCTCTTCCGGGCTGAGGAGGCGCAGGTCCCGCACCCCGTTGGCCTTGCCCCGGTGGTAGAGCTCCTCGAGGCGGGCGATCTCAGCGGGCTCGATGGCGACAACCACTTTCCCACAGCGGCGAAGAGGGATGCCCCGCTCCTGGCAGAAGCCCACCATCCGCCGCCCTCCCCGGACGCAGAGCCCGGCCTTGAGGGAGCCCGGGCGGTAATAGATCCCCGAATGGATGACCCCGCTGTTGTGCCCGGTCTGGTGCGAGCCGGGGGCGCTCTCCTTCTCAAGCAGGGTGAGGCTGAGGCGCGGGAAATCGCGGGCGAGGGCGAGGGCGGCGGCGAGCCCGACAATCCCGCCCCCCACCACCGCCAGATCGGACTCCTGAGTCGGCATTCTCCCTTTCGTTTTTCCCTCGTATCATATAACATGAGGATTCAATCTCAAATGCGGATCCTCATCACCGGGGGCGCCGGTTTCATCGGCTCGCACCTCACCGAGCGTTTCCTCGCGGAGGGCCACGAGGTCCTCTGCGTGGACAACTTCATCACCGGCGCGGAGAAGAACCTTTCCGGGGCGGACGGGAAGAGCTCCTTTCAGCTGGTCCGGCATGACATCAGCCGGCCGCTGGAGGTGGAAGGTTCGGTGGATTTCGTCCTCCATTTCGCGTCGCCCGCCAGCCCGCCGGACTACATGCGGTACCCCATCCAGACGATGAAGGTGGGCGCCCTGGGAACGCACAACGCCTTGGGGATCGCCAAGGCGAAGAAAGCGAAGTTCCTGCTGGCCTCCACCTCGGAGGTGTACGGGGACCCGGAGATCCACCCTCAGAAGGAGAGTTATTGGGGCCACGTGAACCCCGTGGGGCCGCGCGGGGTCTACGACGAAGCCAAGCGGTTCGCCGAGGCGCTCACCATGGCGTACCACCGGGAGCACGAGGTGGACACCCGGATCGTCCGGATCTTCAACAGTATTCTTGCGGATGAGACGGTGGTTCTCTTCAATGAGCGCAAGCTGCATCTGGAGCCCATCGCGGACTACGTGGCCGGTTTGGAGCGCCGTCTGGAGCTCGATCCGCCGAAGATTCTTGTTCCGTCCTTTGATCCCGAGACCTGCCGAGTGTCTTTGGCGGAAGTCAGCGCGGTCATCAAGCATCCCTGCCAAACCGAGTGCTTTCAGCTCCATCTTCGCTATGGCCGCAGCGTCAAGGTGACCGGCGATCATAGCGTCTTCACCTGCGATGAAAACGGTGCGCCGATCGCAATCCCTGTTCGTCAATTGCAGGTTGGCGATTACGTTGCGATCCCTGCAGCCTTGCCTGCCGTCGAAAATGACGTTGAACGCTTTCATCTGGGGGACGCTCTCATGCGAGCCCTACCCGAAGCTGAGCTGTGGGATTATGTCGTTCAGGCTCCCAGCCTCCGGGCAATCATCGACAGCCGAAGGGACGATCTGCACAGGATCCTTGAGGAAAGCGCGCGCCTTCAGGCAAAGCGGAGGAAAAACGCTCTGGGATGCGCCGCAAGAAAGTATCTGAAGCAGTCTTTTCTGCCGCTTTATGTCCTCAAGCGGTTGGGGATCGCTGTCCCCGAGGGGGGTCGGTTGCGGGTCTTCAAGTCGGGTGCGCACATCCGGCTGCCTGCGACGATTGAACTTACCGATGACCTTTTGTGGCTCATCGGCTTCTTCATCGCGGAAGGCGGCTTCCATTATTCGGCCGGGAAAAGCGCGTACATCTCGTTTTGCTCCAACGGCTACTTGCTTGACCGCGCCGCAAGCATCCTGCAGGGGTTGGGTTGCCACGTCGTTCGGGTCCCTCCAACTGAGAAAACAGGCCCTGCAGTGACGGCGCATTCCCGGCTTCTCCATCATTTGTTCAAAGATGTTTTCGGGGTCGTCGGAGAGGGAAAGAGATTTCCAACATGGATTCTCCAGTTGCCGCTCTCCCGGCTGAAGCATGTCCTGGAAGGTTTCCGGGAAGGGGACGGCACCCACAGCGGGAAGAAAATGGGCAAGGAGCTTTGTTTCGATACGACCAGCGAGCCTCTAGCCCAGCAACTCCTGTATCTCTTGCTTCGGTTCGGAATCGTCGGTAGCTTCGGAAAGTACGGCACTACGTTCCGGAAAAAATATGGAGACCGACGGTTCCCGTTCTTCCGCGTGACCATCTGCGAGTTGGATAATTTCGATGTTCTCGGTTGGGATCGAGGGGTTCGGCAAACACTTGATGCAAGACGGAAGGGCGACTTGGTGTGGTCCAGAGTGAAGCGGATTGAGCCTTGTGAACCGACGGGATTTGTCTACGACTTCTCCGTGCCGCAGAGGGAGAATTTTGTGGCTGGAAACGGCGTCTTCTGCCATAACACCTACGGTCCCCGGATGCGGGAGGAGGACGGCCGCGCCATTCCCAACTTCATCACCCAGGCGCTCGCGGGGAAGCCGGTGACGGTCTTCGGGGGCGGTTCCCAGACCCGGTCGTTCTGCTACATCTCGGACATGGTCGAGGGGATCGCGCGCCTGATGAAGAGCGATTTGCACGACCCGGTGAATCTGGGGAATCCCAATGAGATGACCCTTCTGGCCCTGGCGCGGTTCATTCTGCGGCTGAGCGGCAGCAAAAGCCTCATCGAGTTCCGCCCGCTGCCGGTGGACGACCCGAAGGTCCGGTGCCCGGACATTTCCCGCGCCCGGGAGGTGCTGCGCTGGAGGCCGGCTGTGCCGCTGGAGGAAGGGCTGCTGAAGACGGTCGAGTGGTTCCGCCAGCTTGACACCCGCTTAAAATTTCGGTAATGTTCATCCATTGAACATGGATGCCTGCGTGTACCCAACCCCCTGTCCCATCGTGAGCTAGTGGGGCCTGCCTGGTGAGGATCGAGGAGTACCGGAGCCTTCAACTCCTCCACGAGCTCTCCGAGGATCCCGAAGTGACGCAGCGGGGTCTGGGCCGGAGGGTCGGCTTGGCCCTGGGGCTCATCAACGCCCACCTGCACCGCCTGAGCACGCAGGGGCTCATCGAGATCCTGGATGGGAACAGGGGGCGCATCCGCTATCAGATCACGGCCGCCGGGGTGGAGGAGAAGAGCCACCTGATCGGGGAATACCTCGAATACTCCTTGCATTTCTACCGCGATCTCCGGCGTTTCCTGAGGGAGCGTCTTGTCCAGCTGGCGGGGCAAGGGGTGCAGCGGATCCTCCTGGTCGGGACGGGCGACCTGGCGGAGGTGGCCTATCTCACGCTGCAGGAAGTGGGCCTGGCCCTTGCCGGGGTGGTGGGGGAAGGAGAGGGCCGGAGGCAGACCTTCTTCAATCTCCCGGTCCGCGATCTCTCGGCGGCCGGCTCTTTGGAGTTCGACCATGTCATCGTGGCGGCCGAAAAATCCGACGGCCGCCTCTCGCGGGAACTGGCCGCCCTGGGCATCCCGCAAAAGAGGGTGATTCTCCTTCCCCACGACCCCTCCTCCTTCGCCGGGCTGGGCCTCAAGGATTGGTTCGTGCCGAGCTCGGAGAATGGAAGACCTTTGCGTCCCTCGACCACGGATGTGGTGGTCCTCTGCGGCGGGAGGGGGACCCGCCTGGGCTCGCTGACGGCGGAGACGCCGAAACCGCTCCTCCCCGTGGGGGAGGAGCCGTTTCTCCTGCGCCTCATCGCCCGCCTGAAAAGGGAAGGGTTCACGCGGATCGTGCTGGCGGCCCACTACCGCCCCGACCAGTTCGAGGCGCTCCTCCAGGAACGGCGGGCCGAGCTCGCCGACGTGGAGCTGGTGGTTGAGCCGGAACCCCTGGGCACCGGCGGGGCGCTCCGGCACGCCGTGGAGCATGTGCTCAGCCCCGCGTTCGTGGTGCTCAACGGGGACACCTGGGTGCGGCAGCCGCTGGGCCCGGTGCTGGAGGAGCACGGCACGTTGGGGCGCCAGTTCACCGTGGTCGCGGTGCATTCCTCGCGGGTGGAGGGGGAGCCGCTGAAGAAGGGGGTCTGGCGGATCGGGCCCCGGGGCGAGGTGCTGGGGTTCGAGACGCAGGATTCGGTGGCGAACGGATGGGTGAACGCGGGCTGCTACGTGCTGGACCGGGGCATGGTGCAGGCGTGGCCCGTGGGGTCGTACAGCTTGGAGGCGAACCTCCCGGCGCTCCTCAAGGGGCGAAGGAGCGGCGTGTTCTGCTCGGAGGGAAGGATGCTGGACATCGGCATGCCGAGCACTTACGACCGGGCGGCGGCGGTCCTGGAATCCTACGGGTCGATGGAGGTCCTCGCGTGAGCTTGGCCACGTCGGCCCCAGCGGAGGCCAAGCGGCCTTACCGGATCACGTTCGGGTACATCGAGGTGGGGGCGTCGGGGCGGCGCTGGTTGGAGGAGGCGCTGGACCGGAACTGGGTCTCTGAAGGCCCCAACGTCCAGCGGTTCGAGGAGCTCTTCGCGAAGCGGTTCGGATACCGGCAGGCGGTGGCGACCAGCTCCGGGACGGACGCCGGGATCGTGGCGATGTCGGTGCTGATGGATCGCGGGGTGCAGCGGGGCGACGAGGTGATCACCCCGTCGCTGGCGTTCGTGGCCACGGGGAACTGCATCCTCGCGGCGGGGCTGACCCCGAAGTTCGTGGACGTGGAGCTCGGGACCCTCAACATCGACCCGGCCCTCCTTGAGCGGGCGATCACGCCCCGGACGCGCGCCATCCAGGTGGTGCACACGATGGGCAAGCCGTGCCGGATGGGCCCGATCCTGGAGGTCGCGCGGAGGCACAAGCTCGCCGTCATCGAGGACTGCTGCGAGGCGCATGGGGCGACGCTCAACGGCCAGGTGGTCGGCTCCTTCGGGGAGATGGGGCTCTTCAGCTTCTACGTGGCGCACATCATCTGCAGCGGCGAGGGCGGGATGATCTCCACGGGCGATGCCGGCCTGGCGCTCCTTTGCCGGTCGGTGCGCAGCCACGGCCGCCGGGGCGGGCAGCTCTATTTCCACTTCGACCGGGTCGGTTACAACTCCAAGATGAACGACCTGGAGGCGGCCATCGGCCTCGAGGGGTTGGAGTTGTTCGACCGGACCTTCGGCATCCGCCGGCGGCATCTCCAGCGGCTCTGGGAGCGGCTGGCCCCTCTGGAGGACCGTCTGATCCTGTACCGCGACGGGCCGGGCGAGGTGACCTGCCCCCACGCCTTCCCGCTCGTGCTGCGCGACCCCCGGGCCTCCATCGAGGGGCTCTATCAGCACCTGGAGAGCCGGGGGATCCAGTGCAAGACGCTGTTCGGATCGCTGCCGGTTCAGCACGACTGCTTCAAGTTCCTCGGCTACCGCACGGGCAGCTTCCCCGTGGCGGAGCGGATCGGGCGGACCGGCCTTCATTTCGGCGTCCATCAGTATTTGACCGAAGGGGACATCCATTATGCTGCAGAATGCATCCGGTCCTACTTCAAGTAAGCCGCTGAAGACAGCCGAGGCGGCTCCCTTCGGAAACGGGGAGGGCCTGCGCCTCTACCGGAAGCTGATCCTGTCCCGCCGGGCGGAGGAGAGGGTCCGCAGGGAATACCCCGGCGACGAGATGAAGACGCCGGTTCATCTGGGCGTCGGCCAGGAGGCGATCCCGGTCGGCGTTTGCTCTGTCCTTCCTCCCGGGACGCGGGCGTTCGGGACCTACCGGAACCACGCCCTGTACCTCTCCCTCACCGACGACGTGGATGGTTTCTTCGGGGAACTCTACGGCCGGGCCACGGGGCCGGGCAAGGGCAAAGCCGGCTCCATGCATTTGACTTATCCGGAGCGCGGCTTGATGGCCACCTCCGCGGTGGTCGGCACCACCCTCCCGCTTGCCGTCGGCGCGGCCCTGGCCAACGCCTACCGGAAGAGCCCCGCTTGGGTGGTGGCCTTCTTCGGGGATGGCGCGGCGGAGGAAGGCGCTTTCTGGGAAAGCCTCAATTTCGCCTGCCTGCGGCGCCTGCGGATCCTCTTCGTGTGCGAAGACAACGGATTGGCCATCCACACCTCAACCCCTCAGCGGCAGGGCTTCCGCTCGATCCCGGAGGCGGTGCAGGGGTTTGAATGCCATGTGGACAGCCAGGATGGGAGCGACCTCGCGGCGGTCGTCGCCTCCACCCGGCGGATGCTGGAGCGGATGGAGAGGGATCCCAAGCCCGGCTTCCTGCACTTCACCTATTTCCGCTTCCTCGAGCACGTGGGACCCCGGGAGGATTTTGAGGCGGGATATCGGCGCCGCCCCACGCCGGAGGAGATGGAGCGCCTGGATCCCGTTTCCCGGTTCGAGAAGGCCCTTTGCCGGAACGGCTGCACCCCGGCGGACCTGCAGCGGGTCCAGTCGGAGGTGGACAGCCGGATCGACCGCGCGGTGCAGGGCGCCCGGACGGCCGCGTTCGCCCCGCCCGCCGAGCTGTACACGGATCTCTTCGCCGAGGCGCAGCACGCCCAAGCCCGGCCCGATGCGCCCGAGATCCCGAGGGCGCAGATCTCCTTCCGGCAGGCCCTGACGCTGGCCCTGCGCAGGGAGATGGAGTCCGACCCGGAGGTTTTTGTTTTCGGGCTGGACGTGCCCGACCACAAGCGGATTTTCGGGAGCACGGCCGGGCTGGTGGAGCAGTTCGGACCGGAGCGCTGTTTCGGCACCCCTCTTTCGGAGGAGGCGATGACCGGGGTCGCGCTGGGCGCCGCCATCTCCGGCCTGCGCCCCGTCCATGTCCACATCCGGGCCGATTTCATGCTGCTGGCCATGAACCAGATCGTCAACATGATCTCGAACCTCCGCTACATGACCGGTGGGCGGCTCCGGATCCCCCTGGTCATCCGGGCGGTGATCGGGCGTGGCTGGGGCCAATCCGCGCAGCACAGCAAGACGCTCCACGGCATCCTCAGCCATTTCCCGGGGCTCAAGGTGGTGATGCCATCGACCCCCCAGGACGCGTACAGCCTGCTCCGCTCCTCTGTCCGGGACGACAACCCGGTCATCTTCCTGGAGCACCGGTGGCTTTACGACGTCGTCGGCGAGGTGGACGAAGCCAAGGCCATCCCGCTGGGGCTCCCCGCCCTCCGGCGCCGCGGCGGAGCCCTGACGGTGGTCAGCACCTCCTGGATGACGGTGGAGGCCTTGAAGGCGGCGGAGGTCCTTTCCCGGAAGCAGGGGGTGGAGCTGGAGGTCGTGGATGTCCGGACCGTCTCGCCCCTGGACGTGGAGCCGATGGTGGAGTCGGTCCGGAAGACCCGCCACTGCATCGTGGCCGACTACGACTGGGCATTCTCGGGCTTCTCCGCGGAGCTGGCGGCGCAGATTGGCCATCGCTGCTTCGGGATCTTAAAGAAGCCGGTGGAACGGCTGGGGTTCGCCCATGTCCCGTGCCCGACGACGCGGCCGCTGGAAAACCTCTTTTACCCCTCCGCCGTCCACATCATCCGGACGGCCGAGAAGATGCTGGGCCTGTCCGAGCAGGACCTGTCGGGAGAATCGTTCTACAGCTATGAGCACAAGTTCAAGGGGCCCTTCTGATGAGCTCCGATCCATGAAGAGCATTTTCGTGCCGGGGCACACCGGTTTGGTGGGTTCGGCGCTGTGCCGGCGGTGGGCAGGCCGGCCGGGACTCCGGGTCATCACCGCGCCGCGGCGCGAGCTGGACCTGGCCGACTCCGCCGCGGTGAAAGGGTTCCTCCAGCGGGAGAAGCCGGAGGCGGTGGTGATCGCCGCCGGCAGGGTGGGCGGGATCCGGGCGAACGACTCGCGGCCGGCGGAGTTCATCCACGACAACCTGATGATCGAGGCGAATCTCATCCACGGGGCCTGGAAGGCGGGGATCCGCCTTCTCCTCAACTTCGGGAGCGGCTGCATGTACCCCCGGGAGTGCCCGCAGCCGATGGCTCCGGAGCACCTGATGTCAGGCCCGATGGAGCCGACCAGCGAGCCGTATTCCCTGGCGAAGCTGGCCGGCTGGATCCTGTGCCGGTCATACAACCGGCAGTACGGGACCCGGTATGTGACGGCGATCCCCTCCTCGGTGTACGGGCCGGGCGACAACTTCGATCCGGAAGCGGGGCATGTGCTCTCAGGGCTCCTGCGGAAGTTCCACGAGGCGAAGGAAGAGGGACGAGGGCACGTCACGCTCTGGGGCACGGGGAAGGCTCGCCGCGAGTTCATCTACGCGGATGACCTGGCCGAGGCCTGCGAGCTGCTCCTGGAAAAGCACCCGGGAGACGAGCCCATCAACGTGGGCACGGGAGAGCCGGTGAGCATCCGGGAGCTGGCAGGGCTCATCGCGGAAGGGGTGGGTTTTAAAGGCAGGGTCGAGTGGGATCCTTCCCGGCCCGATGGCGCTCCGGCCAAGCGGCTGGATTCCCGGCCGCTGCGGGCGATGGGGTGGTCTCCGCGGACGGGTTTAAGGGAAGGGCTGGAGAGGACGTACGCGTGGTTCCTGCAGAGTGCGGCCGGGAGCCCGGAAGGGCGGGCGGCCGCACAGGCGGGCGTTGAGAGGTGACCGGATGAGAGGATCCAACGGACAGGCCGGCGGCTTCAAGGTCCTCGTCACCGGTGGTGCGGGATACATCGGATCCGTCCTCGTGCCGATGCTCCTCGAGGAGGGGCATCAGGTGACGGTGATGGACAACTTCATGTACGGGCAGACGTCGCTGCTGGACTGCTGCCACCGGGCGAACCTCGCGGTGGTGCGCGGCGACGCGCGGGACGAGCGGGTGGTGCGGCCCCTGGTTAGCCAAGCGGACGTGGTCCTGCCGCTGGCCTGCCTGACGGGGGCGCCGCTGTGCGAGAAGGATCCCGCGCAGGCCCGGCAGGTGAACCTCGACGCCGTCCGCGCCGTCACGCAGTGGAAATCCCGCGGCCAGCGGATCATCTTCCCGACGACCAACAGCGGGTACGGGATCGGGCAGGATGGGATCCACTGCACGGAGGAGACGCCCCTGCGGCCGATCTCCACGTACGGGCGCCTCAAGGTGGACGCCGAGAAGGCGGTCCTGGACGCGGGAAACAGCATCACCTTCCGCCTGGCCACGGCCTTCGGGATCAGCCCCCGGATGCGGCTGGACCTGCTGGTCAACGATTTCGTCTACCGGGCGGTAACGGACGGTTTCCTGGTGCTCTTCCAGGCGCATTTCAAGCGGAACTACATCCACGTCCGGGACATCGGCGGGGCCTTCCTCCATGCCATCGGCAGCTTCGACGCGATGAAGGGCCATGCCTACAACGTGGGCTTGAGCGACGCGAACCTCTCCAAGCGGGAGCTCTGCGAGGAGATCAAGAAGCAGGTCCCGCGGTTCTACTTCATCGAGGCGGAGGTCGGGGAGGACCCCGACAAACGGAACTACATTGTCAGCAACGAGAAGATGGAGCGGACCGGCTTCAAGCCGGAGGTCTCCCTGCGGGAAGGCATCGCGGGGCTGATCAAGGGCTATCAGGTGATTCGCCGGATGCAGTTCGCCAACGCGTAGGAGGGGCCGATGATCATCTGCCGGACGCCCTTCCGGATCTCCTTTTTCGGCGGCGGGACGGATTACCCCGCCTGGTACCGGGAGAACGGGGGGGCCACGCTGGTGACGACGATCAGCAAGTACTGCTACATCACCTGCCGCTGGCTGCCTCCTTTCTTCCAGCACCGCAGCCGGATTGTTTGGTCGAAGATCGAGCTGGTGCGGGAGACCGGGGAGATCGAGCACCCCGCGGTGCGTGAGGCGCTGCAGCACCTCCACATTCGGCACGGGATCGAGATCCACCACGACGGCGACCTCCCGGCTCGAACCGGCCTGGGGTCGAGCTCCGCCTTCACGGTGGGCCTCCTTCACGCCCTCTACGGCCTGAAGGGGGTCATGCCGAGCAAGCGGCAGCTCGCGCTGGAGGCGATCCGCGTGGAGCAGGGGTGGCTCCAGGAGAATGTGGGGTGCCAGGACCAGGTGGCGGCGGCCTTCGGAGGCTTCAACCGGATCGATTTCGAGCGCAACGATGGGATCCAGGTTTCCCCGATCCTCTTGGATCCGGGTCGGCTGGTGGAGCTCCAGAGCCGCCTGATGCTTTACTACACGGGGATCTCGCGGACCGCTTCGGAAATCGCCGGCGAGCAGATCAAGGCGACTTCCCGCAAGAAGGAGGAGCTTCGGGCGATCTACGGGATGGTGGATGAGGCGGTGCGGATCCTGCAGAGCGGCGAGGATTTGAAGGCCTTCGGGCGGATTCTCCACGAAAGCTGGAAGCTCAAACGGTCGCTCACCCCGCGGATCTCGACCCCCATGATCGATCAGCTCTACGAAACCGCCCGGGCTGCGGGAGCCACCGGCGGGAAGATCCTGGGGGCCGGAGGCGGGGGGTTCCTGCTGCTCTTCGTCGAACCGGATCGCCAGCCGGAGGTCCGCGAGGCCCTGGGACAACTGCTGCACGTCCCGGTGCAGTTCGAGAGCTCTGGGAGCCGAATCATCTTCTATGACCCGGACGGCTACGATCCGGAGGAGGGGGTGGCGCAGCAGCAGCGAACGGGGAGTTCTCCGGAACAAGAAGGGATTTTGACCCCGGGATGACGGCGCTCTCTGGAGGGGCCCAAACGGTTGCCGCTGGGAGCGGGGTCGGGGCGACGCAGCGGCGTCTGAAGTACACGATGCTGGTCATGACGCTCAACGAGATCGAGGGAATGAAGGTGATCATGCCCCGGGTGCGCGGGGAGTGGCTTGACCAGATCATCGTGGTGGACGGGGGCTCCTCCGACGGCACCATCGAGTGGGCCCGGGAGCGCGGCTATGAGGTCCATGTGCAGCAGCGTCCGGGTTTCCGAAGCGCCTACCAGGAGGTGTGGCCGAAGGTTTCCGGGGACGTGGTGATCTACTTCACACCCGATGGAAATACCGTGCCGGAGGCGATCCCACAGCTCATCGAGAAAATGGAGGAGGGATACGACCTCGTGATCGGGTCCCGCTACCTGGGCGACGCGAAGTCCCTGGATGACGACGCGGTGACCTCCTTCGGGAACTGGCTGTTTCGCACGCTGACCAATCTGCTGCTGAAGCCTCGGGGCTCTCCCCGGATGACCGATCCCATGATCATGTTCCGAGCGCACCGCAGGGACCTCCCCCATCGGCTGGGGCTGGATCGGCCGGAGCCGTTCGAGGGGCTCGAGCATCTCTTCAGGACCCGGGTGGACTGGATCCCCCTGATGAGCATGCGGGCCCTGAAATGGGGAGCCCGGTGGACCGAGATCCCGGCGGATGAACCGCCCCGGATCGGAGGGGAGAGGAAGCTCCAGATCCTCAAGTGGGGAGCGGTCTTCCTTCTTCAGCTCCTGCGGGAGGCGGTCTCGGGATCCCGGAAAGCGCCGCTGGCCTAGCGGAAGGCAGGAAGCTCCCCTTGTCCGCGTCCCGGCGGCGGGTCCTCCTTTACAGGGTTGTGCCTGCGGCATCGGTTCTCCTGTTCCTCGGCCTGCTGGCCCCCGCAGTCCGCGGCGCCGTCCCGGACACCGACCACTGGTGGATCCTCCCGACCTTTTCCCACTACGTGGAAGGGCAATCCGCCTCGGAGATCGCCTCTTTCCTCCTGAACCATTCCCCGAAATATTTCCGGCCGCCTCTGCTCAAGGGGCTGATCCTGTTTGTGGACGGCTTCCTGGGACTTCCGTTCCGCGCCTTCCCAGCAGCCGGCCTGCTGATCCACCTGCTCAACGCTGTCCTCCTGGCCCTCCTTTGTCGGAAGATGGGGATCTCCCTTCGGGCGGCGATCTCCAGCGGGGTCATCTTCCTGGCCCTCTTCATCCATTTCCACGGCTACCTCTGGCTTCCGGCGTCTCAGCACCCCTACTCGATCACCACCACCCTGGCGGTGCTGTGGCTCTTCCTCCGGACGGAGGAACTCAGGCGCCGGGGCCGGCCCTGGAAAGGAACCTATGCCCTCACGGCGCTGGGGACCGCTGTGGGATCGCTCCAGCACTCTGGAATGATCGCGCTGGGCTCGATGGTCTGCCACGCGTGGGTGGCGCCGGGCTTAAGCGGGATCCAGCGGAGGGAATTGTGCAGGCGCTGGCTGCCGGTCTGGGGGCTGTTCCTGATCTATCCTTTGTGGGCGATGGCCGCCTTCGGTGACAACACGGCGATCTCGGCCATCGAGAAGATCCCCCTTCCGCCGCTGGCCAAGACGGCGGCGCTGCTCCTGGCGGCGGCCGCCGGGCTGCTGCTGATCCGCTTCGCGGCGGGAATGAGGAGCCTGCGCAGGGGCTGGGTCGGCCTGGCCCTGGCTTTGGGGGTCTGGATTCTCCTGATGGCGCGGGACTTGCGGCAGGTTCTCCTGCCGTACAACGGGCTGGTCCCCTTCATGACGGTGCTGGGCTCTTTCCTGGACCCGATCCATTCCGCTCTGCGGATGGATTCCGTCGACCCCTACCATTACGCGCAGCCCCAGGTCTCCGTTTTCCTCCTCCTGCTCACCCTCGTTACCGCCGGGACGTTTACCCTGGCCTTCGCGCGGAGAAAGAGAGGCCTGGCGGTGTGGGGGGTGTGGTATGGGATCGCGCTGGCTTACTTGCTCCTCCATAAGCACGTCGCCTCCAGCATGCCGTTCCGGACGCAGTCCCGCTATTTTCTGTACCTCTCCCCCCTCTTCTCCGTGATGGCCGGGTGCGGGCTGGCCTATGCCGCCGCGGTTCTGGCGCGGGGCGCCAGGTGGAAGAGACGGGGGCGGGATGCGGCGCTGGCTCTCACGCTGGCCGCGCTGTGCGTGCCCAATCTCCTGGCGATCCGGTTGGCCTTGTTCCGCGGGAGGCTGGTCAACACCTACTTCGTCTACGACGATGTCCGCGCCGCGGCCCTGATCGCCAGCGACCTGAAAGGCGCGGGGGATGGGGAACCGGTCGCCGTGGAGGGGCTGACCTCCTTCTGGTTTCGGAAGAAGTGGAGCCGGCCGGTGGAGGGCGAGCGGATCGCTTTCGACAATTTTCGGAGGATCCTGAGGGACCGAATCGGCCGCTCCCATCCGCTGGAGCTCGCCGGGGAGGCCAGGTGGGGGAAGGGACGCGGGTACCGGATCGGCGGCGGCCAGGTCTTCGCGCCGGACGGCAGGCCGCTCGATCTGTTCCGGGAGGAGGTCCGGGTGGGGCTGGCGCTCCTACAGGAGGGGCGCAGGGAGGAGGCGAGACGCCGCTTCCTCGCGGGGGCCGCCCGGCGGCCCTTCCTGGTGAACTACGTCCTGGGGGAGAGAGGGCGGCTGTCCGACGCGGAGTGGATCACCGGCGGCCTGGATCTGCGGGACTGGGCCGAGTGGATGGGCCGGCGCTACCGGCGATGGAGCATTGCGCCGGCGGAAAAGTGGGAGGCGGTTTCCTCCCTGATACGCGCCGAACTTTCCGATTACCTGCTCTGCCTATCGGTGCTCGCTTTCCTGGAGGATCAGGGCGGGCGGCCAGAGGAAGCCAAGCGATGGCTCTGCCAAGTCTACCTGCTGGAGCGTGATCCGGAGCGGGCGGCGGAGCTCCTCCGCGGGGATCCGCGCGCGGGCGAATCGATCCTGCTTCAGGAATTCTCCGCGCGCTTCCTGGATCCGGAGTGGTTTCACAACCCGGCCCCGTGGCGGAGGAACGACTACGCGTTTGCCAGGTTCCTGGCCCGGGCTCTCTTTGGATTGGATCTGCGGTCCGGTTGGGACCGGCGGGCAGGGGCGGCGTGAAGATCGGCGCGCGGGGGTGGCTCCTGATCGCGTCGGTGGCCGCCTACTTTGCTGTCTTGTGGCCGGCGGCTCTGCGGATCGTCCCGGAGGACGACCTCTGGTGGATGCTGCCCACGATGTCGCACTATCTCGAGGGTCGGTCCCCGTGGGGAACCCTCCTCTTCCTCCTGGATACCCTGCCGGTGGGCTTTGCCCAGCCCACCCTGAAGCTCTTCCTGTACGCTGTCTCCCGGCTTTTTGGGCCGGAGGTGCGCTGGCTCCTCCTGGCTTCGATGGTGATCCAGGTCGGCAACGCAGCGCTCCTGGGCCTGCTGGCGCGGCAGTGGGGATTGAGCGTCCGGATCGCCGCCGTTTCAGCGGTGCTCTTCCTGTTCTTCTTCGGGCATTTCCACGCGGTCCTCTGGCCGACGGCCGCCCAGCACCTGTTGGCCGTGACCACCCTCCTGGCCCTGCTGAATCTCTATTTCTGGACGGAGGGGCGGGTCCGCGAGGGGAAATGGGGCGCGGCGGCGGGTTTCATCGGGGCGGGGGCGGCGGCCCTCGCGGCCTCGATGCAGAGGAGCACCATCATCGCGCTGGCGGTGATGGCGGCGGACCTCGTCGCTTTTTCGCGGGACGCGGAGGAGCGGGCGGCGCGGTTCCGGCGCTGGTCCTGGATCTTCCTCCTGTACGCGCTCTATCCCATCGTGATGGTGACCTCCTCAGGGGATCCGGTGGTGACGGAAGGCCTGCGCAAGCTCTCGATACCGGACTGGCTGAGGGGGCTGGTGGTGACGGATCCCCTCTTCCCCAACTCCATCCCGTGGGGGATCCGCGCGGCGATCCTGATCGGCTTTGTCCTGGGGGGTCTGGGGGCCGTCTGGGCGGTGTTGCGCGCCGCGCCGGGCCGCTGGCTGGACCGGACCGGCTGGCGGCCGTGGGCGGCGGTCGGGGCGGGCGTGCTCCTCCTGTGGTGTTGGAAGGACCATCGGCAGCTGCTGTTCCCCTACAGCGGTTCGGTGCCGTTCCTGGCTCCCTTCTCGCTCCTCCTGGACCCTCTCCGGGCGGCTTTCGAGATGGATTCGACGGAGCCCTACTACTACCTGGCCCCCCAGGTGAGCGCTGGGACCCTCCTGCTGGCGCTGGCGGCCATCGTCGCCTTTTGGAAAACCCACCTTCTCCGGAACCGGAAGCTGGCTTTGCTCTTCGTCTGGTACGTCGTCACCCTGGGGGTTACGCTCCATCAGGATTCCAGCCATCCGCTGCACACGCCGTCGCGCTACTTCATTTACCTTTCGCCGTTGGCGGCTATCGTGGTTTCCTGCGGCCTGGAGGATCTGGCCGGCTGGGCGGCCCGGGGGCGGAGGGAGCGCTGGCGCGAGATCGCGCTGTACGGGATGGCGGGGCTCTTGTGCGCGGCGAACCTGGCGGCCATCCGCGTGGCACTCTTCCGGGGGAGGCTGGTCAACGCGGTCCTCTTTTATGACGATTTTAGGACGGTCCGCCTCATCCAGGATGAAGCCCTTGAAACTCAGGCGGTTCGGGTGAGCGGCGTGGTGCCAATGCCGATCCGGGAGGTGTGGAGGGATTTCCCCCTTTCCGTCCCGCCGGATTACGACAACCTGCACGCTGCCGCGGCGGCTTTGGGATCGATCCCGCTGCGAGGAGGGGAAGGAGCGCCGCAAGGTCTTTCCGTGTACCGCCTGGAGGGCATGCGGGTGTTGAGCCCCCTGGGGCGCTCGATTGAGCCCTTCGACCAGCTGGTCCAGGGGGGGTGGAACAAGATTTCCAGTCGGGAGTTTCAGGAGGCGTCGGAGACGTTCTTGGACGCCGTGACCAGGCCCCCGTTCCTGGTGCGCTGGCTCACGGAGGGGATCCGCATCTCCGATCTGCGCTGGGTGACCGGCGGATCGGATCTCAACGATTGGCTGGAGCGGGTTGTGGACTCCCAAAGAGAGCCCGGTCAGCCTGAGCCCAAGAAGCTGACCCGCGTGAGGGAGCTTCTCCAGGCAGAGTTGGACGCTTACGCTCGGGCGTTGGTGCTTCTCGCTTACGCCCATCACCGCTGCGGGAGGGACGCCGAAAGCCGATACTGGCTCTCGCAGACTCAGCTCTTGGAGCGTGACCCGCGAGCGATTGTTCATGAAATGGACAAGCTTCCCAAAGGGAGATTGTCTCCGGAGCTGATCTCTTTCCTGAACCGCATGGAGGATTCCCGCTTCCTTCCCGAGGCCCATGACGTGAAGAAGGAGGATTATGCGGCAGGCCGCTTCCTGGTCCGGCTGATCCTGGGATGGGACATCCGCTCGAGCTGGGACCGGCGTTTTTCAAAGACGCTGTGAGCGGAACCTGTGTTATCATAACCCAATCCGATAGGGAGGCTTACCCCTCATGATTCTCAAAGAGAAGGTGGTTCTGGTCACCGGAGGCACCGGTTCCTTTGGAAGGAAATTCACCGAGACCGTCCTGCGGGACCACTCTCCCAAGAAGCTGATCATCTTCAGCCGGGATGAGTGGAAACAGTCGGAGATGGCGCACCAGTTCAACGATCCCCGCGTGCGTTTTTTCCTGGGGGACGTGCGGGATAAGGACCGGCTGGAGCGGGCGTTCGACGGCGTTCAGGTGGTCGTGCACGCCGCGGCGCTGAAGCAGATCCCCACGGCGGAATACAATCCGTTAGAGGTGATCAAAACCAATGTTCTGGGCGCGGCCAACGTGATCGACGCCGCCATCGACCGAGGGGTCGAGCAGGTGGTGGCCCTCTCGACCGACAAGGCGGCCAACCCGATCAACCTCTACGGGGCCAGCAAGCTTTGCTCCGACAAGCTCTTCATCGCCGCCAACGTTTACTCGGGGCCCCACCGGGCCAAATTCAGCGTGGTGCGCTATGGCAACGTGGTGGGCAGCCGGGGCAGCGTGATCCCCCTCTTCCTGAAGCGCCGGGAGACCGGCAGGATCCCCCTCACCGACCGGCGGATGACCCGTTTCTGGATCACCTTGGAGCAGGGGGTTCAGCTGGTTCTGCATGCCCTGGCGGGGATGCACGGCGGCGAGATCTTCGTCCCCAAAGTCCCCAGCATGACGCTGGTGGACCTGGCTGAGGCGATCGCGCCGGACTGCAAGCAGGAGATTGTGGGCATCCGTCCGGGAGAGAAGCTCCACGAGGTCATGATCACCACCGATGACTCCCGCCGGACGGTGGAGATGCCTGAATTCTACGTCATCCAACCCGATTTTCCCGCGATCCATCCCGGTTCCAACTGGGAAGAGGGGAAACCGGTTCCTGCCGGTTTCTCCTACACCAGCGATTCCAACACGCAGTGGCTCAGCAAGGCGGAGCTGCTGAAGCTGGTCGGCCAGGTGGAAGGGGTTCTGCAGGAAGCGGGCAGGGATGGGGACTGAGGAATATTTTTATCAGCGCTTCCGCGACGGCGAGGCGCTGAGCTCCGCCGGGCCCCGGCTCACGACCGGGGGATCCGCCGCCGAGTTCCCGTCCCGCCCTGAGGGGCTTAAGATCCTCCTGATCAATGCTCCCATCCGGGAGTGGTCTTATCCCAACATCATGCCCATCGGGCATGGGTACGTGGCTTCCGTCGCCCTCATGGACGGGCACACCGTGGACGTGCTGGATCTCAACGCGGAGCGGCGGCGGCCGATGAAGCGCTCTCCCGAAGAGATCGCCCGGTGGATCGAAGAGCGGGTGGAGGCCAAGCTCAGCGCCCCCAAGCCGGAGGTCATCGGGCTGGGCGGGATCGTGACGCAGTACAGCCACATCCGGCGGATCTCGCGGATCTGCCGCTCGGTCTATCCCGACGTCTTCCAGGTGCTGGGCGGCGGGATCGGATCCTCCCTGCCGCTCTTCATGGTGAAGCGGATCGGCGTGGACGCGGTGGTCCAGGAGGAGGGGGAGGTGACCTTCTCGGAGCTGCTCCACCGGCTGGAGGCCGGCGCTCCCCTGGAGGGACTGAAAGGATTGGCGTACCGGCGGCAGATTCGGCCCGGGGAATGGGACTACCGGGACAACGGCCTGCGGCCCTCGGTGAAGACCCGCGCCCTTGGCCTCGACGCCCTGCCGTGGCCGCACCGGGAGCCCTGGCCCCTGGACGACGTTTACAAGCTCAACCCCGTGGGCCACCTGAACTGGCGGACGAAATGGATCGACGGCTCTCCGGTCTGCGAAGGGCAATACTCGGAGTCGATGATCGCCTCGCGGGGGTGCCCTTACGCCGCCACCGCGTGCGATTACTGCTATGCCGCGTACCTCAGCAAGCAGTACCGCCTGCGCAGCCCCCAGGACATCGTTGACGAGATGGTTTTCCTCAAGGAGCGGTACGGGCTCACCTACATCCATTTCCTGGACGACCTGATGATGACCGACTACCGCTGGGCGCTGGAGTTCTGCGCGGGGCTGCGCGAGCGCCGAAGGGATACCGGCTTCGAGGTCCTCTGGGGGGGCACCTGCCGGACGAACATCGTGGCCGACGACGTGATCCGCGCGAAAAAGGAGGGGCGGCCGCACATGCTGGAACAGGCCTACGAGGTGGGAATGCGCCAAGCCGGCTACGGGGTGGAATCGGCCAGCCCCACGATCCTCAAGTCCATCGATAAGAGCGGCCAAACCGTCGAGAAGATGGAGATCGCCATCTCCGAGACCAAGCGGATCATGGGGTACGCCGACTGCTCCTTCATGATCGGCTCTCCGGGGGAAAGCCGGCAGACGGTGCAGGAGACGGTAGACTTCTGCCGGAAGGTGGGCTTAAAGCCGGAGGTATTCTTCTTCACCACGGCCTATCCCGCCACGACCTTCTGGCAGGTGGCGCTGGACCGCGGGCTCATCGCCAAGGCGGTGACCGGCAAGGCAGGCCCGGCAGACGAGGATACGGTCGAAGAATACCTGGTCCGGCTGGGGGAGCAGGGGGAAGAGGTCCGCACAAACTTCAGCGATCTGCCGGACGAAGAGGTGATCGACCTCTCCTGGTGGGCGATCAACGAGCTGGGCGCCCAGAACACGGTGCGGCACCCCCACACCGGAGAAGAGCAGCCGCTTCAGAAGGCCGCCGTCCGCGGGGCCAGCAGAGCCGACCTGTAGTGGCATTCGCGATGAAGGCGCTGGTGCTGGGCTGCGGTTCAATCGGGTTGAGGCACGTGGGTCACCTGCGGGAGCTCGGGCTCTCCGACATCCAGGTGGCGGATCCGAGCCCCTCCGCGCGCGACAGGGTCAAGGCCCAGTTCGGCATCCGCGCGCTGGCCGACTCGGAGGAAGCCCTTTCCGCCCGGCCGGACGCTGTCCTGATCTGCACCCCCGCCGACACGCACATTCCATTGGTGGAAAAGGCGCTGGCTGCCGGCGCGGATGTTTTCGTGGAGAAGCCGCTCTCCACAAGCCTTCAGGGCAGCGAGGATCTCCTTCGGAAGGTCCGCGCAGACGGCCGTATCGTTCAGGTCGGCTACAACCTCCGCTACCACCCCGCGGTTCGGGCCACCAAGTCGATTCTGGAATCCGGCCGGCTCGGCCGGGTGGTGTCGGGCCATCTGGAGTTCGGGCTGTACCTGCCCAAGTGGTGGAACAACCGGGACTACCGGGCAAGCTACATGGCCAACCCCGACCTGGGCGGCGGCCTCCTGCTGGACGCCTCACATGAGATTGATCTCGTCCTCTTTTTCCTCGGTCACGTGACCGAAGTGGCTGCTTACGGCGGTCAGCTGAGCAGCCTGGAGATCCGGGGGCTGGATGTCCTCAAGGCTCTTCTCTGGACGAAGGAGCAGGCCCTCGTTTCCGTGCACATGGACTGCGTGCAGCCGACGTACACCCGCAGCTTCGTGCTGATCGGAGAGGACGCGGCGCTGCGCTGGGATTGCCCCAACGGCAGGGCGGACGGCAGCGTGGGGCGGCTGCTCCTGTGCGGCCGAGGGTCGGACGGCTATGAGGCGGTGCCGATCGAGGGGAGCCCTTCGGAAACCTACGTCGGCGAGCTGCGGGATTTCCTGGCCTCCATCTCCAGCAAGAAGCCCCCGGCCATCGGTGTCGAATCGGGAATCGAGGTCCTCCGGGTGGCCACGGCGATCCAGGAATCGATGCGGACCGGGACGTCGGTCCGACTCTGATGCTGGCGGCGATCATCCAAGCGCGGATGGGCTCCTCCCGTTTCCCCGGAAAGACCTTGGCCGACGTGGAGGGCAAGCCGATGCTCGAGCGGTTTGTGGAGCGGGTCCGCCGCTCCCGCCGCATCGAGCAGGTGATCATCGCGACGACGACCGAGCCGAAGGATGACCCGATCGTGGAATTCGCCCGGGCGCGGGGACTTCAATTCACGCGGGGCAGCGAGAGCGATGTGCTGGACCGCTTCTGCCGGGCCGCGGCCGAGCACGGCGTGGAGACCGTGGTGCGGGTGACCCCGGACTGCCCGCTCATCGACCCGGAGGTGATCGACCAGGTGATCGACCTGTTCCGTTCCGGCGGGTACGACTACGCCAGCAACACCCTGGGGCGGGGCTGCCCGGACGGGCTGGACGTGGAGGTCTTCTCCCGCGGCGCGCTGGAGAGGGCGCACCGGGAGGCGGGGCTCCCTTCAGAGCGAGAGCATGTGACCTCGTTCATGAAAAACTCAGGGCAGTTCCGCTTGGGCTGGCTGGAGATGCCGGAGCCGCTGGGCGCGTTCAAGTGGTCCGTGGACCGCGAGGAGGATCTCGCTTTTGTCCGAGCCGTGTACAGGCGTCTCGATCGCCTCGACCGCTCCTTTGGCCATCGGGAGATCCTGCAGCTCTTGAAGGAGCACCCGGAGATGGAAGGGATCAACCGGAGCAGCGTCGTCAACGAGGGGTACTACCGCTCGATCCTGCAGGATCCCCTGATCCCGCCGCGGAAAGTTTCCCTCGAGCATGGCCGGGCGCTGAAGGAACGGGCGCTGGAGCGGATCCCCGGCTGCTCGCAGACCTTCAGCAAGGGCCCGACGCAGTTCGTGCAGGGAGCGGCACCCCCATTCGCCGTGCGGGGGAAGGGATGCCGCCTCTGGGATGCCGACGGCAATGAGTACCTCGACTGCGGCATGGCCCTGGGGGCGGTGATCCTGGGCTATTCGGACGAGGAGGTGAACGAAGCGGTCCGCGCCCAGCTGGGAGCGGGGACGATCTTCACCCTGCCGCACCCGCTGGAGGTGGAAGTCGCCGAGGCCCTCTGCGGGGCGTTCCCCTGGGCGGAGATGGCCCGCTTCGGGAAGAACGGATCGGATGTCACCTCCGGGGCGGTGCGCCTGGCCCGCGCCGTCACGGGCCGGGAGGTCATCGCCGCCTGCGGGTACCACGGCTGGCAGGACTGGTACATCGGCACCACGACCCGGGCGCGGGGGGTGCCGGAGTCGGTGAAGCGGCTCACGGCTCCGTTCCAGTACAACCGGATCGAATCGCTGGAGCGGATCTTCGCGGAGCATCCGCGAAGCGTCGCCGCGGTGATCATGGAGCCGGTGGGGATCGCGGAGCCGGAGGGGGGATTCCTTTCGCGGGTGCGCGAGCTCTGCCGGCGGGAGGGGGCGCTGTTGATCTTCGACGAGGTTCTGACCGGCTTCCGGTTCGGTCTGGGAGGGGCTCAGAGCCGGTTTGGGGTCCAGCCGGACCTCTCGTGCGTGGGCAAGGCGGTGGCCAACGGCTTCCCGCTCTCGGCCATCGTGGGGCCGAGGGCGCTGCTCAAGGAGTTCGAGGAGATCTTCTTCTCCTTCACGTTCGGCGGGGAGACCCTGTCCCTCGCGGCGGCCAAGGCGACCCTCGCAAGAATCCAGAGGGACGACGTCGCGGGGCAGATCGGCCGGGAAGGGGAGAGGCTCCGGGACGGGTACAACGTCCTGGCCGGGCACCTGGGGCTGGAGAAGGTCACGCAGTGTGTGGGGATGGGGCCGCGCACGGTGGCGGAGTTCCACGGGAAGGATGAGAGGGGGTCGCTGGCGCTTAAATCCCTTTTCCAGCAGGAATGCATCCGCAGGGGCGTGCTGTTCACCGGCTACCACCTGCCTTCCTGGAGCCACGGGGAGGCGGAGGTGGACCAGATCCTGCATGTCTACCACTCCGCGATGCGGGTTCTGGAAGAAGCGGTGGAGAAAAACGACGTGGAAAACCGGCTTGTGGGCAAGCCGGTGGAGCCGGTCTTCCGGTCGGCCTGACGCAGAGGGGGAGATGGCGCGGGTCCTGTACATCTCGCAGGGATACAACACCCATGACCGCCGCTTTCTCGAGAAACTGACGCAGAGCGGGCATGAGATCTGGTTCCTGCCGTGCGGCAGCGATCCCGTGCCGCTGGAATCCCGGCCGATCCCCCCGGGCGTCCGGCGGCTGCCGCCGCTGGCCGACGGAAAAGGCGGGGGGCCGCTCCGTGGATGGCTGATTTCCTGGCGGCGGCTCCAGCGGCATCTCCGGGAGATCCGGCCGGACCTGGTGCACGCGGGGCCGGTCCAGTCGGGAGGTTTCCTGGCCGCCGCGGCCGGGGCCAGGCCGCTCATGGTGATGTCCTGGGGTTCGGACGTCCTGGTGGCGCCCCACCGCGGTCTTTGGCCCCGGTGGGTCACGCGGTTCACGCTCAAGCGAGCCGGGATGGTGGTGGCGGATTGCCGCGCGGTGAGCGAGCGGATCGCCGTCCTCGGTGGGATTGAGCCGGACAGGATCGTTCAGCTCCCGTTCGGGGTGGATCTGGGCCGATTCTCCGGGGAGGCGCCTGCCGCGGGGCTCCGCGGACGGCTGGGGTGGGAGCGGTGCCGGGTGATCTTAAGCACACGCTCCTTCGAGCCGGGGCGGGGGGCCGAGGTTTTTCTCTCGGCGGTGGAGCGGGTCCTGCGGGGGATGCCGGACGTTCGAGTCCTGATGCTCGGGGATGGGACGCTCCGCCCGCGTGTCGAGGCGCTTGTGAAGCAGACGGGGCTGGGTCCCCGTGTCCACCTGGCCGGCCAGGTCCCCAACGATCGGATGGCCGGTTACTTCCGGGAGGCGGACCTCTACGTGAGCGCCAGCGAGAGCGACGGAACGTCGATCAGCCTGCTGGAGGCGATGGCCTGCGGGCTCGCCGTGGTGGTGCCGGACGCTTTCGGGAACCGGGAGTGGGTGACGCCCGGGGTCAACGGCTGGAGATACCCCGTCGGCGATGCTGAGGCGCTGGCCCGCTGCGTCCGCGAGGCGCTGGCTGACCCCGGGCGGCGGCAGGCGATGGGCGAGGCCAACCGGGCGCTCGTCTCGGAACAGGCGGATTGGAACAGGAACTTCGGGCGTCTTCTTCAGGGGTATGACCGGCTGCTGACCGCAGCCTCTGCGAACGGAGAGGGAGGCAACGGTGGCTCGATTCAAGATCGGTAAGCGATGGGTGGGAGATGGGGAGCCGACTTATTTCGTCGCCGATATCTCGGCCAACCACGACGGCCGGCTGGAGCGAGCGCTGGAACTGATTCGGTTGGCGAAGGAGGCCGGGGCCGACGGAGCGAAGTTCCAGCACTTCCGGGCGTCCAAGATCGTAAGCCGCCACGGCTTCGAGTCCCTGGGGAGGCAGCTCTCCCACCAGTCCTCCTGGAAGAAAAACGTCTACCAGGTCTACGAGGAGGCGTCGCTGCCGTGGGAGTGGACGCCGAAGCTCAAGGCCTGCTGCGGAGAGGTCGGGATCGACTTCTTCTCCGCCCCCTACGACCTGGAGGCGGTGGAGATGCTCTCCCCGCACGTGCCGGTCTGGAAGATCGGCTCCGGCGACGTCACCTGGCCGGAGATCTTGGAGAAGATCGCAAGCCAGGGCCAGCCGGTGATCCTGGCCACGGGCGCCTCCTCCCTGGAGGAGGTCCGGCGCGCCGTGCGGATCATCCTGAATCACGACCGGGATCTGGGGCTGATGCAGTGCAATACCAACTACACCGGAAGCCCGGACAACTTCGACCACCTGCACCTGAACGTTCTGCAGACCTACCGAAAGGAATTCCCCGAGGCGGTGCTGGGGCTCTCCGACCACACCCGCGGCCCCAGCGCGATCCTCGGCGCGGTGGCCCTGGGGGCGCGGATCATCGAGCGCCACTTCACGGATGACAACCGAAGGGAAGGGCCGGACCACCCGTTCTCCACAACGCCCAAGGAATGGCGCGAGATGGTAGATCGGACGCGGGAGCTCGAGCGCTCCCTGGGCGGAAGCGAGAAGACCGTGGCGGAGAACGAGCAGGAGACGGTGGTGGTGCAGCGGCGCTGCCTGCGGGCGGCCCGGGACCTGCCGGCGGGACACCTCCTCCGGCGGGAAGAGATCGAGGCCCTGCGGCCCTCACCGCCCGCCGCGGTCCAGCCGTATGAGCTGGAAGAGCTGATCGGTTCCTTCGTGGTTTCCCCGATGCAGGCGGGCGAGGATTTCACGTGGGCCAAGGTGCGGCGCCGGATGAGGGGGGCCGTCCCCGCGGCGGTGAACCGATGAAGAGCCCCTTCCTGGTCGGGAAGAAGTGCTACCTGCGGCCGTTCGAGGAGTCGGACCTGCACGACGACTACGCCGCCTGGTTCAATGATCCGGCCATCACGCGGTACCTGGGGATGGGAAAATTCCCGGTCAGCCGGGAGGGCCTGCGCCTGTCGCTGGACCGGTTCCGAAACTCCACGAGCGACATCCTCCTGGCGATCATCGACGCCAAGACCGAAACCCACATCGGCAACGTGGCTCTGAACCGGATCAACTGGGTGCACCGGACCGCGGACACCGGCCTCGTGATCGGGCGCAAGGAATTCTGGGGGAAAGGGTACGCGACCGAGGCCTGGGCGTTGCTGGTGCGCTACGCGTTCGACACCCTCAACCTCCACAAGGTGATCGCCACGGTGGTGGGCGGCCACGACAGCAGCCAGGCGGCGCTGGAGAGGATCGGTTTCAAGGTGGAGGGGAGATGCCGGGAGGAATTCTACGTGGACGGGGAGTACCACGACTACATCCGGCTGGGGCTGCTCCGGGGCGATCTCGCGCCGAAGCCGGTGAACGGAGAGAAGGCGGCCGCCGCCAACTCTAAGAGGGGACGGTGACCCGCGAGGTCTTCTTCGAGACGATCACCCGCGGCCATCGCCCGCTCGTGGCCTGGTACCTGGCGCGGGGTTGGCGGGTCCGCGTGTTCGACTTCAGCTGCCGGTTGAAGTCCATGGCGTGGATGAGGCCGCTCCTCTTCGAGGGCCGTGTGGAACGGGTCTATGTCCACATCAATTCAAGGGCCGACGGGCTGGCGATCGATGCGGCGGAATTGCTCTTCCACCGGTTCGCCGGTCATCGGCTCATCCGGCGGATGGGGGCGATCTTCGGGCGCGAGGAAAGCGAGCCGGTCTTCAAGCATGCGCTGGTCGAGAGCCTGTCGAGGTATTTCTTCTGCCGCCTCTACCTGGAAGAGCGCCTCCGGTCTGGGGGGGCCGCGGCCCGGGTGGAGTTCGTCCCGGATTCTTACCGGCGATGGGACCGCCTGCTGGAGGAGTGGTGCCGGACGCGCGGGATCGGCGGCATCGCCGCCGTCCGGATCCCGCCGCTGCCTGCTCTCGGGTCGGAATGGCTGGGGGCGTGGGGTCGGCGCGCTCAACAGCTTCCGCGGTATCTCTCGGCCGGAATCCTCGCGCTGGCGGCGGGCGTTCTGCGCGTTTTGCGGCGCGGGTGGAGGTCGGAGCCGCCGGTCGCCTGCACCTACCTGTACGCGATCGACTCCAAATTCCAGACGAAGTTTGAAGGGGGCCGCCGGTTCGATTTCCTCCTCGATGGGGAGCGGATCACGCGGGAGAACACCCTCTTCCTGGTCCATCCCTCCGTGGAGGGCCCCTGGCTTGAGCAGACGCGACGGGAGGGGTGCCGGGTCCTGCTCCGTTCCGAATGCCAGGGGTTGAAGGGGTTCCTTCACCATCCGCCGAGGGGGATCCCCGTGGGGGCGGCGCTGCGGGCGGTGGGAACGGGGCTGGCGAGGATCGGGGCGCCGGAATGGCTGCATGCGGCGGCGACGACGGGTCTGGGGATCCTGACGCGGGAGCTCAACACCCTGGAAAGGGTCCGGTTTTCCCACTACATCTACTCCAGCCAGTACCGGCTGACTCCCCGCTGGCGGAACATCCTGATCCGAAGGGCGGGGGGGCAAAGCTGGTGGTTCGCCTACTCCAACGGCGGGGGGCACCTCTACCGGCAGCACGGGCCCTTCGGAGGGGACGGCGATTTTGGGGGGCGGCACCGGTTCTGGGCACACGAGAACGCGGACCATTTCGTCTCTCCCTCCGCGGCGTTGGTCGAGTACCATCGCTCTCACCACCAGAGGATCCGGCATTACCACGATGTGGGGAACATCTGGTCCGAGCAGATCCTGGCGATGGGATCCTCCCTGAACGTTGAGCAGGTCCGGGCGGAATGGTTCGGGCCGCGCGCCCGGGGAAAGAAGGTGATCGCCTGGTTCGACACCACCTTCGTGGAAGCGCCCAACTCCCCCAGCACGATCACGGAGGCCATCCGGTCGTACCGGGACCTCCTGCGCCTGGTTTCGGAGGACGAGCGGATCTGCGCGGTGATCAAGCCGTCGAAGGACGAGGGCTATTTCGTGGGGGAGGGGCCGGATCGCCAGTGGGCGATCCCGCGCCTGGGCCACGGCCTGATGGAGGTCTGGAGGGAGATGAGGAGTCAGCCGGGGATCCGCTTCCTGCCGGACAGCGCCGACCCGACTGTGGTGGTCGCCGCGAGCGACCTGACCGTGACGTTCCACGTCTCCTCGGTGAGCGCCGAGGCCCTCGGCGCCCGGCGGCGGGGCATCTGGTACGAGCCGGGAGAACGCTGGCGGGACACGCCGATGGGCAGGGAGCCGCTCCTGGCTGCCCACGGCTACGCGGAGCTCAAGGCCCTGGTGGAGAAGCTACTCTTCGAGATGAGCGACACGGCGTACGAGGTTTTTCTGGAGGAGCGGGTTCGGGGCCGGGTGGAGACTTGGATGGATGGAAAGGGATTGACCCGGTTCCGGGACCTGCTGGCGGGCGGGGCAGCCGCGGATCGGAGCGTGAGGGAGACGGCGCGATGGGCGATCTCGGCGGCACGCTGACGCGGAGGTTGGGCAGGCTGGCGCGGGAGGTGGCCGGCGGGGCCAAGGGCATTGCGTACACGGATGAAGGCAATCGCTCCATCGTGCGGCTGAACTATCGCTCCTACCTGCGGGACCCGCATCTGCTCCGGCTTTTCACCGAGTACCAGGCCACAGGAAACTTCACGGGACACCTCTGCGATCTCTCCCCGGAGGATGCGGAGATGGTCCGGGAGATCCGAGAGGGGCTCCGGGCTCTGCGGAAGGCCCAGGGCGACCGGGGGTACGCCGCCGGCCCCATGTGGGCGAAGTGGAACGACCGGATGCTGGGGGCCGCCCTGGCGGCCGACCCGCGCCTGTACAACCACATCGGCGCGCTCAATTACAAGAGCTTCGAGCCGCAGGCGCTGAGCCTGGAGGCGGTGATCCTGGAGGTCCTCCGCACCCTGGTTCTCCATGACTATTTCCGGGAGAGAACGCAGGATTTCGGCGGGCTGTTCACCGGTTTGAACAGCCGGCACTTCACGCTGGAAGGGTGCCGGCTCAACGCCGGCCTGCGGGCCATCGAGGAGAAGCTGCTCCTGGAGCCGGTTTTGGCCCGCGCGAGGGAGAGGGGCGGCAGGCCCCGCGTGCTGGAGATCGGCGCGGGGAGCGGCCAGCTGGCGAACCTGCTTTGCCGGGGGGGGGCCCGGATGGTGGTGATCGACCTGCCCGGCATGCACGCCCGGGCGCCGTACTTCCTCTACAAGAGTTCCGGACTTCGGGTCTGCACCTATTCCCGTTTCCTCTCTTTGGACAGGGATCTGGAGGGGGCGCTGGAGCGTTACGACGTGGTCTACCTGCCCCCCTGGGAGAAGGAGGCGCTGGCCCCGCTCCGGTTCGATCTGGGGGTGAACGTCCATTCGCTTGGCGAGATGAGCGTCGGGGAGGTGCGGGGCTACCTGGCGCTGGTGCGGGAGAGCTGCGGCCATTTCTTCTCGATCAACACGAGCACGCGGGACCTGGACCCCCGCAAACAGCCGGGCTATTCGGAGAACGGGACTCTCTTTCAGGAGGTGGGGCTCGGGATGAAGCTGGTCGCGACGGGAACCCCGCTCTTCGACACGGCGTTCCAGAAGACAGCCCACTACGGGTACGCCCTCTATCAGCGGGCGCAGGCGGCGGGGAACGGAGGGGGAACGTCGGGATGAAGCGGACGGGCCTGAAAGCCCTTGGGGTGCTTATCGCCCCGTATCGATGGTGGATGCTGCTTCTTTTGTCAGCGTCGCTTGCCGTCAGTCTGTTGGAAGGCCTGCACGTCGCCGCTTTCTTCCCGGTTTTTCAGACTCTCTTGGGCGAAAAGGCTGGAGCGCCGGTTGGGCTCCTGCAATGGATGACGGATTGGGTCGCTGGACTCCCGCTCAGAGATCCGATTGCGGGAGCCACGCTGTTTCTCCTGGCCATCACGGTGCTGCGCTGCCTGATGATCCTGGCGTACGACGCCCTGCTTGCCCGGGTGAGCGGGCACGTGCATGACGACCTGAAAAATCGCCTGATGCACCGGCTCGCCGGGTCCGCTTATTCCTTCTTTCTGGATCACAAGCAAGGAGAGCTGCTTTACACGCTTTACTTCGGGACCAGCCGGGTGGGGACGCTCACCCAGAAGGTGTCAAAGCTGGTGTCGGAGGCGCTGATGGTCAGCGGGATCGCGGTCCTCCTTTTCATCTCGATGCGGGAAGCGACGGTCCTGTTGGCGCTGATGGGGCTTGTCTACTACGGATTGACGCGCCGGCTTTCGTCAAAAATCTCTTACCATGTGGGCCGGATGCGCGTGGCCTCCGGCGCGGAACAGACCTCCATTGCCAACGAGTTTCTGACCGGCATCCGGCAGATCATGGCTTTCGGGACGCAGCCGGCGTGGCTGGGGAGTTTCCGTAGGGAGAGCACCCGCTTCCGGGACCTTTACGTGAAGGACTCCATCTGGTTGAGCATCCCCAAGGTGCTGCTGGAGTTCTTCGTGATCTCCTTTCTTGTGGGGGTGGTTCTGCTCCTGCGCATCCGGAACCCCGGGTTCCTTTCGAGTCACCTGGCGCTCTTTGCCCTGTTCGCCGTGGGAGTGATGCGGATTCTGCCTTCCCTGTCCCTGCTCGGGCATTTGATGATGGAAATTTCCGGGCTGATCCCGGACGCGGAGGCGGTCCACCGGCTCCTGACCCAGCCGCTCCCGGCCCATCGGGGGGGGAGCCGTCCCTTTCGGCCGATGAGGCGGGAGATCGCGTTGGAGGGGGTCCACTTCGGTTATCCCGGCAGAGAGCCTCTCTTCCAGGGCCTGCAGACCACTTTTCCCAGGGGAAAGGTGACCGGCATCGTGGGAACCTCCGGCAGCGGCAAGAGCACTCTGGCTCACCTGCTCCTGGGGCTCTTGGAGCCGGCGAGGGGCCGGATCCTGGTGGACGGAGTGGAGCTGCGGGAATATCCGTTGGAGGAATGGAGAAAGCGGATCGGCTTCGTCAGCCAGGAGATGTTTGCCTTCCACGCTTCCATCGCGGACAACATCCGGTTCGGCCGGAAGGGGTATCCCGATGAGCGCGTCCGGAGGGCGGCGGAACTGGCGAAGGCCCATTCCTTCATTCAGGAGCTTCCCCATGGATACGAGACGGTGGTCGGCGAGCGGGGGATGAAGATCTCGGGCGGACAGCAGCAGAGGATCGCCATCGCGCGGGCGGCGCTCCACGACCCGGAGATCCTGATCTTCGATGAGGCCACCAGCTTCCTTGATACAGAGTCGGAGCGTCTCGTCCAGGAGGCGATCGAATCGGTCTCCCGGGAACGGACCGTGATCCTGATCGCGCATCGGCTCTCGACGGTGAGGAACGCGGACCAAATCCTGGTGATGGAACGGGGCAGGATCGCGGAGGAGGGGACCCACGAGGAGCTTCTCCGGTTCACTGGGATCTATCACCGGCTGGTGGCCTCGGCAGGGCTCCAGGCCGAACCCCAGGTGGCGGAGGGAACCCGATGAGGTCCCGCGCGCTGGTGACCGGCGCCTGCGGCCTCCTCGGGGCCCATCTCGTGGAGCTGCTTTCCCGGCAGCACCGGGTGACGGGGACCGACCGGCATCCCTGGTGGGGCGACCGGCCCGCGGCCGTGGTGCCCGGGGACCTCACGGACGCGGCCTTCGTCCGAAAATTCGTGCGGGATACGGCGCCGGACCTGCTGCTCCACTGCGCGGCGATGACCGATGTGGAAGGGTGCGAGCAGGCGCCCTCGCGGGCGCGCGCGGTGAACGTGGAGGCCACGCGCCGGCTCGCCCAGGAGGCGGGGAAGGAATGCCTCTTCGTCTACATCTCCACCGACGCGGTCTTCTCCGGTGAGAAGCCGTTCTGGAGGGAGGAGGATCCAGCGGAACCCCTCTCCGTTTACGCCCGCTCGAAGCTGGAGGGGGAGAAGGCCGCGCGGGAGACGGCCCCGAGGCGCCTGATGATCCGGACCAACTTCTACGGGTGGGGCTCCGGCCGGAAGGCCACGTTCGGGGAATGGATGTACAGCTCTTTGAAGGAGGGAAGGCCGATCACGCTGTTTGGCGACGTCTATTTCAGCCCGATCGACGTGAGCGACCTGGCGGAGCGGATCGGCCTGCTCATTGCCTTGGGGAAGACGGGCCTGTTCCACCTGGGCGGAGCGGATCGGGTGTCGAAGGCGGAGTTTGGATTGAAGATGGCGGAGCGGGCCGGGTTCCCGTCGGGCCGGGCGAAGATCGGCTCGGTGGAAAGGTCTCCCCTGCGGGCTCCACGGGCCAAGGACACCTCGCTGGACAGCTCCCGGTTCCGTCGGGAAACCGGTGCCGCGCTCCCCGACTGCCGGGCCGGCCTGGAGCGGTTCCTGCGGGAGAGGGGGACGCCCTTGAGCGCCCGTTTCGCAGCGGAATCGCAGCTCTTGAGCGCGGCGGGGAGGGCCGCTCGCTGAACGCGCGGGTGACGGTGCTGATGGCGGTGTACAACGACGCCGGCTACCTGCCGACGGCGGTGGAGAGCATCCTGGGGCAGGGCTACGGGGATTTCCGCTTCCTGATCCTGGACGACTGCTCGACCGACCGGACGCCGGAGCTCCTGCGCTCCTACGGCCGGGCCGATCCGCGGGTCGAGGTGGTCCGGCTGGAGCGCAACGTGGGCCAGACGGCAGCGCTCAACATCGGCCTGCGCCGGGCGGAGACTCCCTGGATCGCCCGGATGGACGCGGACGACTACTCCGCCCCGGACCGCCTGGAGCGGCAGATGAAGGCGCTGGAAGAAACCCCCGATGTCGCCTGCCTCGGGACGGCTGCCTGGGAATTCCGCGAGGACCCCGGGCAGAGGGACAGCATCGTCCGGAGACCCCCAGAGCACGGGGAGATCCGCCGCGCCGCCCTCTTGGGGGCGGGGATGATCCACGGCACCATCGTGGTGCGGCGGGAAGAGCTCCTGAGCTGCGGCGGGTACGATGAGCGGTACCGCTACGCCTCCGACCGAGAGATGTTCATCCGGCTTTTCCAGAAGGTGAAGGGGCGCAACCTTTCCGAGCCCCTGATGGGCCTGCGCCGGAACCCGGGCCAGGATTCTTACTCCCTGCGCGCGGCCGACGAATACATCGACATCTACCTGCGCCTCCTCAAGGCGGATGGGTTCCCGGTCGAGGAAAAGCGCGTCCTGCGGGACAGCCTGGCCTACAGCTACCTATTCCGGGCCCGCTGCCACCAGGCCGCCGGGAGGTGGGGGCACTGGATGACCGACGTGGCCCGAGCGCTGTGGACCCGGGGGACACCGCGATGATCCTGGCCGCCCCCTCCATCCCAAGGCAGGCCCCTCCCCGCGATCTCTCCCCCCTGCGCCGGCTGTTCGCCGCCATCGGCCGGGTGCGGCGGGCGGTCCCGGACCCGGTCCTGGCCTGCGTGCCGTGGATGCAGGTGAAGCACCCGCTGGTCCCGGCCCAGGAAGATTTCATGGAGAAGGGAACGCTGGGAGGGCGGATCTCCGGTATCCAGGCGGCGGGCCGGCTTCTCCTTGCGCTGGCCTATGCCGTCTATCTGTCGCTGCGGATCCTCCAGGTGAAGGCCGCTTGGGGAAAGAGACTCCGCGCCCTGCGCGCGGCTCGCTTTGATCTCGTGGCAAAAAGCTGGGGCATCGGAAACCTGCCGGGGGGAGGGAGCGGAAGCGAGGACTTCTACCTGGGGGACCTCCAGGGCAGGGTGGGGGCGGAGGGGGCTTCCCTCCTGGTCCTTTTCGGGGACCCGAACGGACAGAGCTGGAAGATTCCGGCGCCGTCCCCTCCCGCCGGATGGAGTGGAGCCCGGCTCTGCGAGCTGGCCCTTGTCCCGGCCTGGGCGCCGCTGACGATTCCCTTTCGGCAGGCGCGCCTGTCGCTGCGTCTGCGCTCCCTGAGCCGGTCCAGCGGGGACCCCCTTGTCCGGGAAGTGGCCGCCCGAGCCGCCGGGGACGTCCTGTCGCGCCGGATCCTCCACAACGCGCTCTACCTCTGGGTCGGCTCCGTGTCGGCCCGCCTTTGGAGGCCCAAGGGGTGGATCTCGCTCTACGAGGGGAACAGCTGGGAGCAGTGCCTCTGGAAGGGGGCCAAGTCGGTCCTGCCGGAGTGCCGGACCATCGGCTACCAGCACACGATCCTGCTCCGGCACAACCTCTCCCTCCTGGACCCGGAAGGATCCCGGTTCAATGAGCGGCCCGACCTCCTCCTGTGCCTTGGGCCCCGGACCCGCGAGCTGATGGCGCCAGGCCACCCCGAATCTTTCCCCCTTCTTTTCGGGAGCTTCCGTGCCCCCCGCGGGGGCCAAGCCGCAGGGGTTCCGCGCCCGGAGCGGCGGACCGTCCTGGTCGTTCCGGAGGGTTACCCCTGGGAGGGGAGGATCCTCTTGGAGTGCGCGATCCGCGCCGCCCGCCTGCGCCCGGATTGGAGGTTCATCCTCCGCTGCCATCCGGTCCTTCCCTTTGAGAGGATCCGCGGCCTCCTCCAAGAGGCGCCGGAGCGCCTCTCCAACGTGGAGGTTTCCCGCACACGCTCCCTCCAGGAGGACCTGGCGAGCTCCTCCGTCCTCCTCTACCGGGGCTCCTCGGTAGTCCTGTACGCCCTGCTGGACGGCCTGAAGCCGGTCTATGTCGAGGATCCCCGCGCCCAGGAGGTGGACCCTCTCTTCGAGCTGGCACGGTGGCGGGAACGCGTGGGCTCGGCGGAGGAGCTCTCCGCCGTCCTGGGGGAATACGGCGCCGCCGCGGAGCCCCAGGAGGGGTGGGACGAGGCGGCCCGCTACGTCCGGGAGTACGTGCTCCCGGTCACCGCGGAAAACGTCCGGGCGCTCCTCCGTTCGGTCGAGCGCAGCGATGCGGGGAACAAGGCATGAGGTGCCTCATCTTCGGCTATGGCTACATGGGCAAGATTCGCTGGCAGGCGCTGCGCAGGCACCCCGTGGTCCGGCGGGTCACCGTCGTGGACCCGGAGCTTGCCGCTTCCCCGCCGGAGCTGGAGGGGGCGCTCCTTCCACCCGGCGCCGAGATCCCCTGGGAGGAGACCGACGCGGTCTTTGTCTGCACGCCGAACCACGTGACGGCTTCCCTCTGCGCCGAGGGGCTGCGCCGCTGCGGACGGGTCTTCTGCGAGAAGCCCCCGGGTCGCGGGTGGGAAGAGTTCCAGCAGATCGCGGAGGCGGCGCAAAACACTCCCGGACACACGTTGGTGTTCGGATTCAACCACCGCCTTCATCCCTCCATCCAGGCGGCAAAGGCCTGGGTGGGCCAGGGCGGGCTCGGGGAGATCCTCTACATCAAAGGAACCTACGGCAAGTCGGGAGGGCTAAGGTACCGGGACAGTTGGCGGAACAAGGTGGAGATCTCCGGGGGCGGGATCCTCCTGGACCAGGGGATCCACATGCTCGACCTCTTCTGCCTGTTCCTTGGCCCCCTGGAGGTGAGCGAGGCGATCCTCCGCGATTCCTTCTGGGGTTGCGGGGTGGAGGATAACGCCTTCGTCCTTCTGCGCTCCGCGGAGGGGGGCATCCCGGCGTTCCTCCATTCCTCAGCGACCCTCTGGAAGCATACCTTCCGGCTGGAGATCGGCTGCCGGGACGGCTACCTCGCGGCCGCGGGGCTTCTGTCGCAAAGCGGCAGCTACGGGCGCGAGCAGCTGGTGATCGGCCGGCGGCAGTTCGAGGATGAGGCGATGGCGCTGGGCAACCCCCGGGAGGAGGTCATCCATTTCGACCGGGACGTTTCATGGGACCAGGAGATCAACGAGTTCCTCCTGGCCGCCCAGGAGGGCCGCCCCGCCACGCACGGCACCCTGGAGGACGCCCGGAGGGTCATGGAGGTCGTCCGGGACGTGTACGCGCTGGAAAGGCAACAGGCCACCGCCGGAAGGAAGCCCTGATGCGGACGATACAGACGCAGACGACATTCCCCCTCTCCTCCGTGAAACCGCTGGAGGGGGTGGCCCAGTACCGGAAAAGCTGCCTGGCGGCGACCCGGAAAGCGTGCAGGCAGGGGACGCGGCGCAGGGATCGGTCCCCGGTGACGGGCAGCCCCCTGGAAAGGATCGGGGAGATCGAGGGGATGGGATACTCCCGCTGTCCCGATACCGGATCCCTCTTTCTATCCGAGGCGCCTGAGTGGAAGGAGTGGGCAGCCCTCCTGCGGGAGGTGGCGCGGTTCCGGCGCTCGCCGGAGGCGTTCCACCTGGACCTGGCCCCTTCGCGCGTTGAAAACGTCCACCGGCCCAAGTTAGAATGGGTGCAGGAGACCCTCCGGCTTCAGGAATTGGACCGTCCCCGCGTCATCGAGGTGGTCACTCCCCCGAGCGAGCTCTTCCCATTCCTGCGGGAGAGCGGCTCCTTCTCCGAGGTCCACAGCATGGACGAGATGGAGATGATCCACGGGGCGGGCGAGGGTCCCAGCGGAGGCCAAACCCAGGCGGCGCTCCTTTTTGAGTCGCTGGACCGGGTGGATGACCCGGAGGGGCTTCTGGGCAAGGTGGCGGGCCGGCTGCAGCGGGGCGGCCTGCTCTTCATCACGGGGCTCGTGGCCTCGGGCTTCGACCTGGCGGTTCTGGGCCTGCGAAGCCTCTACCTGTACCCGCCGGACCGGGCCAATTGCTTTTCGCTGGAGGGCCTGAAGCGCCTCCTCGAGCGGCATGGTTTTTCGCTCCTCGAGGTGAGCACACCCGGGGTTCTGGACGTGCAGATCGTCCAGGAGCACCGGCGCCTGGACCCCGCGCTGGAGCTGTCGGCGTTCGAACGGGAGATCCTCTCGGCGCCGGCCGAGGCGCAGGCGGCTTTCCAATCCTTCCTGCAGGAGTGGGGCTGGAGCTCGTTCGCCCGCATCGTGGCGAGGAAAACGCAGTCATGAAGAGCGAGCCTTCGGCGGAATTTCTGCGCACCTACTTCCGGCAGGCGGCGGAGATCGCCTCCCGCATCGACATCGGGACGCTGGACCGGATGGTCGAGCGGCTGCGCCGCCTCCGGGAGGAGGGCGGGCGGCTGTTCCTGATCGGCGTGGGGGGCAGCGCCGGGAACTGCAGCCACGCGGTGAACGACTTCCGAAAACTCGACGGGATCGAGGCTTATTCACCCGTGGACAATGTGTCCGAGCTCACCGCCCGCACCAACGACGAAGGATGGGACACCGTCTTCGCCGCGTGGCTCCGGACCAGCCGGCTGGGCCCGAAGGATGCCGTGCTGGTCCTGTCGGTGGGGGGGGGGAGCCGCGAGCGGAACATCAGCGCGAACCTCGTCGCCGCCGTTGACGAGGCCAAGGCCCGCGGCGCCGACGTCCTGGGCATCGTGGGGAGGGACGGGGGCCACACCAAGAAGCGGGGGGACATCGTGCTGGTGATCCCCACGGCCGACGCGGCCCTTGTCACCCCGCATACCGAGGCGTTCCAGGCGGTGGTCTGGCATGGCCTGGTGTGCGACCCGCGCCTCATGCTCCAGGGAAACAAGTGGGAGACCACCGTGACAGCTCCGGGTCAGCCTGCATGAGCGGGTCAATCCTCCAGGCAGAGACGGCCGCGGCGCAGGCTTCGGACCGCTGGTACATCGACTGGCAGGCCCAAGGGCACGCGGCCCTTTTCGACAGCCGGGCAGGGCTGTCGGACCTGCGGCTCCGCGTCCAGATGGAGTCCTTCAATGACGTGAGGCTTCTCCGGGAGCGGTTGGACCGGTCCCGCTCGGTCCGCCTGCTGGAGGTCGGCTGCGCCACCGGCGAGTTCTACCGGTACCTTCGCAACAGCTTTCCCCGCGTGCAGTACTGGGGCATGGACATCTCCCGCCCAGCGCTCGCCCGCGCCCGGGAGAAGTACCCCCAAGGCAAGTTCTTCGAGTGCGATGAGCGATCCCGTGTCCGAGAGAACCTGCGCCGGGCGGAGGAGGAGCTTGTCCCCGAGCTCCTCTATTCGAAAGACGTCCTGCACCACCAGACCGACCCCTGGGGCTTCCTGAAACAGCTCCTGGAGATCCCTTCCGAAGCGCTGATCCTGCGCACCCGCACCCGCGACACGGGCGCCACGGTGCTCGACCCGGACCTCTCCTGCCAGTACCACTACCAGGGCTGGATGCCCTACATCGTGCTGAACCTGCAGGAGCTGGTGGAGAGGATCCAGGCGTCCGCCCCCGCGGCCGAGGTCGTGGTCCTGCGGCACCGCAGGGTGCTGGGCGGAAGGGAGAACCGGTTCCTCCCGAAGGAGTGCTACCAGCCGGAGACGGGGACCGCGGAAACCGCGGTGGGCGTATTCCTGAAGAGCGGGCGGCCGGGCGCCGTCTGCGTTGAGGACCGGCAGGACTCGAACCCCTCGTATCCCCTCTGGGAGCGGGTCCGGGCGGCCACGGCGCGGTGGGCGGGGAGACGGCATTGAGGCGAATTCACTTCGTCCTGGCGGCGAACAACTCCAGCAGCCAGACCCGGGTCACGGTCGAATACGCCAACGAGCTTGCCCGGCGAGGCTGCGAGGTCACGGTCTCCGTGCCCCGCTTTGACTTCTTCGACTTCGTGCTCTGGCGGCTGCGCAGGGAGATCGCGCTCGGGCGAAGCCGCCCCCAGCTGTGGCGGCAGTGGCTCTCGTGGCTCATCCTGCCGGGTCTTCGCTCGCTGGTGTTCAGCCGGCGCTGGATCGGCCAGACGGACCACCGGCTGAACCCCCGGATCCGGGTGCGCCGGTACGCCTTCCGACCCGGCAGGGGAAACATGCCGGATGCCGACGTGATCCTCGCCTTCCAATGCTATCTCCTCCCCCATCTCATCGGCCTTCCACCCGGCAAGGGCAGGGTGATCGGGAGCATCCGGCTGGATTACCGGGCGGGAACCGCCGATCCTGTGGAGGAGGTCGCGCAGTGGCGGGAATTCTGCAACTCCTTCTACCAGCGGTTGAACGTGCCCCTCTTCGCCGTGAGCCGCAGGGTAAAGGAGTCGGCCGTGGAGATGGGGATCGCCGTGGGTGCGGTGATCCAGAACGGGATCAACATGTCAGAGTTCAGGGACGGCGGCCGCCGCGGCGGCGCGCGTCTTCTCCAGGTCACCCTGTTCACCCATGACCATCCCCAGAAGGGGCAGGACTTCGGCTGCGCCGCCCTCCGCCGGATCCGGGAACGCGTCGGAACGCGGCCTGACATCCGCTTCTCCTCGGTGGGCGGAAGCGTCAAGCCCCAGCACCGGGACCTCTTCGACCACCATTACGGTTACTTGACCGGCGCCGACTACGTCCGGATGTTCCAGACAACGGACATCTTCATCTTCCCCAGCCAGTATGAGGGGTTTCCCGCGGTGCCGCTGGAGGCGATGGCATGCGGGTGCGCGCTGGCGACCACGCAGGTCTCGGGCGTCGAGGAGTACGCCGTCCATGGGAAGAACAGCATGCTCTGCCTCCCCCACGAGGTGGACCGGATGGCGGATCACGTGCTCGCCCTGATCGCCGACGAACGCCTGCGGGATTCGCTCCGGGAAGAGGGGGTCCGATCGGCGGCGGAGTATTCCTGGGAAAAGGCGGCGGACCGGCTGTTGGCCTTCCTCGAGGAGCAGGCGACCGCCGGCCGACGCGCCGAGGAGCCGGGGGTGCTTGTCTCGTGAACAACCTGCGCGCGAGGATGCGGGCGCGCGCCCCGGTGTTCGGAGCCTGGACCTCCCTGGGACACCCTTCGATCACCGAGATCTTCGCCCGGATGGGGGTGGACTTCGTCGGGATCGACATCGAGCACAGCACGATCAGCCAAGAGCAGGCGCAGCGGATCATCGCCGCGGCGCAGGCAGGCGGGACCCGCTGCCTGCCGCGTGTCGCCTCCCACAACGTGGAGCAGATCCGCAGGGTCCTGGACTCGGGGGCGGACGGCGTGATCGTCCCCAACGTCGGCTCCCTGGCCGAGGTCAAGCGGCTCGTCGAGTGGGCCAAGTACCCGCCGGAGGGCAAGCGCAGCTACGGGGTGGCCCGGGCGCAGGGCTACGGGTTCGACTTCGGCGAATACGTCACGGAATGGAACCATCGCTCGCCGCTCATCGTCCAGATCGAGTCGGCCGCCGGGGTCGAGCATGTCGAGGAGATCGTGGGCCACCCCGAGGTGGATGGGGCGATGGTGGGGCCCTACGACATCTCCGGCTCGCTGGGCATCCCCGGCCAGCTCGAGCACCCGAAGGTGCGCGCCGCGTGCCAGCAGGTGATCGAGGCCTGCCGGCGGCTGGGCAAGGCCTGCGGCACGCAGCTTGTGGAGCCCAACTCGGGAAGGGTGGCCGATGCCCTGGGGGCCGGCTACACCTTCATCGTCCTCTCCTCGGATCTCTTCCTCCTCTGGAAATGGTGCGACGCGATGAGGCGCGTGGTGGAGGAGCATCGCCGCTCCGCGGCGGACCGGGTGGGCGGCCGTGAGCCCTGAGGCGGGAGTGTCCGCCCTGGAAGAGATCCTGGCGCGCGCGCGCGTCCTCTTCTTTGATTTCGATGGGACGCTGGTGGACTCCAACCGCATCAAATGGGCGGCCTTCGAGAGCTGCTTCTCCGGTTTCCCGGAGCATCTGGAGGAGATCATGGCCTACTGCCGGGGCAACAGCCACACCACGCGGCTGGAGAAGTTCCGGTGGGTGTACGAGCGGATACTGGGCCTCCCCTATACCCGGCGGGTGGAGGAGCGCCTGAGCCGCCAGTTTGAGGGAGCCACCACGGAGCGGATCATCCGGGCGCCGGAGATCCCCGGCGCGGAGGCGTTCCTGCGCGCGCAGGGGGTCTCCCGGACGCTGGGGCTGATCTCCTCCACCCCGCACGATATCCTCCTCCGAATACTCTCCGGCCGGGGCTGGAAGGGGTATTTCCAGGTCATTCGCGGAGCGCCGGTGGACAAGCGGGCCTTCCTTGAGGAATACCAGCGGGAGAGCGGGTTCCGGCCCGGAGATGGGATTTTCTTCGGCGACACGCCGGAAGACCGCGACGCCGCCGGGGGAGCCGGCTGGCCCTTCGTGGCGGTTCACCCTCTGCCGGCAACGGATGGAGGAATGGGGATCTCCGATTACCAGGAGGCCTGGGCGCGTGGCTGATATGCAGATGGAAACGGTTCTCCTCCAAGGCTGGGAAAAACGAGTTCGGCGGATCGAGCGCTGCCGGATCTGCGGGAACCCTTCCTTCGAGCCGGTCATCGACCTGGGCGTTCAGGCGCTGGCCTCCCTCTTCGACGACGGGCGGGCCCACAACCGGCTGGATGCGCCAATCCCCCTGGACGTGGTTCGCTGCAGCTCGAGGGGCAACCCCAATGCCTGCGGGTTCGTGCAGCTGCGCCATACCGTGCCCCCGGAGCTCATGTTCCGCGACTATGGGTACCGCTCCGGGATCAACACGACGATGCGGACGCACCTCCAAAACCTGGCGCGCGAGATCGAATCCAAGATCCACCTCGGGCCAGGGGACATCCTCCTGGACATCGGGGCCAATGACGGCACCCTCCTCTCCGCCTACCGTTCCGCAGGAGTCCACCGCGTGGGGTTCGAACCCTCGGATGTTCGTCCGACAGGACCCGGGCACAACATCCAATACATCCCCACCTTCTTCCAGGTTGGGGAGTTCAGGAAGGCGCTGCCCGGGAAGAGGGCGCGCGTGGTCACCAGCATCGCCATGTTCTACGACGTCGACGACCCAATGGAGTTCTGCCGGGACGTGGCCCGAATCCTCGCGGCTGACGGGCTCTGGGTCATCGAGATGGGCTATTGGGGCGACGTGCTCGACAACGCCGGCTTCGACTCGATCTGTCACGAGCATCTCGGCTACTACACCCTCTCGTCTCTGCGCTGGCTCTGCGAGTGGACAGGGTTTGAGTTCTTCGACGTCTCGTTCAACTCCTCCAACGGCGGAAGCGTTCGCGCCTACCTGGTTCGCCGAGGATCGCCGCGGCCCATCCCGCCGGAGAACCGGGCCCGGATCGAATCGGCCCTCTGGAAGGAGCGGAGGTACACTGCCTCCCGCCGGCACGAAGAGTTCCGCGCCAAGGCCGGGGCGGTCCGCGCCGGCCTGCGGGGGATCCTGGAGGAGGCCCGCCGGGCAGGGAAGAGCGTGTACGGGTATGGGGCCTCCACGAAAGGGAACGTCCTTCTTCAGTACTGCGGGATCGGGCCGGCGGAAATCCGGGCGATCGCGGACCGCAACCCGGCCAAGCGGGGCCGGTGGACCCCCGGCAGCCGGATCCCCATCTGCTCCGAGGAGGAGATGAGGGCCGCGAGGCCGGACCTGCTCCTCATTCTCCCCTGGCACTTCACCAGCGAGTTTTTGGAAAGGGAAGGGGCTCTCCGGGCCTCTGGGACGCGCTTCATCGTCCCGTTCCCGGAGCCGAGGATCCTCTGATGCCGTCCCGGGCCCTCCTCATCATCCCAACCTACAACGAGGCGGGAAACATCACGCATCTGATCTCCGAAATCTTGGAGCAGGGGACGGGTCTCGACATCCTCATCATTGACGACAGCTCCCCGGACGGCACGGCCGCCCTGGCGGAGCGCCTGGCGGAACGCGCCCCCATCACGGTGATCCGGCGGGAGGGGAAGCTGGGCATCGGCTCCGCGCACAAGCGGGGGTTCCAGTACGCGCTCGACCGGGGCTACGAGTGGGCGCTCACTATGGACGCGGACTTCTCTCACTCTCCCCGCTACCTGCGCGATCTCCTCGAGGCCTCGCGCTGCGCGGACGTCGCCGTCGGGTCCCGGTACATCCCGGGCGGAGGGCTCTTCGGGTGGGGCGCCTTCCGGCTGCTGCTCACGCACACGGCCCACTGGCTCACCACGCACGTCCTCCGGGTGCCGTACGACTGCACCGGCGGGTTCCGGCTTTATCACGCCGATGTCCTCCGGGCGATCGATTTCCAGCGAATCCGTTCCGAAGGATACGCCTTCCTCATCGAGATGATCTTCCAGGTCTCCCGGAGCGGTTTCCAGGTCCGGGAGGTGCCCATCGTGATCAACTCCCGCCACAAGGGGGTCTCCAAGATATCCCGCTACGAGATCTTCAAGGCGGTGAAGACGCTCCTCCGCCTGAGCTTCTCGTACCACCCCCCCGCCGTCCGCCCTGCGGTCCCCCGCGCACGGGTCGAGATGCCGGTCTGAAGATCCGGCCGACATGGACTGGAACCTCTACTGGGCGAAGGCGCAGGGCATCCAGCGGAAGAAGGGCCTCTACGAGGTCATCGCCAAGTTCTACCGTGACCAGATCATCTCCCGCTCGGCGGCCCGGCTCCTTTCCCGCTACTTCCCCGATGAGCAGGGCCGGCGCTACCTCCACGCCGGCTGCGGAAGCGGCGGCTCGGACTGGCGCATCTCGCTGGGCCGGCCCCGGTTCCACTTCCTCGACATCGCGTCGGTGGCGCTCGCCCTGCACCGCCGGCAGCCCATTCGGTTGAAGCGCCACTACTCCGGTGGGGACATCTTCCGGCTCCCGTACCGCGACGCCAGCATGGACGGGATCTTCAACTTCGGCGTCATGGAGCATTTCACGGAGGAGGAGATCGGGCGGATCCTGGCGGAGTTCCGCCGGGTCCTGGACGCCCGCGGGCGGGTCGTCCTTTTCTGGCCTCCGGATTTCGGTCTTTCCGTCATCGCCCTCGCCTTCTTTCTCGGGGTGGTCAACCGTTTCCGGCGCGAGCCGCTGAAGCTCTACCCGGATGAGATCTCCCGGATCAAGTCGTTCCGGTGGGCCCGGGAGCTGATGGAGGGGAACGGTTTCCGCGTCCTGCGGCTCGAGTTCGGGCCGGGGGACCTCTTCACCTACGTGGCCGTGGCAGCCGAGAAGGCGCCGGCCAACGGGAACGGCGCCTCATGATCACTTGGCGCAAGGTCTTCTGGGCGGCGGTGGTGGCTTACACGGCGGCGCACCTGGGCTACTCGGTGGTCCGGTACAACATCTTTTCGGGGCTGGCCAGCGGCGACTTCAACCGCGTCTACCAGGAAGCGACCAACTGGGCCCGCTCAAGCACCTACTCCCCGGACGCCGGGGTCTGGCACCCGCCCTTCTATTACTGGTTCCTCCTCCACCTGGACAAGGCCGTGGGGGGGCAGCAGCGGCTGGCCCACGCCCTCTATTTCTCGCAGTTCCTCCTGTTCCCCCTGGCCGTGCACGCGATGGTGAAGGCCGCCCGGCTTGAGAAGCGGCCCGCGGCGATGCTGTACATGGCCGCGGCGGCCCTCACGGTCAACTTCCAGCCGTTCCTGGAGACGCTCGCCCAGCACAAGGTGGAGGGGATCGAGTTTTTCCTCATCGCCCTGGCCGTTCTCTGGTACCGCCAGGGAAGGGACCTCCTCTGCGGGGCGGCGGTGATGCTCGCCGCGAACCTCAAGTACCTGCCGGGGATCCTGATCCTTTTCTTTCTGGTGAAGAGGCAGTGGCGGGTGCTCCTCGGGATGCTCCTCATGGAGGGGGCCATCGTGCTCCTGCTCGCCCACAGCTACGGGCTCGAGGTCCTGCGCTTCGCGCTGATCCAGCACCCTGCGGACCTCCTTTTCTCCCACAGGCACGAGGGGACCTTCCCGCTGGCCAGCGTGGAGATGCAAACCCTGGCGGGAACGGTCAACCGGCTGCTGGCCCGTCCTGACCCGGCCTACGGCTTCATGTACTACATCGAGACCGAAAACTACATGCCGGTCTCCCGCCCCGCGTTGGCGCAGGGAATCGCCGGCGCCCTGCGCCTCCTGCTCATCGGCGTCTGGGTCTTCTTCATCCGGAGGGGCATCCCGGTCCGAGAGAGAGAGCGGGCCTGGCCCCGGCTGCTCCTGGAGCTTTCCTTCACGCTGGTGATGCTCCTGATGATCTCCCAGCTGGCGCGGGTCCACTATGGGATCCTCCTGCTCCCGGCCTTCGTGGCCGTGGGCCTGCTCCTGTATCAATGGAGGTGCCGCTTTCGGCCTCTGGAGCGATGGCTTTTCCTCGCCGCCTATGGCTTAAGCGCCATGCTTATCCCTGGAGGCTTCCTTAATAAGCTGCCTCCCGCGCCCTTGTGGGGGAGCAGCTACTCCGACCTGTACCTCTGGGCGTCCCTGCCGTTCATCGGGTACGTCCTGCTCGGCGCCTGCATCCTCCTCTGCGCCCGGCGGCTAAGGGCCGCTCCGCCCGGGAAGTCCTCATGAGCGGGGCTGTGGGCCAACCTCTCTCGGGGGAAGAGACCGGGCAGAGGATCGCCTTCCCGTGCCCCCTCTGCGGCAGGACGGATCTGAAGGTGCTCTACCCGGACACGCTCGGCCAAGAGATGCCGCGCTTCGGGTACGATTTCACGCCGGAGCACACACGGACCTACCGGGTCGTCCTCTGCCGCCCCTGCCGGCACGCCTTCTGCTCCCCGAGACCCGCGCGCCTGTGGGCGGAATACGCGGAGGTGGAGGACCCTGCCTACCTGGAGCGGCAGGAGGACCGGATCGCCACCGCTGGCCAGGTGCTCTCGCGCCTCCAACGCTTCGCCCCGTCGGGACGCCTCCTGGACATCGGCTGCGCCACCGGCGATTTCCTCGCCGTCGCCCGCGAGAACTACCAGGTCGAGGGCTTGGAGCTCTCCGCTTGGGCTGCCGCGATCGCCCGGCGCCGCGGCCTCACCCTCCATGAAACCGACCTGGCCGGCTTTCACCCCAACGCTCCCTTCGACCTGCTGACCCTGTGGGGAGTGATCGAGCATTTCGAGGACCCGGCGCGGGAGGTGCGCACGATGTCCCGCCTGGTCCGCCCCGGGGGCCTCGTCTGCCTCTGGACCGGAGACCGGGAGGCCTGGCTGGCCCGGCTGCTGGAGCGGCGGTGGTGGTATATTCAGGGTCAGCACCTCCAGGTCTTCAGCCGGGCCTCGCTGGAGAAGGTCTTCCGGGACGCCGGCTTCGAGACGCTTTGGGTTGGCCGGTACCCCTGCGTCATGACGATGCGCTCCATCGCGAAGTCCCTACGGAGGTACCCGCTGCTGGGATCGGCCACCGCACGGCTGCTGGGCTCGGGGCCGCTGGCATCCCGGTCGGTCACGCTGACCCTGCCGGGCGAGATGTTCGCAGTCTTCAGGAGGAAAACGTCATCGTGAATCTGCCGTTGGCCTACATGAACCCCGGCGCGGGGAGCCTCCTGCTCCAGCTGATCCTGATGGGGACGGCCGGCCTCTTCCTGGCGGGTAAGTCCCTCTGGCACTCCTTCCGATCGCTCTGTTCGCGCAAGAAGTAGATTCTCTGGCAGGGGAGCTGGACGAGCTGCGCCGCTTCCACCGGAATGGGAGCTGGCTGCGGCAGGCGCTGGTCTTCTACTCGGAGACGGCCGGTTACTACCCCTGCTTCCGGCCGGTCCTCCGCGCCCTCCAGCAGCGCTCGCGGGAGGAGATGGGCTACATCACCTCCGACCCCGCCGACCCGCTGCGGTCCTCCGCGCCGGAAGGCCTGCGGGTGTTCTGGTTCCGGCGCCTCCTCCCCTTCGTGATCCAGTTCCTCCGCGCGCCAGCCCTGGTTATGACGACGACCGACCTCCACCGCTTCCACCTCCGCCGCTCCGTCTTCCCCGTGAACCACGTCTACCTGTTCCACGCGCTGGTGAGCACCCACATGATCTATCGCTTCGGCGCCTTCGACCATTACGACACGATCCTCTGCGGCGGCCCCCACCACGTGCGGGAGATCCGCCGGGCCGAGGAGCTTTACCGGCTCCGGCCCAAGCGCCTGCTCGAGGCAGGCTACCCCCACCTGGACGAACTGGCGGATGCCCACCGGCGCCGGCTCGGGCGCCCGCGGGAGGGAAAGGGGACCGTTCTCATCGCGCCCTCCTGGGGGGCGGCGAACATCCTGGAGTCCTGCGAACCCCGCCTGACCCAGGCCCTTTCCGGGGCGGGGTACCGGGTGATCGTCCGACCGCATCCGGAGTTCTGCAGGAGAAACCCTGATCGGATCGCCCAACTTTCAAAAATTCTCGCTTCGAAGGGGGGGGTCATGGACATGGACTACGGCTCCGAGGAATCGCTCCACGCCGCCGACCTGCTGATCACCGATTGGTCCGGGATCGCGATGGAATACGCCTTCGCCACCGAGAGGCCGGTGCTGTTCCTGGACGTCCTGCGGAAAGTCAATAACCCCAGGTACGAGGAGCTGGGGATCCCTTCCCTGGAGGCCGAGATCCGGGAAAGGATCGGGCAGGTGGTTTCTCCTGTGGAGGTCGAGCGGATCCCCGGCCGTGCCGAACAGATGCTGCGGGAGGGCCCGGACTACCGGCCGCGCATCGTTGAGGAGCGCGCCCGACGCCTCTTCAACGCAGGATCCTCCGCCGCGGCCTGCGCCGACTTCCTCCTTGAACTCCGCCGGCCCGTCTGATAGCATGGCTGTCAACTGATAGCTGACAGGTGAACCCCTGCCCGTGAAAAGCTCCGCCAAAAAAACCAACGGATCCCGGCCCACGAACGGCTCCCGGAAGCCCTTCGGGAGTGTGGTCCGCTCCCTCCGCAAAAAGGCCAACTTGAGCCTCCGCGAGATGGCCCGCCGGACGGGGATCACCGCCTCGTACCTCAGCGACATCGAGGCCCTCCACCGGCGGCCGCCTTCCAAGGAGGTCATCCAGCGGTTGGCCGCCGAACTGCGCGTCGCCCCGGAGGGGCTGTTCGACCTGGCGGGGCTGGACGGCGACCGGATCCCCCCGGACGTCCCCGACATCATCAAATGGAGGCCGGAGTCGGTCTCCCTCCTGCGGGCCATCCGGCACCACCAATCCTCCTCGCAGCAGATTCGGGACCTCACCCGCCGGGTGGGCGGGGCGGAGGTGCGGGCCCTGATCCTGGCGGCGGGGATGGGCACGCGGCTGAAAGAATACACGCAGGACCTCCCCAAGTGCATGGCCGTGGTGCTCAACGGCAAACCGCTCATCGAGATCCAGATGGATACCCTCCGAGCCTGCGGGATCAGCGACATCTCGATCGTCCGGGGGTACAGAGCCGAGAAGATGCGGTTTCCGGAGGTGCGCTGCTACCACAACCCCGACTATGCGCGCACCAACATCCTCGCCTCCCTATTCAGCGCCGAGGAGGCGCTCGATGGTGACGTGATCGTCTCCTATTCCGACATCTGGTACGAGACCGCCGTGGTGAAGCGGCTCCTCCGGTGCGAGAAGGACATCGCCATCGGCGTGGACATCGACTGGAAGGAGTATTACCTGGGCCGGAAGGACCACCCCATCGAGGAGGCCGAGAACGTCATCCTCGACAGCGACAACCGCGTGGTGAAGATCGGCAAGATCGCCGCTGAGAAGGCGGAGGTCCACGGCGAGTTCATCGGGATGATGAAGCTCACCCGCCGGGGCTGCGAGCTGCTCCGGCGCCACTACCACCGGGCGAAGGCGGCGCACGAGGGCAAGCCGTTCCAGCGGGCCGCCCGCTTCGAGGAGGCGTACCTGACCGACCTCCTCCAGGAGATGGCGGACCTCGGGGTGCCGATCCACGGCGAGATCATCGGCTCCGGCTGGAAGGAGATCGACACCGTGGAGGATCTCCAGAAGGCGATCGCTGTTTTCCATCAGAAGGAGACGCTTTCATGATGCAGTCCCAGAATGTTGTCCAGCAGGCCCTCTACAAGAGTCACGGAACCCTGATCCATGCCTGGCGCAACGAAGTCAAGCACACCTTCGAGATGGTTTCCCGGGACACCGGCATCCCGGTCGAGCGCCTCCGCTCCCTCGAGGCGGGAATGGAGAAGCCCTCCTGGGAGGAGCTGGAGCTCCTGGCCAGGCAATTCACCGTGAGCGTCCGGGACCTCCTCCCCTTTGAGAACGACCTCGACCGCGGCATGAAGTTCCTGAGGAACCGGGACGCCCGCGCCTTTGACCAAAAGAGAGCGGGGCAGCTGCAGTACACCTATTGGGAGAGGGTGATGACCTCCGCGATCCCGGGGATCAAGCCGGTCGAACTGCTCCTCCATCTGAACCGGAGGGAGGAGGTCGTCATGAACCGCGGGCATTTCTTCCATCAGTACACGCAGGTCCTCCACGGCGGGCCTGTGGCCTATCTGTGGGAGTGGAAGGGCGCCACGCATGAGGATGTCTTCGAGGAAGGGGACTCCTGGCTGATCCCCGGTTTCGTCCCCCACGGCTTCTACTCTCCCGATGCGCAGCGGCCCGGGCAGATCCTGGCGATCACCTTCGGCCAAAACCTCACCGGGGACGCGCGCCAGGAGCTGGCCCTCCTCGGACGGGAGAACGCCTCTCGGATCGTCTCCGATGACCAGGACTACTACCCCCAGGAGGGGCGGAAGTGAGTCGATGACCGAGCGGGCGTCTTCCTTAAGAAAGCGCCTCCGATCCGGGAAGATCGTCCGGGCCATGGGAGCCCACAATGGGCTGGGGGCCCGACTCATCGAGCGGACCGGCTTCGACGCCGTCTGGGCCAGTGGCTTGGAGATCTCCACCGCCTACGGCGTGCCCGATGCCAACATCCTCACCATGACGGAAAATCTCGATGCCGCCCGGGCGATCCACGAGGCGACGGCGCTGCCGATCATCTGCGACTGCGACACCGGCTACGGCAACGCTTCCAACGTCCGCCACATGGTCCGCCGCTACGAGGCGGCGGGGCTGGCGGCCATCGTCATCGAGGACAAGATCTTCCCCAAGGTCAACAGCTTCATCCCGGACGGACAGGAGCTGGCCCCCGTGGGCGAGTTCATGGGGCGAATCCGGGCGGCCAAGGCCACCCAACGCAACCCGGATTTCATGGTCTTCGCGCGGGTGGAAGCGCTGATTGCCGGCTGGGGCCTCGAGGAGGCGATGCGCCGCGCCAATGCCTACGTGGATGCCGGCGCCGACGGGATCGTGATTCACTCGAAGGCTTCTTCTCCCGAAGAGGTGCTTGCCTTCGCCCGGAGCTGGAAGCGGCCCGTGCCCCTCGTGGCGATCCCGACCACCTACTACCAAATCACGGCCGAGGAGCTGCAGCGGGCAGGCTTCTCCATGGTGATCTACGCCAACCATGGCCTCCGGGCGGCGATCCGCGCGATGGAATCCACCTTCCGCGAGATCCAGCGGACCGGGACGACCCTGGGAGTGGAGGGAAAGATCGCCACCCTGAAAGAGGTCTTCGAGCTCCAGGGGATGAAGGACCTCAAGGAGGACGAAAAGCGCTTCTCCGGCGAAGAGCCGATCCGGGTGGTGATCCCCGCGGCCCGCGACCACCGGAGGCAGACGGACCTCTGGGAGCTGCTCCCTGACAAGCCTCTCTGCATGCTGGAGATGGGAGGGAAGACCCTCCTCGACCGGCAGATGGAGCTTCTCCGCTCGGTGGGTGCCGCCGACATCCACGTGGTCGGCGGCTATCTCCACGAGCGGATCAAGGCGGAGGGGGCCCACGTCCTCTTCAACCCGGACTACGCCCGGTACCACTGCGCCCAGTCGATCCTCTTCGCCAAGGAGCACCTCCAGGGAAGGACCCTGCTGGTCTATTCCGATGTCCTGTTCGACCGACAGATCCTGGAGCGCCTCGTGGAGAGCCCCCACCCCATCACCCTCGTCATCGACCGGGCCTACCAGACCCTTCCCCTGCGCGAGAAGTCGCTGGACCTCGTTGCGGTGGATGCGGTCGGCGAGGCGGCGGGGCGTCGGCTGCGCATGAACCTGTTCAAGCCGATCCGGCAGATCGGGAAAGGCGTCGTCCAGCGGCCCACGCACGAGTTCATCGGAGTCGCTTTCCTCCGCGACAACGGAGCCGAGGAGCTCAAGCGCGCCTGGGAGGAGGCGCTGGCCGAGTTCCGCGGCAAGCCGTTCCATGAAGCGCGCAGCGTGGAGGAGGCTGACCTCACGGACCTGCTCCAGCACATGATCCGCCGGGGCACCCCCGTCTTCGGGATGGAGATCGAGCACGGCTGGTCCGAGATCCATTCGCGGGACGACTACGATCGGGTGCGGCAGCATTTTCAGAAGCCGGCCATGGCGCTGGCCGGCGGGAGAAGCCTTTCGCCGCGCTGAAAGCAGCCATGACCTTGCCGGCCCCATACTGGAACCCGACCCGGCGGCTGATCGCCGAGGGAGCGCTCGCCCGGATCGGCGAGGCGGCCGGAGAATACCGGCCCAAGAAGATCCTCCTGGTCCTGGGCCGTTCCTCTTTCCGCGGGTCCGCCCATGACCGCGCCCTGCGGGACGCCCTCACGGGTTTCCAGGTGGAGGAGTCCAATCCGGTGCAGCACAGCCCCAGCATCGCCTTCATCCAGGAAATGTGGAACGCCCTGAAGGGGAGGGGCATCGATCTCGTGGTCGGGGTGGGAGGGGGGAGCGTGATCGACTGCGCGAAAGCGATCCGGATCCTTCTCACGCAGGGAGAGGGCACCTTGGAGGATTACGCCGAGAAGCGCCGTGCGTTCCGGAAGCCGGGGCTGCCGTTCATCGCCGTGCCCACCACCGCCGGAACCGGCAGCGAGGTGACGCCCTACTCCTCCCTGCAGACCGCGGCGCACCAGAAGATCAGTCTGACGCACCCCTGGCTTTTCCCGGAGCTGGCGCTCATCGACCCCCTGCTCACCCACTCGATGCCCCGCTACGTCACCGCCTGCACGGCGTTGGACGCCCTGGCGCAGGCGATCGAGTCCTTCTGGTCCGTCCACCACACGCCGTTCTCCGAGACGCATTCGATCCGCGCCATCACCTTGATCCTGGAGAACCTGCCCGTGGTCCTGCGGGAGCCGGGGAACGCCCCTGCCAGGTTCGCCATGTCGGTGGCGAGCTGCGAGGCAGGGCTGGCGATCACGCAGACCCGCACCACGGCGGTCCACGCCGTTTCCTATCCCCTGACCACCTTCTTCGACATCCCCCACGGCCACGCCTGCGCCCTCACGCTCCCCTCCTTCATCCGGTACAACGGCACGGCGCTGGAGCCCGTCCGGGGAGTCGTCCTCTGGAGGGCGCTGGGGTGCAGCTCCTGGGAGGAGGCGGCGCGGCGGGTCGAGCACCTGATGGACGAAGCGGGCGTCGAGCGTTCCCTGCGCAAGATGGGACTGGACGAGAAAGGGATCCAGACGGTGATCGACCACGGGTTCCGCTCGGACCGCGTGGTGAACAACCCCCGGGAAGTCACTCAGGAGGCGCTGCGTGAAATCCTCGAAAAGATCTACTGACGCGGCGGGCATGGCCCCCCCGGACCTCTTCTGGGCGGCGTGGGGCGCCACCACGCTGCTCGTCCAGATCCCGCTGAGCGGGATGATCCTGCAGGACCCCCAATCCCTCCTGCTCGGCGTCTGGAACCTGAAAACCCTGGCGCTGTTTTGCGCGGTGACCTTCCTGGGCCTCCCCCTTGCGGTGGGGGCCGCCTGGGCCGCGGCGGCCAGGGTCTCCACGCGCTGGGCCTGCCTCCTCCTGGCGGTTGGGATCGCCTATGTCCTGACGATGCAGATCAATTTCCATTACCTCCAGGTCCGCTTCTTCGATATGGCTTGGCGCCGCATGGCGGAAGTGGTGCTGTTCGGTGTCGGCGCCGCAGCCTGCTGGGCGGGACGGAGAGGGCTCACCCGGCTTCTCAAGGTCTGCGCCGGGCTGAGCGCCGCGGTCTGCCTCCTTTTCGCCTTCCAGGCCTGGCCCTCCTCCTCGGGAAAGGCCTCCCCGGCGGATGAGGCTCCTCAGACGCAGGATTCCCCATCGGCGGAATTCCCGGTTTTCTTCCTGACCTTCGAGAAGCTCTGCGCCTCGTACGTGGCGGATGAGCAGGGCCGCGTCGTCGCCGACCGGCTGCCCAACCTGGCGAAGTTCGCCTCGGAGGCCGACGACTATCCGGAAACCCACGCCAACTGCACGGCCACGGTTTACTCTCTGAAGACCCTCTATTCCGGCAGAGTGACCACGCGCGCGAAGGACTGGGCCCGCCGCCCGAACCTGAGGGACATCGTGGGCGCGAACCGCAAGGTCGTGATGCAGCTGGACCTTCTGACAAACTACTGCGACCCCGAGCGCAACGTCTGCCTGAGGGCGATCGGATTGGAAGGGATCCGCGGGGTGGACCTCATCGCAGGCTGGTACAAAACGTACGTGCTCACGATCCTGCCGGATCCGCTGGAGCTGCGCCTGACCCTGCGGGGTTGGAACTTCAACCCCTGGACGGACCTGTGGATCCGCGAGGAGGAGGGGTTGGCTCCGGGAGAGGAAGTACACCACCGGGTAGGCCGCCGGCAATTCCAGCGCCTCCGCGAGGAAATCCAGCGGCAGGGGAATGCCCCGAACCTCTACCTCATGCACAATTTCATCTCCGACACGCCCGAGGTGAAGGCTTCCGGCCTGTCTGGAAAGCACTGGGAACGGTACGCGGAGGAGCTGGACGGGGCGCGCCGCAACCTGGCCGTCTTCGATGAGGAACTGGGGAAGTTCTTCGATTTCCTCAAGGAGAAGGGCCTTTACGACCGGTCGCTGATCGTGGTCACCACCGACACCGGATACGACTACGATTCGCGGCGGGTCCTGGGCGACGCGGAGCTGCCCCCTTCGCGCGACCTCACGCGGATCTTCTTCGCGCTCAAGCGCCCCGGCCAGAAAGAGGGAAGGGTCTTCCGCTCGTCCCTGCGGCATGTGGACGTTCTGCCGACCCTGCTCGCCCACTTGGGCATCGATCCCAAACCCTACGGGTTCGAGGGGGTCCCGGTCACGGACCCTTCCGAGCAGGCCACGCTGCGGGAGCGCCCGCTGGATTTCATGCTGACCTCCGAGCAGGCCGGCGTGCTGCGCTATCGGATGGACCAGCCGCAGGGCGGCATGCGGAGGGTCCGGTAGCGCGATGAACATCCTGGTCACCGGGAGCAGCGGCCTGATCGGCTCGGAAGCGGTGGAGTACTTCGACAAGCGCGGGCACACCGTTCACGGCGTTGACAACAACATGCGGATGGAGTTCTTCGGGCCGGGAGGGGACACCCGCTGGAACCTGCGGCGGCTGCGGGCCTCCTGCAGGCGTTTTCAGCACCACGAGCTGGACATCCGCGACCGGGCGGGGGTCCTGCGGCTCTTCGGGGAGGTCCTCATCGATTGGGTGATCCACTGCGCAGCCCAGCCGTCCCACGATCTGGCCAAGCAGCGGCCCCTGGACGACTTCGACGTCAACGCGGTCGGGACCATCAACCTGTTGGAAGCGACCCGCCGGCACGCGCCGGAAGCGGTCTTCTGCCTGCTCAGCACGAACAAGGTCTACGGGGACGCACCGAACAAGCTCCCCCTCAAGGAGGAGCCGACCCGCTGGGACTACGCCGACCCCAAACAGGCTCACGGCGTGGACGAGCGTTGCCGGCTGGACTTCTCCACCCACAGCGTCTTCGGCGCCAGCAAGGCGGCCGCCGACCTGATGACCCAGGAGTACGCCCGCACGTTCGGGATGAAGACCGGCGTTTTCCGGGGGGGATGCCTGACCGGGCCCCAGCATTCGGGCGTGGAGCTGCATGGGTTCCTTTCGTACCTCGTCAAGGTCGTGAAGAGCGGGACTCCCTACCGGATCTATGGCTACAAGGGCAAGCAGGTCAGGGACCAGATCCACAGCTTCGATGTGATCCGCGCCCTCGAGGAGTTCGCCGACAATCCCCGCCCGGGCGAGGTCTACAACATCGGAGGGGGGCGGGGCAACAGCCTTTCCATCCTGGAGGCCATCGACACGGCGGAGCGTCTGACCGGCAGGAAGTTCGAATACGAGTACGTGGAGACGCCAAGGGTCGGCGACCACATCTGCTACATCACCGATTTCCGGAAGCTGCAGTCCCACTATCCCAACTGGGAGATCACGAGAAGCCTGCTCTCGATTTGGGAGGAGATGATGGAGGCCGTCCCGTGCGCGTCACGCTGATCCACCCACCGCAGTTCGTCGCCTACGGGAACCAGGTCTCCACCATCGCGATGCCCCCCCTGGGGCTCGCTTACCTGGCCAGCAGCCTGAGGGAAGCGGGCCACCCGGTGTCGCTGGTGGACGGCTTCGGCGATGGGCTGGACCGGCAGACGCCGTTCGGCCACGGGTCGGTCTACCTCTGGGGGCTTCCGGACGAGGAGATCGTTTCCCGGATCCCGCGAGACACCGAGGTGATCGGGGTCGGCCAGATGTTCTCCTCGGGCTGGCTTTCCGTCCGGATCCTCCTGAAGAAGATCAAAGAGGCTTTTCCCTCGGTGCCCCTCCTCCTGGGCGGAGAGCACGCCTCCGGCCTGCCGGCGATGTGCTTCTCGCAGAGCCCCATCGACCTGCTGGTCCAGGGGGAAGGGGAGGAGACCCTCGTGGAGCTGGTGGGGAAGCTGGCTTCGGGAGATCCGGTTGAGGCGGTCCCCGGGGTCGGCTACCGCAAGGACGGACGGATGATGCTGAACCCCAGGCGGAACCGGATTCGCAACGTGAACGACATACCCTGGCCGGCCTGGGATCTCGTAGACCTGGAGGGCTACATCCGGGTGAACTGCCCCCACGGCATCGCGCGCGGGCGCTTCATCCCCATGCTGGCGACCCGGGGATGCCCGTTTCAGTGCACCTTCTGCACCAGCCCTCAGATGTGGACCCAGCTTTGGATCGCGCGCGACGTCAAAGGCGTGGTCGACGAGATCGAGCATTACGTCCGCGAGTACCGGATCCAGGACATCCAGTTCGAGGACCTCACCGCGATCGTGCGGAGGGACTGGATCGTCGAGTTCTGTCGGGAGATCCTGAGAAGAGGGCTCGAGATCACTTTCCAGCTTCCCTCCGGGACCCGCAGCGAAGCGGTGGACAAGGAGGTGGCGGCCCTGATGAAGCAGGCCGGCTGCCCGGAGTTCTCCTTCGCCCCGGAGTCCGGGGACGAGGAGACCCTGAAGATCATCAAGAAGCAGGTCAACCTGAAGAAGATGTTTGCCTCTGCGCGCGACGCGATCCGAGCCGGGATCGGCGTCTCCTGCTTCTTCATCATTGGATTTCCCCACGAGCGCTGGAAGCACATCCTCAACACCTACGGGGCCCTGGTTCGGTGCGCCGTCATGGGGATCAAGACGGTCAGCGTCAACGTCTTCTCGCCGGAGCCCTCCACGCGCCTGTTCAACGAGCTGCTGGAGCAGAAGAAGATCCAGCTGGACGATCCCTTCCTCTGGTCGCTGTTTGATTTCCCCGCGTTCGGCCGGAAGAAGACGTCGTTCAACGACCGGTTCAGCGACGTCCAGATCACGGCGATTTCGGTCGGCGGGATGTTCCTTTTCTACGCGATCCGCTACCTCCTGCGCCCCCACCTGCTCATCGGGGTCCTCCGGGAGACGTTTGGGGAGACCCCCCACAACGACAACCGGCTGGGGAAATACCTCCGCGCGATGCGGAAGGAACTCATCCGCTCGCTCAAGTTCAAGTTCCGGCGGGCGGTGGCGTAACATGTATCCCCGGGAACGGCTCGAATACGAGCGGCAGGTTTGGAAGCGGAAACCCTCGCTGAGGATCCTGAAGGCGGACTATTATGCCCAAGTCCGCGACCACCTCCCTCCCGGGGGAAGGAAGGTGGTCGAGCTGGGCTCCGGCTGCGGGGGCCTGAAGGAGTCGATCCCCGGGGTGATCCAGACCGACATCTTTCCTACCCCCTGGGTGGATGTGGTGACCGCAGCTGAGCGGCTGCCGTTCGCCGACGGGTCGGTGGACGGGCTGATCGGACTCGATGTGCTGCACCACCTGGAGGAGCCGCTCCGGTTCTTCCGAGAAGCGGCGCGGGTGCTGCAGGCCGGCGGACGGCTGATCCTGATCGACCCCTACGTGAGCCTGGGCTCCTGGATCCCGTGGCATTACCTCCACCACGAGGCCTGCTTGATGCGGGAACCCTACAGCCTGGCCGGCCGGTTCGAGCGCGAGAACAACGCCCGGGCCACGCTGTGGTTTGACGGCAACCGCGCCCGCACCGAAGCCCTGATCCGGCCCTTGCGCCTCCAGACGATGAAAACCTTCGACCTGTTTTATTACCCCCTCACCGGCGGGTTCCGGCCGTGGTCCTTGATCCCTCCCGGGTTCGCCCGCGGGCTGCTGCGGGCGGACCGCTGGCTCGGGAACTGGCTCGGCCGGTGGCTCGGCTATCGGATGCTTCTGGTCTTTGAAAAGGCTCCGGTATGAGCCGACAGGCCCACCACGAGCGGATCCGGCGGCATTTCGACTCCATCGCGCCCGCTTACCTCCGCTGGAAGGGTGTGAACGCCTACTACAACAACCAGCTGATCCGCTGGTGCCGCTCCCGGGTCCCGCCGGGGCGGAGGATCCTGGACCTCGGGTGCGGGCGGGGAGACACCCTCGCGGCGCTCGAGCCCCGGGAAGGGACCGGCATCGACCTCAGCGGAGAGATGATCCGCCGAGCCGCCGTCGACCACCCGGCCTTCGATTTCGAGGAGACCCGGATCGAGGAGTTCGAGCCGCGGAGGGAATACGACGTGGTCCTGTGCGTCAACACGCTCGAGTACACGTGGGACATCAGCGCCGTGCTGGACAAGATCCACGCCTGTCTGCGCGACAACGGCCGGGTCCTCATCGCCACCGGGAACCCCCTCTGGTCCCCCATCTTCCACCTGGCCAGCTCCTGGGGGCTCCGGATGCCGGAATGCACGCGCCTGTTCATCACCAACAAGGACCTGGAGAACATGCTGGCCCTGCACGGGTTCGACGTGGTGGACTCCCGGATGGCGCTGCCCCTCCCGAAATTCATCCCCCTCCTGACCCCTCTTGTGAACTGGCTCCTCCCCCGGATCCCGCTCCTGAACCTGCTCTGCTCGACCCAGCTGATCACCGCCCGGAAGATCCCGCCGGTCCGAAAGGACTACTCGGTGTCGATCATCGTCCCCTGCCACAACGAGGCGGGCAACGTTGAGCGCTGTGTGCGGGAGACGAGGAGGCTGGGGCTGCGGACCGAGCTGATCTTCGTGGACGACGGATCCACCGATGGGACCGCGCAGGCGGTCCGGCCGGAGATGAACCCCGGTCTGGAGGTGAAGGTCGTCCGCTACACGCCCAACCGCGGCAAGGGCCGCGCCGTCCAGGCAGGCATCGAAGCGGCCACAGGGGACATCGTCATGATCGTGGACGCGGATCTCACCACCCATCCCGCGGAGCTGGGCCCCCTCTACGAGGCCTTCGCATCGGGCCACGCCGAATTCGTCAACTGCACCCGCTTCGTCTATCCTCGGGAGCGCAACTCCATGCGGATGGCCAACTACATCGGCAACAAGCTGTTCGCCATCTGGGTGAGCCTCGTGATGGAGGCGAGGGTGAGCGACACCCTCTGCGGGACGAAGGCGATGTTCCGGTGGGACTACGACCACATGGCGATGGGCCGGGACCGGTGGGGGGATTACGACCTGCTGTTCGGCGCGGCCCAGCAGCGCCTGGTGATCCGCGAACTGCCGGTCCACTACCAGGGGCGGCGGGCGGGCCAATCCAAGATGAAGACCCTCCGGCACACGCTCAACCTGTTCCGAATGTGCTGGCATGGGTTCTGGCAGGTGAAGACGCTCCGTCCGCTGCCACCGGCCCGCCGCCGGAAGCCCTTGCCCGCGCGCGGACCGGGGCAGGATCTCGCGGGCGCGCCGCGCGAAGCCGCGCCCTCAGCGCCCATCCTGGAAGGCGGGGAAGAGGGATGAGCAGCCTCGCGGAAGGCGGTTTTGTTCAGAGTGCCCTCCTCCGGACGTACCGCGCAGCCGTTGACACGGGCCTGCTGAAGAGCCGGGTCGGGGTGCCTCTCTACGAATGGGGCTATGGATGGTACAAGGCGCGTGTGGAGGCCCCGTGGCTGCGCCTCCTGCGCCCCTTCGTCCGGCCGGGGAGTACGGCGGTGGACGTGGGCGCGAACATCGGGTTTTTCAGCCAGCCCTTCGCGCGCTGGGTGGGCTCGGAGGGGCGCGTCGTCGCCATCGAGCCGGAGCCGGCCAATTTCGAACGGCTCCGCCGCCGGATGCGCCGCGGGATGGAGGAGGGCCGGGTTTTTCTTCACCGGGCGGCGGCCGCCGAGCGGGGGGGAGAAACCTTCCTGACGCTCAACCCTTACCACCCTGGAGACCACCGCCTCGGAGATTCGGGCATCCGGGTGCGCGCCGTGACGCTGGACGCCCTGCTGGATCAGACCCCGTCGCCCCCTGTTTCCTTGATCAAGATCGACGTCCAGGGCGCGGAGACGAGGGTCATCGCCGGGGCTCGGCACATTCTTGCGGAATCCCGCCCGGCGCTGTGCGTGGAGGTGGACGACTCGGCGCTCCGGCAGCAGGGAAGCAGCTGCTCGGAATTGGCGCGGATCCTGCAGGCCCTGGGCTATCGGGCCCGCAGGCTGCGTCCCGGATCCCTCTCGGATCCGCTGGAGCCCGAAGAGGCGATCGCTCCGATGTCGCGCAGCGGGACCTACGCGGATTTCCTGTTCCTCCGGGACGGGGATCCCGGGAGGGGCGGGGAGGGGCGTGCCGAATGAAGCAAGCGCAAGGGATCCTTCTTCCTGTTCTGGCGGTGGTCGGCCTGAACCTCCTGGCCCACTTCCTCCCCTTTGAGCGGGCGGCGTGGTCCGGCGACGACTTCCAGTACCTGGCGGTCTCTTCCTGGCAGGCCCGGTGGGACCTGGTGCGGGACCATCTGACGACGGCGCTCCGGCGGCCTCTCGAGGTCTCGCACCAGGTCCTCCACTGGGGGATCGGGGAAAACCAGCTGCTCTGGGTGGCGCCTCTTTTCCTGGCCGCAAGCCTGTTCGCGGTGTCGGTCTATTTCGTGATGCGGGAACTGCTCGGCGACCCCCGGCTGAGCCTGGCCTGCGCGATGCTCTACGTGCTTCTTCCCAACAAAGCGCAGCTTTACAGCTACGTCGCTTACACGCACATCAACGCCGTCTACACCTTCACGGCGGCAAGCCTGGCCTTTTTTCTGGCCTACCTCAGGACGTCGCGGCGGACCTGGCTCTGGGCCTCGCTGGCCTGCTACACGCTCACCCTCTTCTGGTACGAGCTGGGCTTCTTCCTTCCCCTTGTGCTGGCCGCGACGGCGGCTCTGTACGGCAAAAAGAAGATGGGGGCCTGTCTCTTCTTCCTCCTGCCCATCCTCCTCAACGTGCTCTGGAGAGCCGGCGTTCTCCTGGGACAGGACTTCCTTCTAAAGCCTGAATGGGTGGGGGGAACCGCGTTGTGGCCGAAGTTCATCGACGGGGCGGGGAGCCTCTATTTCGGGCGGCAGATGCTGAAGTTCCTCCTTTACGGCCTGGGCCGTTTTCCTTCCATGGATCTGCCCTGGCTGGCGGCCTTGACGGCGGCCGATGCCCTGGTCCTCGGGGGGATGTATCGGTGGCTTCGGAAAAAACCGCTGCCGCCGGTCCCCGGGAGGGCGCTGGGCGTCGCGGCCGCGGCGTGGATTTTCCTGATGATCCCCGCCGCCATGGGGCACGGGATCCTGGACCGGCACACCGGCCTGTCCTCCATCGGTTTCGCCGTCTTTCTTGCGGCGGCCGCCCGCTTCGCCACCGGCTCCCGGCCCGTCCTTCTGGCGGCCTTCCTGACCCTGCTTTCCGGCGTGGGCCTGGTCGTCTGCCAGACGACGGCCTGGAACCAGGTCGTTTCCTGCCGGATCAACCACGCGGTCCTGGAAACGCTGCGGGAGAAGAGGCAGGCCCTCGGCTCCCTCCGCCGCACGGGTTTGGTTCTCATCGACCAGTACAGTTTCTCTGAAAAAATCCCTTACACCTGGGTGAAGGACCCCCACAATCACCTCGATACCTATTGGGGGGTGGGGGGGATGGCGGGGGAAGGGTACGGGGGATATGTTTCCTGGGTCGCCGGGAAGAGAAAGCGCGTGGAGATCGTCCGGTCCCCGATCCGGGCGGAAGGGAGTGCGCTCACCTTCGAAGCCTACAACCCCGGCACCTATCAATTCGATCGGAGATCCGTTCCTCGGAAGGGGACGCTCCTGATCGACTACGCGGCGGTCTACCCGCGCGGCTTTCACCAGGGGAAGAGATGAGAACCGCTGAGCAGGGCTTCGACCTGCGGGGGAAGACCGCCGTGGTCATCGGGGGGGCCGGCCACCTCTGCTCCGTGCTGGCCGGGGCCATGCAGGGGCGCGGTATGAAGGTGGCGGTGCTGGACCCCCTCCCCCCCGGCAGGGTGCCGGGAGACCGGAGGGCGGGGGAGCTCTACCTGCAGTGCGACGTTACGTCCAAGCCCCGACTCGCCCAATGCCGGGAGCGGATCCTCCGGCGCTTCGGCAGGGTTGACGTCCTGCTCAACGGGGCCGGCGCCAATGCCCCCACGCCGTTTTTTAAAATCACGCCGCAGGAGATCCGCCGGATCATGGGCGCGCACGTAGAAGGGCTCATCTACAGCTGCCAGGTTTTCGGCGAGACCATGCTCCGGCAGAGGTCGGGCAGCATCATCAACTTCGCGTCGGTCTCCGCAGGCCCGCCGCTGTCCAAGGCCTTCGTCTATTCAGCGGCCAAGTCGGGGGTCGTCAGTCTCACGCAGAACCTGGCCCGGGAATGGGCGCCGTACAACGTGCGGGTGAACGCCCTCAAGCCCGGCTTTTTCCCCACGGAGTGGAGCATGAAGCATTTCATCGACAAGGGCAGGAAGGCGGACATCTTCCGACACACCCCCATGCGCCGGTTTGGCCGTCCCGAAGAGCTCGTCGGGGCGGTCCTGTGGCTCGCCTCGGATTCGGCCGGCTTCGTGACCGGATCGGTGGTGACGGTGGACGGCGGTTTCACCGCCATGACCCTATGAGAAACGGCGCGCTGCGCGTCGCAGTCACGGGCGGCAACCGGGGAATCGGGCGGGCCATCGCGGAGCTGTTCCAGAGCCGGGGCCACCGGGTGGCGGTCTGCTCCCGCTCGCCGCGGGGTCCCCGCCTGCCCAAGGGAATCCTCCATTTCCGGCTCGATGCCGGCCGGCGGGAGCAGGCCCGGCTCTTCCTCCGCGGAGCGAGAAAACGTCTGGGGGGCCTGGACGTGATCATCAATTCGGCCGGCACCTCGTTGTGGAGAGCCCTGCCGGACGTGGACGAGCGGTTCGTGGAGGAGATGTTCCGATCGAACCTGCTCAGCGCCCTCTGGACCTGCGCGGAGGGGGCCCGGTTCCTGAAGCGGGGCGGGGTGATCCTCAACGTCTCGAGCCTTGCCGGCAAGCGGGGGAGCGCCAACAACAGCGTCTACTGCGCCGCCAAGTTCGCATTGAACGGCGTCACCCAGGCGCTGGCCAAGGAGCTCGGCCCCCAGGGTGTCCGGGTGAATGCCGTCTGCCCGGTGTACGTGAAGACGCGTCGCATCCTGCGCTCCCTTTCCGATCCCGCCTCGCCGGCCGGAGGCAAGGGCGTGGAGCGGTACCTGGCGCAGTTCGCCTCCGGCCAGACCGCGCTCGGGCGCCTCCCCACGGACAGGGAGGTCGCGGAGGTGGCCTACTTTTTAGCCAGCCCCGCCGCGGCCGCCGTGACCGGCCAGTGCCTGAACGTCGACTGCGGGGCACTGCCTCAGTAGGGGGATTCCAGCATGCCCGACATCAGGATTGCAGCGATTATTCCAGCCCGGATGGCCTCCCGCCGTTTCCCCGGGAAACCCCTCCTCAAGATCGAGGGGCTTCCGATGGTGGAGCACGTCCGACGGAGGGCCTGCCTCTGCCGCGGTTTTTCCGAGGTGGCGGTGGCCACCTGCGACGAGGAGATCGCGCGGGCCGTCAGGGGCTTCGGAGGCCAGGTGGTGATGACCTCCCCCGACCACCCTGCGGCCACGGACCGGGTGGCCGAGGCGGCCCGGAAGATCGACTGCACCCACGTCGTCAACGTGCAGGGGGACGAGGTGCTCGTCCTGCCGGCCGACCTGGAGCGGATGGCGCGGGGGATTCGATCGGAGCCGGACGCGCCGGCGTGGAACGCCATGGCGCACGTGGAGCGGGCAGGTGAGCTGTCCGACCCATCCGTCGTCAAGTGCGGCGTCTCCGTCTCCAGCCGGATCCTGTTCTGCGCGCGGGACCTCTCCCATCTTGCGGGGACGTTGAAGGCCCCGTGGGAAGGGGTGCGCAGGATCCTGGGGATCCTGGGCTACCGGAAGGATTTCCTCGAACGCTACCTCACGATGGGGCGGACCCCCCTGGAGAGGGCCGAATCGATCGACCAGTTCAGGATCCTCGAGCACGATGTCCCGCTCCGGGGAATCCTCTTCCACAAGGGATACCTGGGGATCAATGAGAGCAGGGAGCTGCCGGTGGTCCGATGCTTCCTGGAGAAGGACCCGCTCCAGCAGGCGGTCCTCCAGGATGTCCTGGCCGGATGAGCGCGCCCCGCGTCTACATCGCCCTCCAGAGCTTCTGCGAGTGGGATGATCAGCCGCTCGACCTCCTCCGCGAGGCGGGGATCGAAATCCGGAGGAACACCCTCGGCCGTCGGCTGCGCCGGGAAGAGGTGGCCGCCGCCCTCGGCGACAGCGACGCCGTCCTCGCCGGGGTGGAGCCGTACGACGCGCAGATCCTCTGCGCCCTCCCCCACCTGCGCTGCATCAGCCGCTGCGGGGTGGGGACCGATTCGATCGACCTCGAGGCGGCCCGCAGCCGGAAGGTCGCGGTGCTGACCACGGCGGAGGAGGCGGCCGAACCGGTCGCCCAGCTGACCGCCGCGATGATCCTGGCGCTGGCGAGGAACATTCCCCAGCATGTTCGGGAGATGGCCGTGGGGGAGTGGAAGAAGCAGACCGGGCACCTGCTCTCGGAATGGAAGATCGGCTTGGTCGGCTTCGGCAGGATCGGGCAGGCGGTGGAGCGCTGCCTGCGGCCGTTCGGGCCCGCGGTGCTCGTCCACGACCCCCAGATGGACGCCTCCAAGTTGCCGCCGGGGATCCGGGCGTGCATCCTGGAGGAGCTGCTGGGGGAGTCCGACCTGGTTTCGCTCCATGCCGCCCGACGGGCGGAGCAGGGGGTCCTCCTGGGGGCCCCGGAGATCGCCCGCATGAAGAGAGGCAGCCGCCTCGTCAACACGGCGCGCGGCTACCTGCTCGATGAGAAGGCGCTGGCCGCGGCGCTGGAGTCGGGCCACCTTTCCGCCGCCGCCCTCGATGTCTTCCAGGAAGAGCCGTACACCGGGCCGCTGGGCCGGCTGCCCCAGGTCCTCCTGACTCCCCATGTGGCCACGCTGACCGAGTCCTCCCGCGCGGCGATGGAGCTCCGGGCGGTGCGCAACCTCCTGGAGTTCCTCCAATGAGCCCGGCCGTCTCGGTCGTGGTCATCGCCTACAACAAGGCCGATACCATCGGACCGGCCATCGAGTCGGTCCTCCGCCAGACCTACACCGACTACGAGCTCCTGGTCGTGGACGACGGCTCCACCGACAATACCGCCGGGGTGGTGGGCCGGTACGGGACGCGGGTGCGGTGCCTCCCCAAGGAGAACGGCGGGACCGGCTCCGCGCGGAACCTGGGGATCGCACAGGCGAAAGGGAAGTACGTCGCCCTGCTGGATGGGGACGATCTGTGGCTGCCGGGCAAGCTGGAGCGGCAGATGGCCGCGTTCGAGCGGGAGCCGGGGATCCTCGCGGCGCAGTGCAGCGCCTACCTCGTGGATGAGCGGCTCCGCGTCTTCGACCTGCGGGTCTGCCGGCCGGAGCGGGACACACTGAAGGATTTCCTCCTGTTCCGGAACCTGCCGGCTTTCTCCTCCACCGTCGTGGTGCGCCGGGAAGCCCTCGATGCCGTGGGGGGCTTCGGCACGGACCTCGTGATCCTCTCCGATTGGGACATGGCCTGCCGGCTGGCCAAGGCCGGGACCATCCGCTCCATCCCGGAGCCCCTGGCGCTGTACCGCCACTACCCGAAAAACCAGAGCCGGGACGTCGACATCCACATCGAGTCGGGCATCCGTTTCCTCAAGCGGTTCTTCGCGCGGGAGAACGACCTGGATCCCGAGGTCCGCTCCTGGGAACCGCGGGTCTGGGCCCATTTCTACGCGATGCTGGGGGGCGGATGCGTGCGCAACGGCAACTGGGCGCAGGGCCTGCGCTGGACGACCCGGGCGATCCGCACCTCGCCTCAGGTCCTGCCGTACGTCCTTGGGCTTCCCTGGCGCCGGGCGCGCAACGCCTGGGCCGTTCCCCGGATCTCGTTCGCCGGGCGGTTCGAGGGGGGAGGCAACGGCCATGGCCGGTAGGGCGTGGTGGATCGCAGCGGGCCTCCTTTTCGGCGCGGCGGCGGTTTTTTCGCCCGGGGCCATCTTCATCCTCCTCCTCGCGGGCCTGACCGCTCTGGCGCTGAGGGCCTGCGCCCGGAGGGAGGACCGTCGGTTCGTCGTCGGCCTCTTTCTCGCGGGCTTCCTGGTCCGGGTGTTTTTTTCACTGGGGCTGGATCTTGGATCGCTGCTCGCAGGGGAGCGCTGGCCCGGCAAGGTGGGGGCGGTGCAGGGATGGGAGATCAACATCCGGGACCGCACCCGCAGCTACCTCAACCTGGGCGACAGCGATTTCTTCTCGGACCGCGCCTATGCCCTGAGCGAATACGCCCGGGGAAAGCGGGAGACGGTCCTTTTCCTGAGCCTCAAGAAGCCCCGGCCCCACGGCTATCTCTATGTCATGGCCCTCTTCTACTACCTCTTCGACTTCAGCCCCATCTCCGTCAAGTTCATCAACGGGCTCATCGGGGCGCTCCTGGCTCCCCTGGTCTTCTTCCTGGCGCAGGCCTGCATCAGCCGGTGGGTCGCACGCGCCTCGGCCCTGCTGGCGGCTTTTTTGCCCTCCCTGGTGCTGTGGTCGGCAACGAACCTGAAGGACCCGAGCTTCATCACGCTCACGGCCCTTCTCTTCCTGCTCATCGTGAAGATCCAGCAGGCCCGCACGGCGAGGGGCGCCCTGCTGTACGGAGCTCTCGTCATCCCGGGGATTCTTCTCCACATGACCCTGCGGTCCGACGCCGGTTTCTCCTGGGCCCTCGTGGGCTGCGCGGCCGTTTCCTATGGGTTGGGCCGGATCCACTGGGTCGGGCGCCTGGCGGCCCTCGGGGCCGGGTGCGCGGCCGTCGTCCTGCTGTGGCCCCGGCTCTTTGAGAAGCTCACGTTCGCTTTTTACAGGCACCTGGGGAACGTGGATTTCGTGTCCAACCCCCACACGCAGACCTCCCGGTACCTCCCGGAGGCGTTCTACCGGAACGATCTCTACCAGGAAGCCCCCCGGATCATGACGGATGTGCCGGTCCTGCTGGCCACGATGGGGAGGGCGGTCAGCCATTACCTGCTGGAGCCGACACCGGCCCGGATGGGCGAGATCTCGCTGGCGGCGGTCTATCCCCAGATGATCCTCTGGTACGGCCTCCTCCCCTTCGCGCTTCTGGGCGCCTGGTTCTGCCTCCGACGGAATTTTCAGCGCTCGGGCTTCCTGGTGACCACCCTGGCGGTGTGGATCCTCATCGGGGCGCTTGCCGGCGGCAACGTGGGACTGCTCTTCCGGATCCGCGACATGGTGACCCCCTTTCTTCTGATCCTCGCCAGCACGGGCCTCTGGAGGTGGCTTGCCCCCGGTCCGGAGGCCGCGCCGTGAGAATCCTCGACGGCCGCGGCCGCTTGTGGGGCCGGGTAAGCCTTTTGGACCTTCTGGTCACGGGGTTCCTCCTCGCGTTGATCGTCCCTCCCCTGCTTTTCGCCTACAACGTCTCGGGGCTCAAGGAGATCGAGATCCGCTCCGTCACGCCCACCCGCCTGGTGGTGGGGCAGGACAGGAGGATCCGGATCCGGGGATCGGGTTTCCAGCCGGACTGCCGGGTGAAGCTCTCCACGGTAGACCTGGGACGGCCCGCCCTGGTGACCTCCGATTCGCTCGAGGCGGATGTCCCCGCCGACCTGCCGGCGGGGTGGTACCACCCCATCGTCGTGGGCCCCCGGAAGAGCGGGGTCGCCATCCTCCCCCTCCTGGCCGTCTGGAAGCCGGAGATCCGTTCCGTCTCGCCCGCCATCTTCGCCGCCGCGGAGGAGGTTACCCTGGAGATCTCCGGCGCCCGTTTTCAGGAGGATCCGGCTCTCTTCCTGGGGGAGGCGCGCCTCGCCCGCGTGGAGTATGTGAACGAATCCCTGCTCCGGGCAAAGGTCCCCCGGGGGCTGCTTCCCCCGGGGACAGTCCGCTTGAAGGTGGTGAACGCCCGCGCCGGCGAGGAGGCCCTCTCCGATGATCTCATCCACATTCTTGGCAGGAAGACCGTTTCGCTGGCCGTGGTGATCCAGCTGGAGTCGGTTAGGCCCAGGGCCGCCTCCTTGTTGAGGAGGATCAGCTCCGGAGAGGTCCCGATTGAGAATGCGGATGTGGAATACGTCCAGCTCCTCACCTCCGATTCGCCGGAGACGAACCTGACGCGGAAGGAGGAGATCTCCTTCTCCCGAAACCGGCTACAGGTCAACGCCGGCCTGGTGGGGACCGTGGAATACCGGGACGGGGAATTCCTCTTCTCCTACCGGGGCCGACCCCTCCGGCACGGCGAGCCGGTGGAATTCAGGATCAACGGCAACGCGTTCCAGGGACGCGTGCTGGGCAGGCCCATTGTCCGCGAGCCGCGCTACGCGGTGAGCTCCCGATGAGAGCTTCCGGGGTCGCGCTCTCCGCCGGTTTCCTCGGCCTTCTCATCGGCGCCCTGGCGGCCTGCTCTCCGGGAGGCGGTTTTATCGCCGTCCTGGCGTTTCTCGCGGCCGCTACGCTTTGGAGAAGCGGGCAGGCCCGGGACCGCCGCTTCCTCGTCATCCTTTTTCTGTCGGGCTTTCTCCTGCGTTCGGCCTTGTCCCTCGGGCTGGACCTGATCGCCTGGAGGGTCGAGGGGCAACCGCCGTTCCGCCTGGAGGAATCGATCCCGGGGACGGCCCGGGTGGTGGACCGCAGCCGCGGGCTCTTCAAGCTCTCCGACAGCGACGACTATTCCGAGCGCGGCTACGCCCTGGCCCAATACGCGCAGGGGAAGCAAAACCCAACCCTCATGGCCTACCTGAACAACCGCTATGGGCGCAACGCCTACCTCTACGCCATCGGCGGCTTCTACCGGCTCTTCGGCTTCAGCCCCATCTCCGTGAAATGGCTCAACGCTGTTCTGGGAGCCCTCCTGGGGCCGCTGGTCTTTTTCCTCGCTTGGGAATGTTTCCGGCTCCGCTGGGTGGCGCGCTGCGCGGCTGCGCTGACGGCTTTCTACCCGTCGCTGATCTTATGGTCCCTGTCCAACATGAAAGAGCCGCTCCTGATGCTCGTCTCTCTGCTGCTCCTCTTGGGCCTTTCCAAACTCGCCTCCGCCCGGCGGCGGGGAGCGGCCCTCCGGTGGGCGGCCGCCTGCGCGGCCCTGATCGCCGCTCATGCGGCCCTGCGTTTTCCGGCCTACACCACAGTCCTGGTGCTGGGTTGGCTCGCCGCCGTCTGGGTCAGTGTGCGCCAGCCGGCGGCGTGGCGCCTCGGGGTCGTCGTGGCGCTTCTGGCCGCCGGGTGGGTGGGTCGGCCCCTGCTCCACAGGGGGCTCGCCGGCGCCTTCCTCTGCCACGCGCGGTACCTGGAGGACCCCGGCATGAGCTACCGGATTCTGCCCGACCATTACTACGGCGAGGAGGGCCGGGCCCGGCTGGCCCGCGGAGAGATGGAGACACAGCCGGGGAACCTCCTCCGCTGGACGGCGAAGGCCCTCTTCCATTACGCGGCCGAGCCGCTGCCCGGCCGCGTGGAGAACGGCTTTCTCCTGGCCGCCTACCCGCAGATGATTCTCTGGTACTTCATCCTTGCGTTCGCCGGGTTGGGCGCATGGGCGGCCGTGGGAGTCCGCCCCCAGGGAATTTTCCTGGTGCTGGTGCTGGCCCTCTGGCTGCTCATCGGGGCGATCACGAACGGGAACGTGGGAACGCTCTTCCGTTTCCGGGACATGCTGACCCCTCTGGCCCTCACCCTGGGCTCCCTGGGGCTTCGGCTCTTCCTGTGGGGAAGGGCAGAGGCTGCCGGATGAGCCTCCTCGACCGGCAAGGCCGCCTGGGGGGGCGCTGGAGCGTCGTGGACCTGCTCCTCCTGCTTTTCTTCCTCTGCCTGGCGCCCCTGGTTCCCTTCGGCATCCGGATTCTGCAGCCCCTTCCGCCGGAGATCACGGCGGTCACGCCGTGCGCAGCCGAGACGCCGCTGAGGTCG
>CAYJUA010000001.1:73038-85589 GCA_964373295.1 uncultured Planctomycetia bacterium
GTCCCGGAGCGATGCGCCCCGGGCGATGCGGTGCGGATCACGGGCTCGAATTTCAAACAGGGGCTGCAGGTGACGTTCGGGGGGGTGCCGGCCTTGAGCACGGAGTACTACGGGTCGGACATGGTCCTCTCCTATGCGCCGCCCGAGCTGCCTCCCGGGAGCTACCCGGTCCGCCTGCAGAACCCCGGCGGGGCCGCCGCCGCGACGGCTTCCCGGCCGGTTGAGCTGTTTCAACCCCCGCCGCGGCCCACGGTGACCGTCGTCATGGCCTGCGCCTTCACCGACCTGACGGGGGCGGAGGCCGATCTGCTGGAATCGATCTCGTCTCCCGCAGGGGAAGGTTCCGCGGCGCAGGATCCCCGGATTGTCCGCGTGCTCAAGCGCGGTCCGATGAGCGCCTTGAGCTCCAACCCCACACCGGACCAGCGGGGGAAGGAGTACGTCATCGCCGATATCGCCCTCCTGGGAGAGGTCGCGGAGATCTCGGGGGGGAAGCGCTACTTTTACAACAACCAGCCGCTGCTCTCCGAGTTTCCCGTGCGTCTGTCGCTCAACGGCCATCCGTTCACAGCGGTCGTCCACCGCGAACCGGATCCCAACCGCCCCGAGATGAGGATCCGGAGCGGATGAGCGCAGGGCGGGAGTATCTCGAGGGAAGCCGGTTTGTCTCCCTGGCGCGCCGGGTCCGCGGAGCCGCCGGCGTACGCTTGAACCGATTCCTGACACGCCTGATTTCCTCCCCGGGGGCGCGGCGGTGGAAGGAGGCGTGGCTCCAGGCGCCGCTGCGACTGGCGGGGGTGCTCATGGTCTGCGCCGTCTGCGCCAACGCCCTCACCCTCTGGCTGCTCCGGCGCGAGGTGGGCGCAGCCGGGATCGGCTTGAGGGTCCTCTTCCTTCTGACCGGCCTGGCCTTCCTGGGATGCCGCGGGGGATGGGAATCGGTCCGCGAGGGAAGCGTTTTTCTCCGGCTCCTCTTTCCCCGCCGCTGATGGCGAAGATACTGTTTCTCGCCACGCACCCGAAGGAGGTCGCCTCCACCCGCTACCGGGTCCTCGCTTACGAACCGGTCCTCCGCCGGCTCGGCCATGAGAGCCTCTTCCACTGCTTTTTCCCCTCCGCCGCGCTGCCGGAGATCTACTCCCGGGACCGATGGGAGCGCAAGATGGCGTGGTTCCTGGCCGGGACGCGCCAGCGATGGGAAGTGCTCGTCAAGGAGCGGTGCGACCTGGTCTTCATCCACCGCGAGCTGTTCCCCCTGGGCATCCGGCCCGTGATGGATCTTCTGCTGGAGCGGCTGCGCCGCCTGCGGGTGCCGGTCCTCTATGACTTTGACGACGCGATCTTCCTCCCCCACCGGCAGAACCGGGGCTTCATCGGCCGGCTGGAGAATCCCTCCAGCGTCTCCCGCCTGGTCTCCTTCTCCGATCATGTGGTCGCGGGAAACTCTTTCTTGACCGCCTACGCCAGCCGGTTCAACCCTTCCGTCCACTGCATCCCGACCCCGGTGGACACGGAGCGCTATTTCCCGGCCTCTGCCCGCGAAGAAGAGGATCCGCTGACGGTCGGCTGGATCGGTTCCCCCAGCACGGCCAAGTACCTTTTCGGGCTGGCTCCCATCTTCGAGCGAATCGCGCGCCGCCGGCCGTTCCGCCTGAAGGTGATCGGCGCCGAGCAGCCCCTGCGCATCCCCGGCGTGGAGATGGACTGCCGCGCCTGGAACCTGCAGACCGAAGCGGAAGAATTCCGCCGGTGCGACGTCGGGGTCTATCCTCTCTGGGACGACGAGTGGTCCCGGGGGAAGTGCGGGTACAAGGCGCTGCAGTTCATGGCCTCCGGGGTCCCGGTGCTCGCCGCCGACGTCGGGATGAACCGGGAGATCCTCCGGCACGGCGTCAACGGCCTCCTGGCCCGCACCCCGGAAGAGTGGGAGGGGCAGCTTACCCGTCTCCTGGAGGGCGGGGAGCTGCGCCGGCGCCTGGCCGCGGAGGGACAGCGCACGATCGAGAAGCGCTATTCCCTGAAGGCGATCACGCCCCGTTTCCTCGAAGTCCTGGATTCCGCGCTGCGGCCGGCCGGCTCCCGCGCCGCCGGGGCGGCGGCCTCCGCGCCGGCGCCGCCGCTGCCCGCCCCCAAGGAGGACATCCTTTGCTTCTCCTCCATTGACTGGGACTTCGTCTGGCAGGGGCACCAGGAGATCATGAGCACCCTGGCCCGTCAAGGCCACCGCGTGCTCTTTGTTGAGAATACCGGCGTCCGGGGACCCCGCCTCCAGGACTTCCCAAGGATTCAACACCGGCTGGGGAAATGGCGGCGGAGCATCCGCGGCTTCTCTCAGATTGAGAGAAACCTCTACGTCTTCTCGCCTCTGGTGCTTCCGTTCCCGTATTCCCGCCCAGCCCGCTGGGCGAACCGCCAGGTCCTGCTCTCCTCTCTGCGCCGATGGATGCAGATCATGGAATTCCACAGCCCGGTCTGCTGGACGTTCCTTCCAACGCCGCTCACGCTGGAGATGATCCGCCGGATCCCTCACCGGCTGCTCATCTACTACTGCATCGACAGCTTCGTGGACAGCACCCCCGCCGCCCGACGGATCGCCGCCAGCGAACAGGCGCTCCTGAAGGATGCGGACCTGGTCTTCGTGACCTCCCGCCGGCTCCAGGGATACGCCTCCCGGGCCGCCCGCCGGGTCCACCTGTTTCCCTTCGGGGTCTCTCTGGCCCATTTCGAGCAGGCCCGCGAGGCGCCCCCGTCGAGCCCGCCGGAGCTCGAGGGGCTCCGGCGCCCGATCGTCGGATACGTCGGCGGGCTCCACCAGTGGCTGGACCAGGACCTCATCTGCGAGGCGGCGCGCGCCCACCCGGAATACTCCTTCGTCTTCGTGGGCCCCCTGCAGACCCCCGTGGAGAAGCTCCGCGGCGAGAAGAACGTCGTCCTTCTGGGCCAGAGGCCCCACGACCAGATCCCCCATTACGTCGGGAATTTCGACGCGGGGATCATCCCGTACCGCCTGACCGAGTACACCCGCAGCGTCTATCCCACGAAGCTGAACGAATACCTCGCCATGGGCAAGCCCGTGGTTTCCACGGCCCTCCCCGAGGTGGCGGCTTTCAACCAGCGCTACGGCGGCCTGGTCGAGATTGGCGGCGATTCCCGAGACTTCCGTTTGGCTCTCCGCCGCGCCTTGGAGCGGGACACGCCGGACCTGCGCCGTCGGCGGACCGACGCCGCCCGCGACAACGCCTGGAGCGCCCGGATCGCCGCCATGCAGGGGCTGATCCGGGAGGCCGCCGCCGAGAAGGCGTTCCGGCGGGAAGAGGAATGGGCGAAGAATCTCGAGCGAAGCATGCGCATGTCCCGGGGCATCCTCCGCTGGGCTGCGGCAGCGGCGGCGGGCATGGCCCTCCTCTTCGGGACCCCAGTGGCCTGGTGGGCGGCCCGGCCGCTTCAGGTCCGGGAATCCGTGGGCCCGGCGGATGCCATCATCGTCTTCGCCGGCGGGGTGGGGGAGTCCGGCCAGCCGGAAGAGGGATATCAGGAGCGTCTCCTCCGCGGCGTCGAACTGCGGCGGCAGGGATACGCGGAGCCGCTCGTCCTCGTCTCGGGTTTCACCTGGACCTTCCGGGAAGCGGACGTCATGTCGGCGATGGCCCGCGACCTGGGCGTCCCGGCGCCGCAGATCCTGATCGAGACCCGTGTCGGCTCCACGCGCGACTACGTCCTCCGGGTGAAGGAGCTGGCGGCCTCCTACGGCTGGAGGCGCCTGCTCCTCGTGACTTCCCCCTACCACGGAAAGAGGGCCGCCCTGACCTTCGCCCGGCAGGCGCCGGAGCTGGAAATCCTGCACGCCCCGGCGCGGAGCGGCCGCTACTACGCCCGCGGCTGGGGAATCCGCCCCCGCCAGCTGTGGGGCCTCCTCCATGAGGCCGCGGGGATCGCCTATTACCGGCTCCGGGGCTGGATCTAAGCGCTGATGTGCGGATTCGCGGGAATCATCCACTGGGACGGGGAGGGGGTCCCACCGGAAGAGATGGCCCGGATGTGCAGTCTCCTGCGCCACCGCGGGCCCGACGAGCAGGTCGCCGTCCAGCCCGGTCCGGGGGTGGGCCTCAGCCACTGCCGTCTGAAGATCATCGACCTCTCCGAAGCCGCCCGCCAACCGATGGCGGACGAGGGGAAGGGCCTCTGGGTCTGTTTCAACGGCGAGATCTACAATTTCCTGGAGCTCCGTTCGGAGCTGGAATCGCGGGGGGCCGTCTTCCGGAGCCGTTCAGACACGGAGGTGATCCTGCGCGCCTACGAGCGATGGGGAGCGGAGGCGATCCACCGGCTCGATGGGATGTTCGCCATCGCCGTCTGGGATTCCCGCCGGAGGGAGCTCCTCCTCGCCCGCGACCGCACCGGGAAAAAACCCCTGTACTGGTGGACCGACGGCCGGTGCCTGGCCTTCGCTTCGGAGATCAAGGCGCTGGCCGCGCATCCCCACGTTCCGCGCGAGATCGACGCCTCGGTCCTCCCGCACCTGCTGGCGCTGGGTTATCCCCCTCCGGGCCGGGGCTGCTACCGGGAGATCCGGCAGGCGCTTCCCGCAAGCCGAATCCTCTTCCGCGCGGGCGACGCGGACCCGGCTCCGGAATCCTACTGGGCGCTCCCGGCTCCCTCGGAAACCCGCCCCCCCTCCTTGGGCGAGGCGAAAGAACAGCTCCGGGATCTGCTCTCGGAGGCGGTGCGGCGGCGCTTGATCTCGGACGTTCCGCTGGGCGCCTTCCTCAGCGGAGGACTGGACTCCACGCTGGTCGTGGGCCTCATGTCGCGACTCTCCCCCGGCCGGCCCGTTCGCACCTTCAGCATCGGCTTCGAGGGAGACCCCCGGTTCGACGAAACCCCCTTCGCGGAACTCGCCGCACGCCGCTTCGGAACCGAGCACACGCTCTTCCGGGTCTCTCCCCAGCCTTTCGAGCTCCTCGAGCGGCTGGTCTGGCATTTCGACCAGCCTTTCGGAGACTCTTCGGCCCTGCCCACCTATCTCCTGTGCCAGCTGACACGGCGCCACGTCACGGTGGCCTTGAACGGCGACGGCGGGGACGAGCTTTTCGCCGGATACGATCGCTTCAGGGCGGCACTCCTGGCCGAGCGGATCCCCCTTTGGCTCAGGAGAGCGGGGCGCCGCCTCTCCCGAAGGGCAGGGGCCTCTTTCCATGTCCGCTCCATTCTCGGGCGCGCGGCAAAGTTCCTGGCGCTGGCACAGGAGCCTTTCCCCCTCCGGCTGCTGAAAGCGACCGGCTATCTCGACCCGCCGGAGGGGTTTCTCCTCCAGCCAAGGGATGCCTCTGCCGTGCCCTCGGTCTGGCGGCGTTACCTGCCGCCCCCCACCGGAGGCAGCGTGAATGTCGGCCTGCGCCCTCTGCTCGAGCTGAACTTTCGGGAGTACCTGCCCAACGACCTCCACGTGAAGATGGACCGATGCAGCATGGCGCATGGCCTGGAAACCCGTTCCCCCTTCCTGGACACGGCGCTGGTGGAGTGGGCCTTCCGCCTGCCGGATGACCTGAAGCTGCGCGGGAACATCTCCAAATGGATTCTCCGGCAGGCGTTCCAAGGGCTGGTGCCGGCGGCGATCCGTCGCCGGGGCAAGGCCGGCTTCGGTGCGCCGCTGGGCGCGTGGTTCCGGGGGCAGTGGCGGGAGCCGATGCGGGATCTCCTGGGATCCCCGGAAGCCCGGATCTACCGGTACCTCCGGTTCGAGGCGGTCCAGAAGCTCCTCCAGGAGCATCTGGACCGGCGCAGCGACTGGAGCCAGCCGATCTGGCTCCTGCTGACCCTGGAGATATGGCTCCGGCAGATGGCGCGCCCCATTGACACCCTTTCGGGCAGCCGGTATCTTCATCCCGTGGAAAGCGCCCGGAGCCCCGCATGACCCAGCCCTCCGCCGCCTACCGCTTCGCGCGGGAGCCGGAAGAGCGGCGCATCACCATCGCTTCCTTCCCCGGGGTTTCCCTGGAGGAGGTTCTTCGGTGCCTCGAGGGGGTGGGCGGAGCGTCCCTGACGCCGGAGCTGCGCGCCGCCCAGGAGGACCTGCGCGCCCAGCAGAAGGACCCCGAGCTCCGGGAAACCGCCGTCTCCGGCCGCGACGCGCTCATCCCCCGATTCGTCCTCTCCACCGACGAGCTGACTCAGATGGGAAAGATGGCCCGGGACCGGTGGCCGCGCTTCGTGGAGTACCGCTACAAGTTCAAGGTGTACCCGCGGCGGCAGATCCTCAACGACTTCCCGATCGTCCTCTGCGTGGAACCGACCTCGATCTGCAACCTCCGCTGCCAGATGTGTTTCCAGTCGGACCTCTCCTTCTCATCGGACCGGAAGCAGATGGGCCGGATGGACCCGGCCCTGTTCCGGCGGATCGTCGACGAGATGGCTCAGAACCGGTGCGATTCCCTGGTCATCGCCTCGCGGGGCGAGCCCACCCTGCACCCGGCCTTCCCCGAGCTCCTCCGCTATGCCACCGCCCGGATCCTCGACGTGAAAGTCAACACCAACGCCACGCGGCTCGACGAGCGGCTCTGCCGCCGGATCCTCGAGGCCGACCCCAACGTGGTGGTGTTCTCCCTGGATTCGGCGGAACCGGCGCAGTACGAGGAGATCCGCAAAGGCGCCAAGTTCGCGCAGGTGCTGGAGAACGTCCGGCGGTTCCGAGAGATCCGGGCCGCGCACTTCCCCCGCAGCCGCACCACCACGCGCGTGAGCGGCACGATCTTCCGGGATGACCAGGACCAGGAAAAGATCCGCGCCTTCTGGTCGGAGTACGCCGACCAGGTCGCCCTCCACGGAGCCTGGCCCTTCTGGGATTCCTACAGCGCCCCCCTCTCCGAAGTCAGCGCCCCCTGCGGCGTCCTCTGGGAGAGGATGTACGTCTGGTGGGACGGGGTCTGCAATCCCTGCGACATCGATTACAAGAGTCTCCTTTCCCTGGGGCGGGTGGACGAGCGGACCACGGTGAAGGAGATCTGGCTGGGGAACGAGGCCCAGCGGCAGAGAGAGCTTCATCGGACGGCCCGGAAGAACACCCTCACGCCCTGCAACCGCTGCTCCGGGATCGTTTGACATGCGCCTGGGGATCATCGGGATTCGGGGACAGGCGGCGCTGTGGGCCCGGGCGGCTTCTCGGACTGCGGGCTGGAGGGTGAGCGCCTGCTACCACCCGCGCCGCAGCCGCCAGGACCCGGCCTCTCCCCACCGCCAGACGGATGACCTGGAAGAGCTGCTGTCCTCCTCGGACGCCGTCCTGATCGGCTCGCCCACCCCCACGCACCCGGGCTACCTCCGCCTGTTGGCGCGCCGCTTCGGCGGCGCAGTCCTCGTGGAAAAACCGGTGGCCGCAACCCTCGAGGAGTGCCGGAATCTGGCCCGGGCCCTTCCCCCCTCCTTCCAGAAGGGCCTCGTCGTGACGCACAACTGGCGCCTGTATCCCTGGGTTCAGCAGACGAAGCGGATCCTCGACAGGGAAGGGGAGGACAGCGTCATCGCGGCGGACTTCCACCTCACCCATGACTTTGCCCATAAACCCGCCTATCGTCGCTCCTGGCGCTCCCGGAGGGGCACTCACCCCATCGGTCCCATGGAAACGCAGGGGATCCACTGGATCGACATCGCCCATTTCCTCTTCGGCCCGGTGGAATCGGTGTGGGGCCGCGCGGTGAATGGGGCGGGAACCGGCACCGCGCCCGACACCTGTTCCATGATCCTGCGGATGCGCAGCGGCCCGCTCTGCTCGATCCACACCTCCTATGCGGCGCCCATGGCCCACTACGGCAGGATCCTCAGCGCCGGCTCCATCCTGACGTACCGCAACGGCACCCTGTGGCTGGAGCGTCGGCCTCAGCGCCCCCCCCCAGGGAGGAGCCGCGTGCCCCGAGCTCGCATACTGTCCCGCCAGAACCTGGAGTCCCTGGCCCTGGAGACGCTTTCGTATCAACTCCGGCTGCTGGCCGCGCGGCGGGACGGCCGCGCTGAAAACCTTCCGGCCACTTTTTTTCAGGGGATTGCGAACGTGGCGGTGCTCAGCGCATTCCATCGGTCTCTCCGCACCGGCGGGCCGATCCCCATGAGCAGGATCCCGATCTACGCCCGCAGCGTCCGGGCGTTCGCCGTTTGACACCCCCGATGATCCGATCCGCCTACTACGCGCTGGACGATCTGTACCAGCGGTACGTTTACGAGCGCCCGAGCGCGGCCTTTCGCCGCCTCCTCGTGGAGGAGCTTTCCCGGCCGGATTTCCAGGAGAAGGCCCGGCAATTCTGCCGGGACGGACTGCTGATTCTGCCCCGGTACTTCCAGGGGGAAACGCTCACAAGAATGCGGGAGGATTTCGAGCGCTTTGCCCCGCGGGGCCGGGCCGATTCCATCGGGCGGATCAACCTGACCGAGGCCCGGGGGGTTCTGCTCCGGGATTCCTTCGCCTTCAGCGCGGCCGCCGTGGACCCCCTCCTGCTTTCTCTCACTGCCTACTACTGGGGGAAGCCCATCGTCCTCTCGATGACCTACGGCTTCCGCCTCGATCCGGATCCCGGCGGCAAGAAGATCGGGCCTTTCCAGTGGCATCACGACGCCAACCGGAAACAGGTGAAGATCTACATCCTGCTGAGTGACGTCGATCCCGAAGGACAGCGGATGGATTACATCCCCGGGACCCATGTCGTCTGGCACCGGTTCAAGAGGGGAGACGCCGGCTACGGCGAGACGCGGATCCCCGACGAAACGGCCCTGCGCTACGGCCGGCCCATCCGCTGCGCCGGAGAGAGCGGCACCGCGATCCTCTTCGACACGAACGGGATCCATGCGGGGAATCAGAACTTAAGCGCGCGCCGCGACGCGTGGGTTTTCCAATACACCGCCGGGCGGCATGTCGAGCCGCTCTCGGGCATCCACCCCGATGTCCATCGGGGGCTGACACCCCTGCAGCAAATGATCCTCCGTCCGAAGAACCTCCTCCCCTCCATCTGAACGCAGAACCAAAACCGCTTGACATCCCTCCTCGAATATGGGATGTTCATCATTTGAACAAACCAATTTAACCTCAATGATACCTTCGTATTACAAGAAGGGCCTCCTCCAGGACGTGAGCCTCCTCTGGCTCCTCTGGGATCTCATCCGTCCCTGGAAGTGGCACGCCGCCCTCAACATCACCAGCAACACCCTCAGCGCTCTCTTCGAAGGGAGCACGTTTGGGATTCTCGCCGTCGCCCTCCAGGTTCTGGCCGATTCCGGCCCAACCCTCGCCTCCTCCCTTGGATCCCTGGGGGGATGGCTCGACGCGGGGGTCCGGCAATACGGACGGGATGCTCTTTTCCTGGGTCTGGTCCTCTTGGCCATCCTGGCCCAGTTCCTCCGCTCCGGATTCCAGTTCATCGCTGAAACCGCTTCGGTGCACCTCCAGAGCCGCGTCCACGCCCGGGCCTTCCAGCGGGTCTACGCTCGTCTGCTCCGAATGCCGTTCCCCCGGTTCAATGCCTATCCGCTTGGAGACCTGACGCACACCCTCGGCCAGACGCAGTCGGTGAACGACGCGGTGGGGCGGCTCAACGAGATGGCCCGCACGGCCCTCATGGTGCTCAGCTACACCGCCATCCTTCTCTGGATCTCCTGGCCGATGACCCTGGCCGCGGCAGCGGGGTACCTGCTGATCTCCCGGATTTTCCGAAGGATCCTGCAGACGGTTCTCCGCCACGCCCAGGGGATGAGCGATGCCTCGGCGCAGCTTTCACAGCGGGCCACGGAGTTCCTGCAGGCCTCGCGGCTGCTGCACAGCTTCGCGCGCCGGGAGGAGTCCATTCGGACCGTCCAGCGGCTGGCGGAGGGGGCCGTGGCCCATCAGCGCCGGGCCACCCTGTGGTGCAACAGCATCGAACCCATCAGCGACACGCTGACGGTGGCGGGAGCCGGGGTGTTCCTCCTGGGCGGGTACCTCGCCCTGGGCAGGGGCGGCGAGCATGCCCTCCCGGGGCTCCTGGCGTTTCTCATCGCTCTCTACCGCGTCACTCCCCGGCTGCGGGCGCTCCACACCAACATGGCGATGATCACCTCTCTGCTTCCCGGCCTGGCGCGGGTCCGCGACATCTTAAACCAGCCGCAGGAGGCCCGGGGGGGAAGCCTGGAAGAATATCCCGGGGGTCACCGCGAGATCCTTTTCCGCGAGGTGACTCTCCAATACCTTCCGGAGGAACCGCCGGCCGTGATGCAGCTCTCCTTCGGCATCCGACGGGGAAGCTTCATCGCGCTGGTGGGAAGCTCCGGGGCGGGGAAGTCGTCCGTGGCGGACCTTCTCCTGCGTCTCTACGACCCCAGCTCGGGGCAGATTCTCGTGGACGGGACGGATCTGAGGCGCTACACGAACGATTCCTGGCGCCGGCAGATCGCCGTGGTCCCGCAGGACCCCTTTCTCTTCCATCAGAGCATCGAGGAAAACATCCGCTTTGGCCGGCCCGATGCAGCCCTTGCGGAGGTGGTCGCCGCGGCCCAGGCGGCCCATGCCCACGATTTCATCGAACGGCTGGCGCAGGGCTACGGCACCGTGGTGGGAGACCGCGGATACCGCCTCTCGGGCGGGCAGTGCCAGCGAATCGCGCTGGCCCGGGCCCTTCTGCGGCAGCCGGAGCTCCTCATCCTGGACGAAGCCACCAGCTCCCTGGACAGCGAATCGGAGCGGCTCATCCAGCGGGCGCTGAACGAGCAGCGGGGCTCCCGGACGATCGTGGCCATCGCCCACCGCCTCTCCACAATCGCGGGGGCCGATTCGATTCTCGTTCTGGCGGAGGGGCGGCGGGTGGAGCAGGGCACCCACGCGGAGCTCCTCCAGCGCGGTGGGATCTACGCGCGCCTTTGGAGGATGCAGTCCCACGATCAGACCCAGGAGGTGGCGGGATGAGGGTCCTCGTGACCGGCGGGTCCGGCTTCATCGGCTCCCACGTGGTGGACCGCCTGCTGGTCCATGGGGTGGTGCCGCTGATTTACGATCAGCAGCGCTCCGGGGTGCACCTTCAGCAGGAGCACTTCCTGGGGAGCATCCTGGACGTGGAGGCGCTTCGCGTGGCAATGAACGGGGTCCACGCAGTGATCCATCTGGCGGCGGTGGCCGATGTGAAGGAGGTGCTCGAGGATCCCTCGTACGCCGAGACGGTGAACACGCGGGGGACCCTCTGCGTGCTCGAGGCGGCCCGCCGCTGCCGCGTGAAGCGCGTGATCTACGGAAGCACGACCTGGGTCTACAGCGACTGCGCGGAGCCGGAGGTGGATGAGGAAACGCCGATCCCGCCCCCCTCGCACCTCTACACCGCAACGAAGATCGCCTCCGAGTTCTACTGCCGGGCCTACGCCCGCCTCTACGGCCAGGAGACCACGATCCTGCGCTTCGGGATCCCGTACGGGCCGCGGGCGCGGGATGGAGCGGTGATCCCGATCTTCGTGGGCAAGGCGTTCCGGGGCGAGCCCCTCACGGTCGCCGGCGACGGCTCGCAGTTCCGGCAATTCGTGTACGTGGAGGACCTCGCCGAAGGGGTCGTCCTCGCGCTCAAGCCGGCCGCGGCCCACCAAACCTACAACTTAGACGGCACGGAGCGGATCACCATCCGGCAAATCGCCGAGACGATCCGCGATCTCGTGGGAGAGGCGCAGATCGCCTCTGTGCCGCCCCGGCCGGGGGATTTCTCCGGCAAGGTGGTCCGGAGCGACAAGGCCGGGAAGGAGCTGGGCTGGAGGGCGGGCACCCCGTTCCGCACGGGCATGCAGCGGTACATCGCCTGGTTCCGCTCCCGCCACGAACAGCAGCTGCAGACCTGGAGCAAGGTGGATGCCGCGCTCCGCTCTTGAGCTGTCCCGACCCGAGGAATTCACCATCGGGTTCGACCGGCGCGACACGGCGCGCGTGCTGGGGATGTGGGAATGCATCCTCCGATCCCAGCGCTGGAGCGAGGGCCCCTTCACCTCACGCTTCGAGGAGCTGTGGGGGGGTTGGAACGGCCTGCCGGCCGTGGCGATGGGAAGCTGGGCTGGAGCCGCCCTCTCCGCCCTGGAGTGCATCGGCGTCCGGGGCGAGACGGTCCTGTGTCCCTCCAACACGTTCATGGCGACGCCGCTGTCCGTCCTCCATGCGGGGGGACGGGTCGAGTTCGTGGACTGCAACCGCGCCGACCTGTGCGTCTCCTACGAGGATTTCGTCGCCAAGGCCCGGCAGCACAACCCGAAGGCCGCCTGGGTGGTCCACATCGGCGGGCACATCGCCTTCGACATCGAGGCCATCGCGCGGTTCTGCCGCGACAATGGGATCTGGCTCTTGGAGGACTGCGCGCACGCCCATGGAGCCGAATGGAACGGGCGCAAGCCGGGATCCTGGGGGGACGCCGGCGTCTACTCCTTCTACGCGACGAAGACGGTCTCCACCGGAGAGGGGGGGATGCTGGTGAGCCGGCGGGAGGAGCTGCTCTCCTTCGCCCGGGCGTACCGGAACTACGGCAAGCCGGATTACCGGGGGCCGGGATTGAATTTCCGCATGTCGGAGTTCA
>CAYJUA010000001.1:85599-118211 GCA_964373295.1 uncultured Planctomycetia bacterium
CCATTACGACGCGGAGGGGCTCAACTTCCGGATGAGCGAGTTCACGGCGGCGCTGGGATGCGTGCAGACCGAGCGGATGCCGGAGATCGTCGAGTGGAAACAGGGGTACGCCCGCGATGTCCTGGACGGGTTGCACCCCGCGCGCCTGCGCCTTCCCGCGGGGATGCGCTCGGGCTACTACAAGTACATCACCTTTGAGCCGGGGGAGCGCTCCACGGGGAAGGTCTACGAGCAGCCCTGCCACCGGCTGATGGGGCGCCGCGTGGACCTGCCCAACACCGACTGGGTCTGTCAGCACCACTGGTGCGCACCGCTCTATTACCCGGCGCCCCCATGCGGCTGAGCGAGCGGATCCGCGGCCCTCTCCGAAAGCTCCGTGCGGACAACGTGGTCCTCATGGGCGCCCGTGCCCTGTTGGCCGCCCTGCTGATGGTGGGCACGGTCCGGATCCTGCGTCCCTGGATCTCCCCCGCGCTGAATTGGCTGGAACTCACCGAGATGCTCATCGCGCTTGCCATCGCGACGGAGCTCACCTTTCGCTTCCTTCTGCGCACCCGCTGGCGCCAGATTGCCCAGGACCCGGCAGGAGACTTCCGGATGGACCCTCACCCCTTCGCCCACTTCATCCCCTCCAGCCGCTACCCGGACGTCCACCCCCACGGGTTCCGGATTCCCATGAGGGGCCAGCCGCTGCGCAAGGAGACCCCATCCCTCTATCTGGCCGGCGACTGCACCCTGTTCGAGGAACACCTCCCCCAGGAGGAGACCTTCGCATACCATCTGGCCCGGCGGTTCCCGGATCTGCAGATTCTCAACGCGGGCACCGACCACTACACGGCGCTCCATTCGTACAACCGGTTCGTGCTGGACATCCTGCAGGGCTACCGCCCCAAGGCCGTGCTGTTCGGATCGGCGACGAACGACTGCCTCTCCTTCATCCACCACAAGGAGGGAATGGTGAGGCCGGACCACTCCCACATGTACCGCCCTTGGCTCTCCCTGGAGCAGATCCACGGCCGTCTGCGCCATGTCCCCACCTCGACCCTCCGGTACCTATTCCTCCAATTCCTCCTGGGGCGGGAACGCACGGCGTGGGACGTGATGGCCGAGGACATCAGCCCGACGTTTCAGGACCCTCGGAGCGCCGCCACGGCTCGCCAACTGTTCGATCCGAAGGGGTTCCGGACCTGCCTGTCCCTCTTCCAGGGGACCTGCGAAACGATCGGATCGAGGATGGTGCTCACCACGTACGCCTACCAGCCGTGGGACATGCTGGAGGAGCCCCGCAGGACCTACGCCTGGGGGATCGACCGCTTGAACCACGAGATCCGGCTCTTCGCCCGCACCGAGGAGGTGCCCCTCATCGACCTAGCCGATGAGATGGTGGTGGAGGGGGGAGACATCCTGAACAAGTGGCATTACACCCTGTCGGGCAACCGGAAGCGGGCCGAGATCGTCTCGCGCCGCCTCCGACAGATTCTCCCGCTCCATCCGGAGACCGCTCATGCCTCCCACCCCTGAGCAGAAGCGGATCGCCAACGCCTACTACACCTACGGGATCCTCTATCTCTCTGAAAGTTTCAAGCGGTGGGAGAACGCTCAGGGGGAGCCGTATCGGCAGTACCGCCGCGCCTGGGCGCATCGGGCGGAGCGCCTGGACCATGGGGAGTTCCCCCTGAACCTCAATGTCGAGGTGACGACCCGCTGCAATCTGGCCTGCACCTTCTGCGCCCACTCGAGCCTCGCGGAGGAACAGAGGTTCGACATGCCCTGGGAGATGTACGCCCGGCTCATCGAGGAGGGCCAGCGGCATCGGACCCCCGCAGCCAACTTGAACGGCCTGGGGGAACCGATGCTGGTGCCGGACCTGCCGCGATGGATCCGCCTGGCCAAGGAGCACGGCTTCCTGGACGTCATGTTCCACACCAACGGCACCCTGATGACACAGCGGCAGGCGCAGCATCTCATCGAATCAGGCCTTGACCGGATCATCTTCTCCGTGGACTCGCCCGACAAGGCCACCTACGAGGCGATGCGGCTGCGCGGCCGGTGGGAGCAGGTGGTGGCCAACGTGCGGCGCTTCCGCGAGACCCGCGAACGCCTGGGCTGGCAGACCCCCCTGATCCGGACCACCATGGTGGTGACCGACCGCACCTTCCACCAGGTCCCGGACTTCGTCGACCTTTGGAAGCCGGTGGCGGACCAGATCACCCTGCAGGACCTCACCTGGCGGACCAAGACCTTGGAGCGGGGATCCTGGGTGAACCAGGAGAAGAGCGCGATCCCCTCCGACCTGGACACGATCCGGCAGGAGGCGAAGCGCCGGAAACTCTCCTTCGTCTGCCCCTACCTCTACCAATCGGCCTACGCCTACGGCAACGGCGACGTCATCCCCTGCAGCAATCCCAATGCCCGGAAGTTCATGGTGATGGGCCGCCACGACCGGGAGGGGATGGCCGGGGTCTGGCAGGGCAAGCCGTACCGGGAGCTGCGCCGGCTTCACGCCGAGGGCCGATGGGACGAGCACCCGGTCTGCCGGGAGTGCGAGATCCCCCTGATCGAGCTGTACAAAGCGATGCGGCAGCAGGACGCCTCGGATTCGGACTCGGCCGCCCCCCCGGTCGCTTCCTCCCTGGCGCCCAAGGACGGCTCGGGGGAGGACCTCGTCCTGCAGTGCCAGAAGGAGCAAGGGGCGTCCTCCTCGCAGACGGGAGGCTCCGGCTCCCGGATGAAACCGCGCCTCTCGATCGTGATCGCCACACACAACCAGGAGGGCACCCTGGAGAGGGCCCTGCAGAGCGCCCTCCAACAGGACGCAGGGCCAGGGCATCATGAGGTGATCGCCGTGGATGACGGCTCCACCGATCGGACGCCGGAGATCCTGCGCGCGTACGCCGGGCGAATCCAGGCGGTCCGCCAAGAGAACCAGGGCCTCGCCGCGGCCTGCAATGCCGGGCTGGCGCAGGCGCGTGGAGAGTACTTCGCCCGGCTCGATTCCGACGATTGGGCTGCGCCCTCCTGGCTGCGGAAGCTGGCAGACCTGCTCGAGCAGCACCCGGAGGCCTGCGGCGCCTACCCGGACTACACGGAGCTCTGTGAGCAGGACCGCCGGGTCTTGCAGCCCGCGCACGAGGACAATCTTTACTCGCTTCTGGCCTGCGGCACCCTTTTCCGCACGCAGGCCCTCCGCGCCGTGGGCGGGTACCGGGCCCTCTTCTGGGAGGAGTACGACCTGTACCTGCGCCTGCGGGAGCGCGGACCGCTGCTCCATCTGCCCGAGCCTCTGTATTTCGTCCGGAAACACCCCGACAGCATGACGGCCAGCGCCGCCCGCCGCCGGCAGGGATGGAAAGAGCTCCTCGGGCTCTGGAGCCCCGAGCAGCTCCGCTCCGCCGGATGGGATCCGGAGATGGAGGAGGCGGTCGCCGAGGCCCCCGCCGCATGACGCACCCCGCGCGCGCCCCGCGGACCGCGGTGATCGCCGAGATCGGCGAGAACCATCTCGGCCGCCTGGATCTGGCCCTCCGGATGCTGGAAGAGGCCGCGAGGGCAGGGGCCGACATCGTCAAGTTCCAATCGTACCGCGGCGGCGACGTGGATCCCGGCGATCCGGAGCGGGAGTGGTTCAGCCAGGTGGAGCTGACCGATGACATGCACCGGCAGCTCAAGCGCCGCGCCGAAGAGCTTGGGATCCAGTTCCTCAGCTCCCCCTTCACCGTGGAGCGGGCGCGGTTCCTCTGCGAGGATATGAGCCTCCGGAGCGTCAAGATCGCCTCCTCCGAGATACTGAACCTTCCCCTCTTGGATTACGTCAACCCGAGGGTGGAGACGGTCTATCTCTCCACGGGCATGTCCACCCTCGAGGAGGTCTCTCTGGCCCTGGGCCATCTGGACCACCCGCGGGTGGTCATCCTCCACTGCGTCACGCAGTATCCGGCCCGGGATGAAGACGCGAACCTCCTTGCCATCCCCACGCTCCAGGAAGCCTTCCCGGAACGGGCGGTGGGATACTCCGATCACACGACGGGGATCGAGGCCGCCGTCGCGGCGGCGGCGCTGGGAGCGGCGGTCGTCGAGAAGCATTTCACCCTGAGCAAAAACCTTCCCGGCACCGACCATGTCCTTTCCGCCACCCCGGAGGAGCTGGCCGAGATGATCCGAAGGATCCGGCGGGTGGAGGGGCTGCTGGGAAGCGGCTCCAAGGAGCCGGCGGCCGCCGAGCGGGAGATCCGCGACGCCGTGCGCAGCCGCTGGCGAAAGCAAGAGGCGTCCCCTTCGCGAGCTGTATCGGCCCCCTCAGCCGGTACCGGGCACTGCGGTACGCATAAATGAAAATCCGCTACATCTCCAGCGCCTGCGTGGTGGTGGAGCACCAGGGCACACGGGTGCTCTGCGACCCGTGGCTCAGCGACGGGATCTACTACGGGAGCTGGTGCCATTATCCGCCGCTCGTATTTCGGCCCGAGGATTTCTCAGACGTGGACTGGATCTACCTCTCGCACATCCATCCCGACCATTTCGATCCGGAAACCCTGCGCCGCCTGCCGCGCTCGATCCCGGTGCTCATCCTGGAGTACGCCGACAAGTTTCTCCTCCGGCAGATCCAGCAGCTCGGTTTCCAGGATGTCCGGGAGATCCCCAACGGGGAGCAGATCCGCCTCGCGGAGGATTTCGCGCTGGAGCTGTATGCCGCGGACAACTGCAACCCCGACGTCTGCGGGCGGTTCTTCGCCTGCTCGCTCCCCCCCGTCTATTCGCGCACCATCCAGCTCGACTCGCTGGCGGTCTTCCGGGGCGGAGGCAAGACGGTGGTCAACGCCAACGACTGCCCCTACGGCCTGGCCTGGGCGGTGTGCGACCGCCTGCTGAAGCGCCACCCGAAGGTGGACTTCCTCCTGCTGGGATACAGCGGGGCCGGCGAGTACCCCCAATGCTTTGAGGAACAGATGGACCGCCCCCTCCTGCTGAAGAGGGCGCAGGCCAAGCGGGGGCAGTTCCTGGACCAGGCGGCCCGGTATCTCGCCCACCTGCGCCCCGCCCACTTCATGCCGTTCGCGGGCCAGTACGTGCTGGCCGGGCCGCTGGCGCGGCTCAACCCCCTGCGAGGGATCCCTGAGATGGAGGAGCTTCCCGCCGAGTTCGGGCGCCGCCTCCAGGCAGGGAATCTCTCCACCCGGATGGTCCTCCTCAACGCGGGGGAATCGTTCGACGTGGAGACCGGGGGCGCCAGCGCCCCCTTCGTCCCGCCGGACCCGGCGCAGAGGGACCGCTACATCCGCGAGATCCTCTCCCCGCGAATCTATCCGTACCAGAAGGAGTTCCGCGTGGACCCGCGGGACCAAACCGACCTGACTCCCCGCCTGGCCCAAGCCCATGAGCGGATGTGGAGATACCAGCAGACCCACGGCTACCGGTCGGACTGGCGGGTCTACCTGGACACCGGCCAGCAGGATCTCTACCGGATCCCCATGAACGGAGGACCGGCGGCCCGGGCGGCGCGGGGATCGGAGGCGCAGCCGTTCGTCCGGATCCGCTTGGACTATTCGCTCCTCTGCATGATCCTGGAGAGGAAGGCCCATTGGAACAACGCCGCGATCGGATCCCACTTAAGCTTCTTCCGCGACCCGGAACAGTTTGAACGAGGGGTTTACCATTGGCTCTCCTACCTGCACTGTTAGAGCCGAAGCCCCAGAGGACCGTCGGGCGCGGGGGGCCTCCAGGGCCGGACTTCCTGGAGGAACACCTTCAGGTCCAGTGGCTGCGGCCGGAATCGGCCCTGTGGGATGCGATCGCCTCCCGGGTCATCGCCTCGCAGGGGAGCTTCGATTCGCCCTCGCTGGACATGGGCTCCGGGAACGGGATCTTCAGCTTCATCACGGCGGGCGGCTCTTTCTCCCCGGAATACGATTGGTACCGCAACGCGGACCCCGGCGGCTCCCGACAGCCGCGCGACCTCTACGACTGCTTCTTTGCTGGTCCGGGCCCCGGGTCGATCACGCGCAGACCCCGGTACCGGATCGACTGCGCCCTGGACGCCAAGGCGAACCTGCTGCGCCAGGCCGAAGGACTGGAGTTCTACCGGCGCCGGATCGCCGCCGACGCCAACCGCCCGCTGCCCTTCCCGGATGGCTCGTTCCAGACGGTTTTTTCCAACATGCTCTGCTGGCTGGCTTCCGCCGAAGCCGCGCTGAGGGAAATCCACCGCGTGCTGCGGGGCGGGGGGCGGGCTTGGGCTTGCCTCCCGACGCCGAGGTTCAAGAAGTACTGCGCCAGCTTCCGGTGGCGGGAGGAGAACTCCGAGCTCCTGCGCCTGTTGAACCGGGGCCGAAGCGACGCAATCCGCTGGACGATCTCCCGCCGGGAGCTGGAGGCCCTCGCCCGGACCCTCCGGTTCCGGGTGGTCTGCCACTCCACCTACCTCTCTCCCTTGACCCTGCGGATATGGGACGTGGGCTTCAGAGGCCTCTCCCCCGTGCTGCTCCGAATGGTTTCCAAGCTGGGGAGGGCCGATCGGCTCTCCATCAAGCAGGAGTGGGTGGAAACCTTCCGGCCGTTCCTCCGGGAGCTGTACGAGATGGACCAGGCCAGCCGCGCGCCGGGCGGCTACCAGTGGATCGGGCTGGAGAAACGATGAAGGTCGTCCTCTGCACCACCCCGATCCGCCCTGTGCCGACGGAATACCCCCCCTTCGGCTCCATCGCCCTGATGCAGGCGATGCGGGAGGCCGGGTTCGACCCGATCTTCTTCGACATCGACGCTCTCCGGCCCACCTTTGAGGAGGTGATCCAGCGGTTCCGGAAGGAGTCGCCGGACGTGATCGGCGTCAGCGCCGTCGTCTCCACCGCCTACGCCTACGTGAAAACGCTCTGCACCCGGCTCAAAAGAGAGCTCCCCGGCGTGCGGATCGTGCTCGGCGGGAATCTCGCCGCCAGCGCCGAGCTCCTCCACCGCTTCTGCCAGGTGGACGTCTGCGTGGCCGGGGAGGGCGAGCGGGTGATGGCGAACCTGCTCCGGTACTGCCTCCGTCACGCCAACGAGGAGGACTACGCCGAGCTGCGCCAGGTCCCGGGGATCACCTTCCTTGACCCATCGGGGCAGATGATCTTCACCGGCTACGAGCCCGCGATCCCGGCCGGCGAGCTGGCCGATCCCGACTGGAGCATCCTCGAGGAGTTCTCCAACATCCGAAACTTCATCCGGGATCCCTTCAGCCGGGAGGACTTCTCGCAGGATCCCCGCAGCCGGCAAGCCCACCGGTCGGGGAAGCGGCTGGGCACGGTGACCTCCACCAAGGGCTGCGTGGCCCGGTGCACCTTCTGCCACCGGTGGGACCGCGGGTTCCGCCAGGTCCCCCCTGAAAAAGTCCTGGGCCGGATCCGCTATCTTAAGGACCGGTACAACGTCGGTTTCTTCCAGTTCGGGGACGAGAACTTCGGATCGGACCTCCGGGCCCTGGACCGGATGATCAATCTGATCCGCCCCCTGGACATCCTGTGGCAGGTCGCCGGGGTCCGGGCCCGCACGCTCAGCCCGGACCGCCTCAAGCGGATGCAGGCGGCCGGCTGCGTCGCGCTCTACTACGGCTTCGAGACCGGAAGCCCCGAGATCCTCAAGGTCATGGAGAAGAACACGGACCTTTCCCACAACCTCAACGCCGCCCGGTGGACCCATGAGGCGGGGCTCTACACCTGCTACCAGCTGGTCCTGGGGATGCCCGGCGAGACCCACCGAACGATCACGGACACGGTCACCATGCTCAAGCAGATCACCGAGTTCCTCCCCGCCCAGCCGTATTGGCACCTGAGCACCAACTACATCCAGGCCCTTCCCGGGACCCCCGTGTATGAGTTCGCGAGGAACCGGGGGCTCATCGGCCCGCGCCTGGAGGATGAAGACGCCTACCTCGTCTCCGTCTCCGACATCGACGCGGGGGACGAAAACAAGTTCGTCAACTACACCGAGTACCCTTACCTCACGGTTCAAAGCTGGCGGCCGCGGATCCTTTACGAGATCACCGCGCACTGGTACCGGGTGAGGAAAGACCGCCCGCTGCCCCAGGAGGAACCCAAGGGGCACTTCAAGGAGTATCAGAAGGGAGGGTACTTCAACCGGCACAAGGTCCAGCGATCTCCCCGGATGATGCTGGCCCTGCATCCCTTCCGGAAGATCCTGATCGCCCTCTGGACGCTGGTCAGCGCCTACCGGCGCAACCCGAAGAAGGTGTTCCTGGGTCATCTCTGGGAATGGGTTTCCTGGCGCTTCACTCGCAGGCCCGCCCCGTTCCGGGACTACCGATCCCTGCGGCAGATCATGGAGGAGGCGACGCCGGCCCCGGCCGCCGTCAGCGAGGAAAGCATGCTGCCCCTCCGGGTAGGACGTTAGAGAGAACCCATCCATGTTGAGCGGGATCCTCGGATGGATGCTTTACCAGGTGACTCCCCCCCAGCTCAAGAAGGCCTGCATGGAGGACTTCTTCGCGGGGCAGGCGACCCCAGGCCCCGTCTCCCATCTCCTGCGCAAGGAGATCGTCCGGAAATACCGCCGCCTGGATGACGCCAGCAAGCGGCGGCTCAACCGGGAACGGTTCTGGGGATCCGGCCCCGGTATCGCCTGGCACGAGCTCAAGCGGAAGGAGTACTCGGATCCCGGGCGTTTCCAACAGGAGTTCCTCCGCTTTCGGAAACCGCTGGCGGACCAGATCGCCGACCTCGCCTCCGCGTGCCCCGAGATGGAAACCCTCTGTCACATCGGGACGGGGAATGGGCTGTTCCTCGAGCACCTCTCCCGGAGGATCCCGCAGATCAAAAACTTCGTGGGGATCGACATCTGTCGGGAGCAGATCGAGAAGTGCCGGAGAAACTACCGCGGTTCCCCCCTTCGGTTCGAGCACACCGAGGTCCTCGATTGGATGCAGGGGCAGCCCACGGGCGGAATCATCTTCGTGGCGGTCGGGACCCTCCAGTATTTCACCCCGCAGGAGCTGGACGAATTCCTGGAGGCCGCCTGGAGCCGGATCCGCCCCGCAGCCATCGCGTTGAGCGAGCCCGTGAACATCGCGCTGACGTCCGCTGTCCGGTCGGAACCCCGCGGAGACATCGGGTACAGCCATCCCTACCCTTACCTGTTCCAGAAATTCAACTACCAGATGTTCCAGAGCGCGGTCGTGCCCGTCGACCCCCGCACCCCGCGCTACAACGAGGTCATCCTTGTTGCCACGAACACACCCCTGCGCCGGATTCTCCCGGAGAAAGAACGCGCCCTTGCGGATCTACCTGGCTGATCTGACGCACACGGGACTGGGGATCGCCACCGAGGCCTTCCCGCTCAACGTGGGCCTCGTCGCCTCCTACGCCCAGAAAAGGTTCGGCAGGGAAGTGGAGATCTCCCTCTTCAAGTACCCCGAGGAGCTGAGCGAGGCCCTGGCCAAAGCGCCGCCCGACGTGCTGGGATGCAGCAACTACACGTGGAACAGCCGGCTCGCGGACCATTTCGCGCAGATCGCCAAGGCCCTGAAGCCGGACCTCCTCACCGTTTTCGGCGGGACCAACTACCCCTTCGATGCCCAGAACCAGAGGATATTCCTGGAGCGCAGGCCATGGCTCGACGCGCACATCTTTTACGAGGCCGAGGCGGCGTTCTCCCTCCTCATCGAGAGGATCCTTTCCTCGCCCGGCAGGCAGCGCTGGCTCGAGGAGCCGATCCCCGGCTGCCAGTTCCTCCACCCGCAGAGCCGGACGCTCTGCGCCGCGGCCGCCCCCCCTCGGATCCAAGACCTCGACTCGATCCCCTCCCCCTACGCGACGGGCCTCTTTGACCGGTTCTTCGACGGCAGGCTGACCCCCCTGCTGGAAACCGCCCGGGGCTGCCCCTTCACCTGCAACTTCTGCAACGCCGGCGCCTCCTACTTCACCCGGGTCAACCAGTTCAGCGACGCCTACGTCCGGGAGGAGTGGGAGTACGTGGCCCGCAAGGCCGAAGCCGCGGGGATCGGCCACCTGACCCTGGCCGACAACAACTTCGGCATGCTGCCCAGGGACACGCAGACCGCCGAGCTCATGCACGAGCTCCAGCGGCGGTATGGGTGGCCCCGTTCGGTCACCGCCTGGACCGGCAAAAACAGCAAGAAGCGGGTGATCGACGTCACCCGCCTGCTGGGGGACACCCTGGTGATCAGCATGGCCGTGCAGTCCATGGATGAGAAGGTTCTCAAGACGATCGCCCGCTCCAACATTCGACTGGAGGACTACCGCGCCATCGCGCAGGAGCTCAACGCCCAGGGCAGGCCCCAGGTGGGGGAGCTCATCGCCCCGCTCCCCGGAGACACCTGGGAGTCCTACCTTCGGGGGGTGCACCAGCTGCTGGACGCGGGGGTGAGCACGATCCTCGTCCACACCCTGCAGATGCTCCACGGCACCCCCTACAAGGATGACCCCCGCTTCATCGCCGAGCACGGATTCCTCCGCAAGCACCGGCTGGTCCCCCTGGACTTCGGCACCTACGACGGCCGAATGCTCTTTGACACGGAGGAGGTCGGGGTGGCCACGAAGACGTTCTCCCTGGAGGAGTACGTCGAGTCGAGGAAATACCTTCTCCTCGTGGATCTCTGCTACAACGGCACGGTCTGCGAGCCGCTGAAGAGGTACCTCTCCGAGCGCGGGATCCGGATGTCGGAGTGGATCCATTCCCTCCATCTGCGCAGCCCCGATTTCCCGGCCCCCGTGAAGGCCGTCTTCGACAGCTTCGGCGCGGAAACCCGGGCTGAGCTGTGGGACACCGAGGAGCAGCTCGTGGAATTCTACTCCAAGCCGGAGAACTACCGCAGGCTCCTCCAGGGAGAGATCGGTGGAAACGTTCTCTTCAAACACAAGGTCCGGATGCTCGCCGAGCGGGGCAGGGAATGGATCGACGCCGTCTTCTCCCTTTCCCAGGAGCTTCTCGACCGCCGCGCCGCCGGCCCGGAACCGCAGGCCGGAGAGGAGCTGGAGGAACTGCGGCGCCACATCCTCTGCTGCCTGGCCGATGCGTTCCGCCTGGGGGCGGAGGAGAAGCCGGTGACCGCCGAGTTCCGCTACGACATCCCCGGCTGGATGAGCCGTCCGGCGGCCCCCTTGGGGAGCTTCCGGCGGCAAGGATCCTTTCAGGTGGATTTCGAGTTCACCCAGGAGCAGCGCCTCCTCCGGGTGGAGGCGCTCCGCCGCTATGGGGCGCATCCGGCCGCCATCGTCAAATGGATCCAGCGTCTCGCGGGCATCCAGCGCCTCATGCGTCAACCCCATGTGGAAACCCCCGATGTTTCTGGCCACCACAGCCCTGTCCGAGTTCTGGGATAAAAGGCAGCAGATCCTTTTCCTCGGCCCCTGGTGCCAGCGGGAGGACCGGCGGCCGGATTGGGAAGGAATCCGGGGAAGGGTGCTGCCCAGCCCTTGGGATGACCCGGAGCGCTACCACCAGGCCGCCGGGTATGTGAACGGGGTCTACGAGCGGACGCTGTATCGGCTGGCCGATCGTTTGAACCAGGCCCATGGCCTGCGCGCTTCCCCCCGCTACTGGCGAATCCTCCTGGGCCCGTGGCTGATGCACTACCTCCATGCCCTCTACGACCGGTGGGTCCATCTCCAGGAAGCCCTCCGTGCGGACCCCGGGCTCACGACGATCCTCCTGGACCCGGCCTGTCACGAGGTGCCGCGCAGCGGCCGGCAGTTTTTCCGCTGGATCCTGGAAGACCGGTACAACCTCCAGCTCTTCTCTCAGATCCTCACCCTCCGAGGCAAATCCCTCCCCACCCGACGCTTGGCTCCGGAACCCGGGGGAGGGGTCCCGCCCCGGCAAGGACCGCGGATCGCCGGAGCGATCCGGAAGGCCGGATCCGCCGCGTCCATCACCGTCTCCAGACTCCTGATGAGCCGGGGGGAGGTGGGGATCGCGCACGCGGATCTCTCCGCGCCTTCTCTCTGGAAGCTGATCCTGTCAACGGGCTTGAGGGCCGTTCCCCTCTACCTGGACCGCGAGGAGGATCCGGCCCCTTCCGAACCCCTTTTGGACGACCGCAGGAAAGGTCTCGCCTCCGGGGAGGGCGGGGACGACTTTGAGAAACTCCTCGCCTCCACTCTGCCCCAGAACTTCCCCACCTGCTACCTGGAAGGGTTCGCCTCCGCTCGCGCGAAGGCCCTGGCCAGGGCTGGCCGGACCCCTCCCGTCCTGCTGTCTGCCTACGGCTGGTACTTCCACGAGGAGTTCCAGTTCCTGGCGGCGGAGGTCGCCGAGCGGGGCGGAAGGCTCCTGGCCGCCCAGCACGGCGGCGGCTATGGGGTCTATCGCCTGGCCCCCCAGGAGCGTCATGAACTGCAGGTCGCGGACCGCTTCCTGGCGTGGGGCTGGGGCGGCGGCAATGGGGACCGGACGGAGAACCTCCCCTCTCCAAAGCTCTCTCAGCTCGTTGGCCTGCGCGGGCCCGCCCGGAGGGGGACCGCGCAGGGCAGCGCCCTCTTTGTCGCCACGACCAATCCCCGCTACTTCTATCGCTTCTACTCCTCGCCCCAGGCCGCCCAGCTGGCAGATTACTTCCGTTGGCAGCGGCGCTTCCTCCGAGCCCTGCCGGAGACCGCCCGCCCCCAGCTTCTTTTCCGCGGCCATCCCGAGGACTTCGGACACAAAACCCGGCAGCAGCTCAGCGCCGACTTCCCGTGGCTGCGGTGGGACGGAGACCGCTCCTTCCGGAGAGCGGTCTCCAAAACACGCCTGGTCCTCATTGACCACCTCGGAACCTCGCTGCTGGAGGCGCTGGCGGCCGACCGGCCCCTGGTGGCCTGGTGGAACCCCAGCCATTGGGCCGTGAGGGAGGAGGCGCGTCCGTTTTTCGAAGACCTGCTCGAGGCCGGGATTCTCTGGCACGATCCGGAGAAGGCCGCCGCCCATGCGGCGGCTGTGTGGAAGGACCCCCGCGCCTGGTGGTCTCGGCCGGAGATCCAGGAGGCGCGCCGCCGATTGCTCGAGCGGTTCGCCTGGGGACGGACCTGCTGGGCGGAGGAGTGGGCCGGGATGCTCAGGCGCCAGGCCCTCCCGCGGGCGAGGGAGGCATAGCCGTGTTTGATTCGGAACGGATCGGGTTCCTCCGGTACGGCTTTTCGGAGTACCTCTTTCCGAAGGGGATCCGCCGGATGGCCTCGGCGGTCCTGCGGCCGATCACGGGGCGGCGCAGGACCCGGGAATACTCGGAGCAGCTCAACGACCGCTCGAATCTTCAGATGGAACGGGACCTGAACCAACTCCCTCCAGAGGAATGGTTCGACCGCATCGTGTACCGGAAGGGGCTCCGGGGCTACGTGCTGAAAGAGGCCCGCGTGGTGGAGGAAGATTGGGCGGCGGTGGAGCGGCACATGCACGAGGCGGTCGCATCCGCCCTGGGGCTGTCCCGCGGCGCGCCGCTCAAGGTGCTGGAGTTCGGCTGCGCCTCCGGGAGAAACCTCTTCTGGCTGAAGAAAGAGTATCCCCACCTCACCCTGGTGGGGGTCGAGATCTCGGGGCAGGCGCGGGATCTGGGACAGCGCCTGTCCGCCCGCTTCGGACTTCCCGTGGAGTTCGGCCGGGTCCGGGACGGGCGGATCCCTCAGCCCGACGGCGCGTTCGACGCGGCCTTCACCAAGTTCTGCCTGGAGCAGTGCCCCTACGAGTACCCCGCCATCGTGGCGGAGCTCCTCCGCGTGACCAAGGGGCGCGTCGTTCTCCTGGAACCGATGGAGGAGATGCATCCGCTCTCCTTCCGGGGCCTGTTGGGCCGGCTGCACGGCTTCTACCACAACTACTCGAGGGGACTGTACGGGCACCTGCGGCGCCTCCCGCAGTTTCGCCAGGCCCGGCGGCTCGGCTGGGCGGTGAACCCCTTCAACGAGCCCACCCTGGCGGTGATGGAAAACTGATGCGCCCGCCGAGGATCCTCCTCCACATCGACGAGCGAAGGCGGGACGTGGCGGTCCTGTTCGCCCTCGGCCAGCTCTTTGAGCAGGCGGGGGCGCGCGTGACCCTGACCACGCGCCGCACCACTCCCTCTTTCCTCCGCCACGGCCAATACGACGCGGTTCTGATCCCATCGCACGGCCAGATCCCCGAGGCGCAGCGCGACCGCGTCTGCTCCCGTTCGAAGGTTTATCTCTTCCCCACCGAGGGGGCCTGGTTCGGGGAAGGGGCCCTTCTGGTGCGGTTCGGCGGAGGGTACGACTCCTCCCTGTGGGACCGCCAGATCCGGCAGACCCAGTGCTGCTTCCTCTGGGGCAGCTACAGCCGGCGGACCCTCCTGGACACGGGCCGCTTCCGCGAGGAGAAGCTCGCCGTGGTGGGCGCCCCCCGGATGGACTACCTTCTCGCCCCTCCGACGGAGCAGGAGCGGCGGCTGGCCGAGCCGGACTCCCTGGCCGCGATCACCGATTTCGTGGTGACCAATCCCTACATCCCGGACGACATCTTCCGCGCGGTCCACCGGGCCCGCAATCGCTACGGGCTGTACCACGCTCCCACCCGCAACATCGAGGACCGCTACTGGATCGAGGTCGGCTGCCTTCGGGTGTGGTTCGCCTTCCTGGAGGAATGCGTGAAGCGGAGGGAAAGGGTCCGGCTGCGGATCCATCCCCGCGAAAACCTCGACAACTACGGCATGCTCCTCGAGCGTTACGGAAAGGCGATCGTCCTGGACGACCAGGAGGTTCCCTTCGAGGCATGGCTCGGGCGGGTCGGGGTCCTTTTCGGCTTCAACTCCACGGCCTTCTTCGAGGTGGTCGCCGCCGAGCATCCCGCGGTCAACCTGGAGGGCCTCCTGGGTCCGCGCCTGGCAGAGCACACCGACGGTTTCCCGCAGAACCACTACCCGATCATGGATTTCGTGGAGACCCCCTCCACGTGGGACGGAGTCTTTGACTACGTCCGGCAGGTGCGCGAGGGCCGCTGGGACGCCCGCACCGCCTATGGCCCCGAGGCCAAGGCGGTGCTGACGGAGGTCTGCCGCTTCCCCCGGAGGGTCTCCTCGCTGGCGGCGGTCGTTGACCGGGTGCTCGCCGATCTCGGCGGCCCGGCCCCGGCCAGAGGGAACAGCGGGGCGGGGCATCTGCGGGCGGACGTGGACTCGCGCCTGCTGGAATGGAGCACCTTCCGGCTCCGCCGGGACAAGATCACCAGCTCCTGGTTCCCCCTGGAGGAGCGCCGGCTCCGCCGGCGGCATGCCGCCGAGATCACCCGCTACCTCCGAGCGGCCGCCGCCTTCCCGGCCAGCGCCCGGCCCGCCTCCAACGGTTCCCGGCCGCACGCGGCCCCAGCCGCTTCACGCATACTGGAGGGAAGGGTCTAAGCGATGTGCGGTTTCGTGGTCTTCGCCTCCTCAACCCAAGAGCTGGCCCCACGCTACACCGCGCCCGAGCCCTGGACGGGGATGATCCGCCATCGGGGCCCGGACGGCCAGCGCACGTTCGCGGAAGACGGGGTCGCCATGCATTTCGCCCGGCTGGCGATCCTGGATCTCTCCGAGCGAGGCATGCAGCCGATGCCGTCCCGCTGCGGACGCTATGCGGTGGTGATGAACGGCGAGATCGTGAACCACCGGGAACTGGCGCGGCGCCTGGGGCTGGAACTGCGGGGACATTCGGACACCGAGGTCTTCGTGGAGGCTGCCCGTCTCCTGGGGCTGGGGATCGGACCGGAACTCCGCGGGATGTTCGCCATCGTCCTCTACGACCGCAGGGAGCGTTCCCTCACGGCCCTGCGGGACCCCTTCGGGATCAAGCCCCTGTACTACGCCGAGCAGAACGGAACGCTGATCCTCTCCTCCGAGATCCGGCCGATCCTTCAGGCGATGGGCGACGCCTCCGTGGAGGAGGAACAGGTGATCCGCTTCCTCCGACGGGGAGAGGTGGACGACGGGGAAGAGACCCTTTTCCGGCGGGTGAGGCAACTTCCGCCAGGGCACCGGCTCACATGGAAAAACGGCGTCCTCCGGATCGCCCGGTACCGGGACGATGACTTGAGCCCCCGGGCCGGCGACGACGAAGAGGCGGAGGCCCGGCGCTATGACCAGCGGCTGCAGGAGGTTGTCGCGGAGTACCTCCACGCCGACGTCCCCGTGGGCGTCTCCTTGAGCGGAGGGTTCGACTCTTCGCTCCTGGCCCACCTGGTCCGAACCCGCCTGCCGGATGGGGAGCTCCACATGTTCACCCGCGGCTATCAGGACTACGAGGGCAACGAGCTGGAGGCGGCCCGGGCGGTAGGGGAGCGCTTCGGCTTCCGGTTCCATCCGGTGATCCTATCGCCGGAAGAGGTTCCTTCGCTGCTGCGCACCTGCTCCGAACGGCAGGAGCACCCGGTCACCTCCCTTTCCATCCTGGCGTATCACAAGCTTTACCGCGAGGCGCGCTCCGCCGGCGTCCGGGTCCTGCTGGAGGGGCATGGCGGCGACGAGCTGTGGGCGGGATACGCCTCCTACGCCCAGGAGGATGGGGCGGGCCGCTCGCACGACGGCTCCTCCTTCCGGATGAACGACGAGATCCTGCTGCCCCATGGGCGGGGCGGAGGGGCCCGCCGGACCGCCCTTCCCATCTCCGTTTCACCGGAAACAACGGAACTGACCCGGCGCCAGCTTGGCGATCTCTTCGGCGCCAAACTGCAACGGTCTCTTCGGTTCGTGGACCGCGCCTCGCTCTCCGCGCCGGTGGAGGTGCGCGTTCCCTATCTCGACACGGAGCTGGCGCTGCCTGCGCTGCGCTGGCCCGACGCCTGGAAAATCCGGGAAGGACAGCTCCGCGTGCTGGTCCGGCGGATGGCGCGCGGCCGCCTGGGCGAGGCGGTCGCCCTGCGGCCCAAGGTCCCGATCCAGGATCCCCAGCGGAAATGGCTGCAGCGGGAGCTCCGGGAATTTACGTCTGATCTGCTGCATTCACGCCCCCTTTACATCGAACAGTTCGTGGACGTGGAGGCCTTGACGCGGTATTATGATCTTTTCCTAAAGGATCCCTCCCGGTTCGATAATCTGACGTTCCTGGCGTACCCTCTTTTCCTGGAGGTCTGGCACCAGAAGGTCCGGGGAGGCGCCGCTCAACTCAAGGAGATCGGCTGTGGCTAGCACGCAGAAGGTCGGGGAAGGATACGACCTCAACGAGTACCCCGCGTACACGTCGTTCATTTACGGTGAGCAGACCTGGGGGCCCCTCTTCTCCCAGGGGGACGGCCCGCCAATCCCCTTCACCGACAACAGCGCGGCGGTCTACATCCAGGAGTCCCTGAAGGTCCTCCGAATGGCGCCGGAGGACCTCCGCGGCAAGTCGGTCCTCAACATTGGTTCCGGGCGTGAAGCGGCGATCTTCCAGAAGCTGGGCGCCGGCCGCGTGACTCATCTGGACATCTCCAAGCGCAGCGTGGAGAACACCCAGCGCTATGCCAAGCAGATGGGGATCGCGAACCTCGTCGGTGTACACGCCGACATCCAGACGGCCGATCAGCCGGCCGAGCAGTTTGACCTGATCTTCCTCGCCGGGATCTACCAGCACATCCACTGCCCGGCCAAGGCGCTGCTAAACCTGGCCCGGATGATGCGGACCGGCGGGAAGATGTACTTGGGCTTCTTCCGCTCCGGCGAATGGAAGTACTTCATCGTCGACGCGATCCGGCACCTGATCAGCCGGGACCTTTTCGCCGTCACCAAGTCCAAGATCGCCCTCTCCCTGTCCTTCGGGCAGGGGACCCATTACCAGATGACCCGCACCCTGGACGATCTCTTCGTCCCCTGCCAGCACAAGTTCCATCCCCGGGACGTGATCCATGACGCCGAGCGCGTCGGCCTCGGGATATTCCACTTCGACAACGACCTGCGGGAGTATGCCCATGAGGGGTCAGGCTATTTCTCGATCGGCGGGGACCGGATCTACCTGGTCAAGGAGCGGACCCCCGCCCGCCCGACGGAACTGTCCGAGATGAAGACCGAGCAGGGGCGCCACCAGCTTCGGGACGTGCCGTACCAGGAGGAGATCATCCTCTCCAACATCCACCTCATCGAGAAGCTCCGGGCGATGGTGGACCACGGCGTGATCCCCCGGGACGACCTGGCCACGCTGGCCCTCAACCTGTACCGGTTCACCCGGCCCTTCGCTCCGGAGCAGGATGAGTACTACCAGCGGAGCATCCGCAACGGGCGGCACCGGACGCTCCACGAGTACCTGACCAACGTGATCTCCTACTTCGAGTGACGATGAAAAGCTTCCGGGCCGTTGACGTCGCGGTCATCGTGCTGAACCAGAACCAGGGGGTTTTCCTGGAGCGCTGCATCCGCAGTTGCCTCGCCCAAACCTTCCCCGGGCGGTTCCACGAGGTGATCGTGGCCGACGCCGGGAGCACCGACTTCTCCCGCGAGGTGATCCACAGCTACGGCCGGCGGATCCTCCCTCTCACCCTGGACCCCCAGAGCACCCTCGAGGACGCGGCCGCCGCGGGCATCCGCAAGGCGACCAGCGCTCGCTACGTGCTGCTCGTGCGGGCCCAGGATTTCCTGGCCGACTACACGGTCCTGTTCCAGTGCGTCTGGCTCTTCCAGAACCATGATTTCGAGGGGGTGCGGCCCGACTACTGGCTGGTGGACCCCGACACCGACGCGAAGCTCCACCGGATCTCGGGGCTGGAGTTCGCCAATCCCTTTGGCGTCATGTTCCGGAAGGAAGTCTTCGTGCGGGAGGGGCTGTACGAGATCGGCGCCCGCCAGCATCCGCACCTGCTGCAGGCCGAGTGGATGGGCAGGTACCCCCTCGGACACCTCTCGCTCCCGTTCTATCGATATCACCAGGACGCCCGCACCCGGATCCTGGATACCCTTACACCCGGCATCGGGCACTCTGTGCCGCGTAAAGAGCAGGCGAACCCGTGATCCTGATCATCGGAGCGGGCAGCATCGGGAAGCGCCATCTCGCCAATCTCGTGGATCTGGGCGCGCGCGAGCTCGCTGTGGTGGACCCCCGCGAGGACCGGCGGCGCGAGGCGGACGAGCGAGCGCGCTTGACGCTGGAGCAGATCAACCCCGCCCGGCGGGGCGATCCCCTGCGCATCCTGACGTTCGCCTCGACGGAAGAGGCCTACGCCCGCGCGGGAAACCACTTCCAGCAGGTCGTGATCGCCACCCCGCCACCCTCGCACCCGTCCGAGATCCGGCGCGCCCTTGCCGCCGGAGCGGCGGTCTTCTGCGAGAAGCCGCTGGCCACCGACGAGGAACCCTGGGAGGAGCTGGCCAGGATCTGCGCCGAAGTGGAGCAGGCCCGCCGGGTCACCCTCGTCGCGTACAACTACCGCTTCTCCCCCCAGCTCCTTCAGGTCCGGCGGATGCTGCAGGAAGGGGCTGTGGGCCGCGTCCTTTCGATCCGCGGGACCTTCAGCGAGAACCTGCGAGAGTGGCATCCCTGGGAGGGGCTGAACTTCTACATGTCCTCTCTGGCGCAGGGCGGGGGGGCCCTGCTGGATGAGAGCCACGCCGTGGATCTCTGCCGTTGGCTCTTCGGCGAGATCACCGAGGTCATGGGGTACAACGAGGCGGTTTCCAACTTGAAGAGCGAGCCGGTGTTCGAGGCGGACGACCTGGCGGAGATCCTGGTCCGCTTCGAGTCGGGCGCGATCGGGTCCCTCCACATGGACCTTTTCGGCCGGCACCATCAGAAACGGCTGGAGGTGATCGGCGAGGAGGGGACCCTCTTCTGGCACTTCGACAACACCGACATCGAGTCCAATGGGATCGAGCTCTGGAAAGGCCGCCGGATCCGGATGAGCCCGGAGTTCACCCGGCGCCTGCCGGAGCAGGTGATCCCCACCGACTGGAGCATCCGCAACGGGATGTACCGGGAGGAGATCCGCTACTTCCTGGAGTCCGCCAAGGCCGGCCGGCACCTGCGCTCCGATGTGCCCGACCTGCGGGACGCCCTGCGCACCATGGCCGTCCTTCGGGCCGCCCGTCGGGCCGCCCGGTCGCGGCACGCGGAGGCGGTCCAGGAAACCCTGGCACCCCAGACGGTGAGGTGAAGCGATGACGGGCCCCGAGGTGCTCGCCGTGGTCCAGGCCCGCTCCGGCTCCAGAGGGCTCCCCGGGAAAAACATCCGGCCGCTCCTGGGCAAGCCCCTCATGGCCTGGATCATCGAGCACGCCCGGGCCGCGCGGCGGATCACCCGCCTGATCCTCTCCACCGACTCGGAGGAGTACGCCGAGATCGGCCGGCGATTCGGCGCCGAGACCCCCTTCCTCCGTCCGGCCGAGTTTGCCACGGATGCGGCCACCGATCTGCAGGTCATGACCCACGCCCTTCATTGGCTCTCCGAACGGGAGGGGTACCGGCCCGACATCGCCGTGAGGCTCCAACCGACGAACCCGACGTTCCCCGCGGAGTTCATCGATGAGGGGATCGGGATGCTGTGGGAGGACCCCCAGACGGATTCGGTCCGACCGGTCACGCCGACCCCAAAGCACCCGCACAAGATGTGGCGGATGGATTCCTCCACCGGACGCCTCACCCCGCTCCTGGACCCGGCGCCAAGCGGGTTCCCCGAGCCGTACAACATGGGACGCGGCCTCCTCCCGAAAGTCTACGTCCAGGTGGGGGCCATGGAGGCGGTGCGGGCCCGCGTGGTGCTGGAACAGCTCTCCATGGCGGGGAAAAGAATCCGGGGCCTCCTCGTGGAGGATCCGCTCCTCACCGTCAACATCGATTCCGAGGGGGACTTCCTCGCGGCCGAGCAGGCGCTGCGGATGCTGGAGGCCAAACCCATGGAGGCAAAACCTCTTGGACTTCCTTGATCCCAAAGCGGACCCCCTGGAGGGGATCCTGGACCACCGCGCCCAGGCGATCAAGGTGGGGACCCGCCACATCGGCTCTACGTTCCCCACGTACATCATCGCGGAGATCGGGATCAACCACAACGGTTCCCTGGAGCGCGCCCAGCGGCTGATCAACGCGGCGGCGGAGGCCGGTTGCGACGCGGTGAAGTTCCAGAAGCGGTCCCTGGAGGACCTCTACACCCGAGAGGTCCTGGAAAACCCCAATCGGTTCGAGGAGGGGTTCCAGTACTTCATCCCGATCCTCCGGGAGGTCGAGTTCGGTCGGAAGGAGTACGACGAGCTGGCCCGCCACGCCCGGGCGAAGAACCTCGAGTTCCTCTGCACCGCCTTCGACGAGGCCTCTCTCGAGTTCCTGGAACCGTACCGCCTGGCGGCCTACAAGGTGGCCTCAGCCGACTTCACCAACTTCCTGCTGCTGCAGAAACTGGTGGAGAAGCGCAAGCCCCTGATCCTCTCCACGGGGATGGCTTCCCAGGAGGAGCTGGACCGGGTGGTCGGCTTCCTCTTCAAGCGCAGCGTTCAGTACATGCTCCTCCACTGCGTCTCGGTCTACCCCACGCCGCCGGAGGACGCCCACCTCAACTACATCCAGACGATGCGGGAACGCTACGGGGTGCCGGTGGGGTACTCCGGGCACGAGGTCGGCTTCGAGATCACCCTGGCGGCCGTGGCATCGGGGGCCTGCCTGGTGGAGCGGCACGTCACGCTGGACCGGAAGATGGAAGGGCCGGATCACACCTCGTCGCTGGAGCCGGAGGAACTGCGGGAGATGGTCCGCAGGATCCGGCTGATCGAGCGGGCGCTGGGCAGCCCCGCACGGGTCCTTTCGCGCGGGGTGATCCGCACCCACGAGATCCTTTCCAAGTCCCTGGTGGCCGCCGTGGAGATCGCCCCGGGAACGCGGATTCGACGGGAGATGGTGACCGCCAAGGGCCCCGGCAAGGGGTTGAGCCCCTTCTACCTCCAGGAGCTCCTGGGGAAGACCGCCCGCCGCGCCATCCGCCGCGACGACTACTTCAAGCCCGAGGACCTGGAGGAACACAGCGAGTCGGCGCGGATCCCCTCGTTCGAAACGGCCTGGGGTTTCAAGGGCCGCTTCCACGACCTGGACAGCTACGTCCGCTACGCCCCGAAGCTCGTGGAGGTGCACCTGAACGACCGGGACGTGGAGTACCCCTTCGAGCAGCACCACGGGGAAAGTCGATACCCCTTCGCGATCTACCTCCACTGTCCCACCTACTGGTTCCGAAGCGTGCTGAACCTCGCCTCCGAGAACGAGCCGGAGCGGCGCGAGCACATCCAGGTGGTCCAGCGGGTCATTGACCTGGCCCGCCGGATCGCTCCCCGCTTCCAGGGGGACCCCACGGTGATCATCCATCTGGGCGGGATGGACATCGTGGAGATCAAGGAGGCCCAGCGCCTGAAGGAACTCGCCTACGACTCGATGCGCCGGCTGGACTGGAAGGGGGTGCGCTTCCTCCCGGAGAACATGCCCCCGAGGCCCTGGTACTTCTCCGGTCAGTGGTACGACAACGTCTTTTGTTCCGCGGAGGACATGATCGAGGTCTGCGGGAAGTTCGGGCTGAAGATCTGCCTGGACCTCTCCCATGCGAAGCTCTACACCAACTCCACCGGAACCGATTACTGGGAGTATCTGGCCAAGGCCGCCCCGCACGCCGCGCATCTCCATGTGGCCGACGCCTACGGCATCGATGGGGAAGGGGTGCAGATCGGCGAGGGGGAGGTGGATTTCTCCAAGGCCTTCACCGTCCTGGCGGAAAACGCCGACCTCTCCCAGACCAGCTGGACGCCTGAGATCTGGCAAGGCCACCTGCACCAGAACCAGGGGTTTCTCACCGCCCTCGAGCGCCTCGCCGTGATCCCTCAGCTTCGGCCACTGTGGGCCGCCTCCTCGGAGCTCAACGGTCATGGGGCTTAGGCGCAAACTCGCCCAGATCCGGACCAAGATCCACTTGCGGTTGAAGCTCCCCGGAGAGCCGGTCGCCCTCCTGGACTACCCCCGCAGCCCGGTCCGGATCGGCGTCTCCTCTCCGATCGAGTACCACACGCGCCTGCACTCCTGCGAGAAGGAGCCGGAGACGGTCCGCTGGATCGAGCAGGAGATGGCCCGGGGAGACGTCCTGTACGACATCGGAGCCAACGTCGGTGTCTATACCCTGGTGGCCGCCGCCTTCTGGGGGGAGCGGATCCGGATCGTCGCCGTGGAGCCGAGCCCCATCAACTTCGCGCGGCTCGTGCGGAACCTGGCGCTGAACCGATGCGGCGGCCGGGTGATCGCCCTCCCCGTGGCCCTGGCCGACCGCACGGGGCTCGCGCCGTTTCATTGCCAGAATCTGGCGGCGGGGGGGTCCCTGCACGCTCTGGGGGAGCCCCGCGACCACCGCGGCGAGCCGTTCGCCCCCGTGGCCAGCATCCCCACGCTCAGCTATGACCTCGATACCCTGATCGAGCAATTCCACCTGCCGGAGCCGACCCACCTGAAGCTCGACGTGGATGGGACCGAGCTGGCGATCCTCCGCGGCGCCCGGCGCGTCCTGGACACCGCCCGCAGCGTCCTCGTCGAAGTGGACGACCACCGCCCCGACGGCTCCACGATCCAGGCGCTCCTCGAAGAGCACGGCTTCCGCATGAGCGGCCGCTACCCCTACCGATACGGCAAGAAGTTTCCCCAGTTCGGCGGCATCTCCAACGTCGTCTTCCAAAAGCAAGAGGCACCCCGATCTTTGCGAACGGTACCGGCCCCCTCTACCGGTACCGGCCACTCCGGTATCGCATAACGTGAGCAGCCGGATCCTCATCACCGCGCCCTCCTCCCTCGGGCGGTGGGCGCACGCCGGCTCCTCTTCATCCTGGGTTTACCTTGGGACCGACCTCAGCCGTCGCGCCTCTGCGGAGCGCGCGCTCGGCGCAGAGCGCCGCCTGGAGATCGGGCCGCGCCTCACCCAGGCGATGTCTGCCTTGCGACAGCCGTTCTTGGATCTCATCGCCTCTATCGGCGCGGAGCAGACCGACCCTCTCGGATGGTGGTCCAGCCGCTTCTCCTGGAAGATGTGGACCACTTCCGATCTGTTCCTCCTGATTTGCTGCCTCTGCGTCGCCCGAGACCTCGCGTGCGAAACGCGAAAGAGCGGCGGCTCCCTGGTGATCGTTGTGGAGGATCGCTGGCTCCTGCGGCAGATCCAGGAGATTCTCGCTGCCGGGCCCGAGCTCGCCGGCTCTCCCGGCGCGCCTCAGGTGCGGGGAAGGATCGGCCTCGCCGGCGAGAAGACCCGGTTGGTCTTTCTTGGGGCGGCCCGCCGCGCCCGCTGGCTTTGGACGACCCTACGCAACCATTGGCGCCAGCGCGCGCTCTGGCCGCGGGAGGGGTGGGCTGCACCGGAGCGCCCCGCTGCCGCCATCTGCTCCTATCCCCTCCGCAGCTCGATGACGGGGAGGAACGGGTGGGAAGACCACCATCTGCCGGGGCTCGACCGTCTCCTGTCAGAGGAAGGGTGGCGGGTGATGCGCTTCACGCCGCCGGACTGCCCGGGCTTCGAAAAGGATCTGGCGGCGCGCGCCTCCTCCTTCCGGCCGCTGGTCCTCTTCGCCACGCCCCGCCGGGTCTGGCGCTCCCTTCTGGCCCTGTGGCGCCCCCGCTGGCCGGCCGATCCCAAGGTCGGAGAGCTCTCGGTCGGCTGGCTCCTCCGCCGGGAGTGGTGGTTGGACGTCGGCCGCAGCTCCTTCTGCGGCTTCCGCCTCTTCTATGAGACGCTGGATGCGCTGCTTTCGCGCGGCTCCTGGGGCCCGGTGATCTTCTCCTACGAGAACCAGCCGTGGGAGAAGCTGACCGTGCTGGCTGCCCGGCGCCATGGGGCCAGCACCTGCGGCATCCAGACGGCGATCCTCTCCCCCGACTACCTGCCCTACGCGCTGGGGAAGGAGGAGGAAACGCGCATCCCGCTGCCCGATTCAGTCCTGACCTCCGGCCCTTACGCACGGCGAGTTCTGGCGGAGGGGGGCATGCCCTCCGAACGGCTGCAGATCTGCGGCGCGATTCGGTACCAAGCGCTGGTGAAAGCGGCCACAAATCTAAAATCGGTACCGGGTACCATCTCAGGTACGGTACCTGGTACCGCTCTTCGATCGCGGGTGCTGGTCGTCCTGCCGATCCACCCCCCGGTCTGCGAGGACCTCCTGGAGGCGATCCGCCGCGCTTTTCCCGACGGTGGGAAGGCCGACGGGCTCGAGCTCACGGTCCGCCCGCATCCGCTTTACGCGGCGGGGGCCGCCCGGCTGCGGTTCCCGGCGCGCGTCCTGCCCTCCAGCTTCCGGGACATCGGCGAGGCTCTGGCGGACTGCGGGCTGGTCCTCTTCGCGGGCAGCACGGTCGGATTCGAGGCAATGGCTCAGGGCGTACCGGCGCTGCGCTACCGTCCGGAGACCACCCTGGACGTGGACCTCGATGTCTACGGGGACGCCGTTCCCCTCTGCGGGGAACGGGACCTGCGGGAAGCGCTGCTCGGGCTCATCCGCCGCGGCCCACCTCTGGGCTGGGAGGAGCGGACCAGGGAGCGCGTTCTCCAACTCTTTGCCCCCTTTAACGCAAGGGGCGTCCGGGAAGCTTTCGGGCGTGGTAAAATAACGAATTTAAGCGGATTCCTTCCCGATGATCAGCTTGAGCCAGACGCCGCCGGGCAACGGCAGGGACCCTAAGGACTTCCGGGTCCTTTTTCTCTACCCCAACATCCAGATGTGCGCCCTCATGCCCACGGGTGTGGCGCTCCTTTCGGCCATGCTCAAGCAGGAGGGCTTCACCGTCGACCTCTTCGACTGCACCTTCTACAAGAACCCCCTAACCAGCAATTACCCCTTCTACCAGACCAACCTCCGGCCGGTGAACTGGGAGGGAAAGCACGTTGCCTTCTACGAGACGGACATGATCGCCGACTTCCAGAAAAAGGTGGACGACTTCCAGCCGGACCTCATCGCCGTCTCGGTGGTGGAGAACACCTACTTCATTGGCCTCCAAATGGTGAGGGCCCTGCGCCAGAGGGTGCCCACGGTCTTCGGCGGCGTCTTCGCCACCTACGCGCCGGACAAGTGCATCCGGGAGGAGCGGATCGATTTCGTCTGCCGCGGGGAGGGGGAGGAGGCGCTGGTGGACCTGTGCCTGCGGCTCTCCCGTGACCTGCCGGTCAAGGACACCCCGAACTTCTGGGTCAAGGAGGACGGCCAGCTCCATCAGAACCCGATGCGGCAGACGCTCGATATCAACACCCTCCCGTACCCGGACTTCGACCTCTTCGAGCCCCAGAGTATCTACCGGGCCATGCAGGGGAAGGTCTGGCGGACGATCGGGATGGAGACCCAGCGGGGCTGCCCTTACACCTGCGGCTACTGCAACTCCCCCTCCAACAACTCCACCTACAGCGCCGACAAGGCCGGGCGCTTCTACCGGAAGAAGCGGATGGACCGGGCCCACGAGGAGCTTTCCTACCTGGCAAAAAAATACCGGCCGGAGCTGATCTACTTCGTCGTGGACACCTTCCTGGCGATGGGGGACGCGGAGTTCCTGGAGCTGGCCAACATGTACATGGACCTCCGGGTCCCGTTTTGGATGAACACCCGCTGCGAGACGATCACGGAGGAACGGGCGGGGTGGCTGGAGCGGATGAACATGCTCCGGATGAACATGGGGATCGAGCACGGGAACGCCGAGTACCGGGAGAGGTTTCTCCACCGGAAGCTCACCAACGAGCGGATGCTGGAGGCGTTCCGCGCCGTGGCCGGGCGGAGGTACACAACGGTGGGGAACAGCATCATCGGGATGCCCGAGGAGACGCGGGATCTCGCCTTCGACACGATCCGATTCAACCGGGCGCTTCCCAAGGAGATCGAGACGACCGGCGCCTTCATCTTCGCCCCGTACCACGGCACACCTCTGCGGGAGATGGCGATCCAGAAGGGGTACCTCGACCCGAACTCGATCTGCTCCCTCAACTCCCTGGAGGGGAGCATGCTGACGAGCATGCCTCAGTTCCCCCAGGACGAGATCCTGGGACTCGAGCGGACCTTCAGCTTTTACGTGGACTTCCCCGAGTCGGACTGGCCGCAGATCCAGCGGGCCGAGAAGCTCGACGCCGAGGGGGATGGAGAGTTCTCGCGGCTGCGGAAGAAATACCTCAAGGACTTCTTCGGGGCGGGACAGCTGGCCCCCATCGAGGCTTAGGGTGTCCTTGACTTTTCTTTCCCCCAAACCCTATCTCGAAAAGGTGGACCGCTGCGGCCGGCCGACGGAGCCGCGGCAGGGCTACGAGCCGATGGACAGGAACGAGCGGACCGTCGAGTTCCCGCCGGAGGTGGTGGAGGAGATCCGGCGGAGGATCACCTCTTGCCTCCTTCGCGCATCCCCAGAGCCGGAGCCGCTCTACGCCAAGCTGGCGGAGTGGCTCGGCCTCTCCCGCGACATGCTCCTGCTCGCCCAGGGCTCGGACGCCGCGCTCCGAATGGCGCACGAGTGCTACGCCGGGCCGGGGGATGAGGTCTTGAGCGTCACCCCCTCCTTCGCCATGTACCCCGTCTACGCGAGGCTGGCCGGCGCCGAGCCGCGCCAGGTCCGCTTCCGCGACGACCTCACCCTCCCGCTGGAGGAGATCCTGGGGTGGATCAACCGCCGCACCCGCGTCGTGGTGTTGGCCAACCCGAACCAGCCGGTCGAGCGAGTCTTCAGTGACCGGGAGATCCAGACTCTCCTGGAGGCCTGTCAGCGCAGCGGGACGATGCTGGTGCTGGATGAAGCGTACCACCACTTCTGTGAAGCCACGGCGCTGCCGCGGCTCAAGGAGTATTCCAACCTCATCATCACCCGCACCTTCTCCAAGGCGTTCGGCATGGCCGGGCTGCGGCTGGGGTACCTGATCGCCCGTCCCGAGGTCGTCGGGCATCTCTCCAAGCTCCGCCCGATGTACGAGGTCCACTCGGTCGCCGCGGCGGTGGGGCTCTACCTGCTGGAGCATGAGGAGATCATGCGGGACTATGTGCGCCAAGTGAGGGAAGGCCTCCCGGCGCTGTCCGAGGGGCTCTCCCGCATGGGGCTGAAGAGCCACGGCGGGCAGAGCAACGCGCTCCTCGCGGCGCTCCCGGTGGGGCTGCCCGCCGCCGAGTGCGCCCGGGCCCTCAAGGAGAAGGGATTTCTCGTTCGGGCGGAAAGCGAACCGCCTCTCACCAACCACCTGCGCATCACCGTGGGCCCCCGGGAGCAGGCGGAGCGCTTTCTCTCCGCCCTGGACCAGGTGATCTCCGCCCGCCGGAGAGCAGGGCGCCTCTTGGCTCAGCCGGAGGCCGCGCGCCGATGAGCACGCAGACGGAGGTCCGGCCGGCTCATCGGGAGCTGCTCCGGATCAACATCGGAAGCGGCCGGAGGCGCCTGCCTGGTTTCCTCAGCGTGGACAACAACGCCAACGCCGGCGACGTGGATGTGGTCCACGACCTGGAGCGCCTTCCTTGGCCGTTTGAGGAGAGCTCCGTGGGGGAAGTGGTCATGGATCACGCGCTGGAGCACTTGGAGGACACGATGGGGGTCGTCCAGGAGCTCCATCGGATCTGCGCCGATGGGGCGCAGATCACGATCCGGGTGCCCCACTTTTCCTGCGCGTGGAATCACCCGGGGCATAAGCGGGCGATCGGGGTGGGCCTCTTTAACCATTTCGACCCCCGCCACGAAGAGCGTTACGGCAACTGCCAATTTGAGGTGGGACGGGTCCGCCTTCGCTGGATGCAGCCCCGCTACCGGACCACCTGGCTGCGGCGGGCGGCCAGTGGCGCGTTGGACTTCCTCGCAAACCTGAGCGTCCGCTTCTGTCAGCGGATCTGGTGCTACTGGGTGGGCGGGTTTGACGAAATCGAGTTCCGGGTCAGAGTGGTGAAGCCCTCGTGACGGAAGCGCTGGCGAACACCAACTTCCACAAGGTGACAGCGAGGAGCGTCTTCGACACCCGCGCCGCCGATTCGAGGTTCCGGGAGTATCGGCGTCGATGGGACCAATACCCCCGCACCTTCACGGTGGCAAGCTTCCCCACGCACCTGGACATCGAGTCCACGGGGGTCTGCAACCTCCGCTGCCCCTTCTGCGCCACCGGCACGAAGAACTGGGGGCCGAACGAGCGCGGGTACATGCAGATGCCTCTGTACCGCGGGATCATCGACGAGGGAGCCGCCGAGGGGCTCTTCGCCATCAAGCTGAGCTTTCGGGGCGAGCCCACCCTGCACCAACAGCTGCCCGAGATGGTGGCCTACGCCAAGGAGAAAGGGATCCTGGACGTCTACTTCAACACCAACGGCACGATGCTCACGGAGAAGCTGGTGAACCGGCTGATCGACGCGGGGCTGGACCGGATCTCGATCTCCTTCGAGGGGATCGAGAAGGAGCCCTACGAGAAGAGCTACCGTGTGGGGGCCAAGTACGACAAGGTGGTGGAGAACGTCCGCACTCTGAAGCGGGTCCGGGACGGGCGGGGGCGGGGGATCCCCCAGATCCGGGTGCAGTCGGTGATGCTCCCAGAGCTGAAGGAGGCCTTTCCCCAGTACGTGGAGTTCTGGAAGCCCCACGCGGACGAGATCTCCTACCTCGACATGCGCCGGGAAAGCCCTCAGGACGACCACCGGGGGATGCGCGGGGACTGGGCCTGCCCGTATCTCTGGCAGAGGATGACGATCCTCTGGGACGGGACCACGCTGCCGTGCCCGATGCCGGGGCTGGCCAACTTCGACCTGCTGGCGCTTGGAAACGCCGGGGAGAAGAGCATCAAAGAGATGTGGATGAGCCCCGAGAGCATGCGGTACCGGAAGCTCCACCAATCGAAGCGGGCCCACGAGCTGGAGGCCTGCGACCGCTGCTCCTTCCGGGCGAACGAACTGCAGAAGCTGGGGGAGCGGTGAAGCGGCGCCTGCTGGACCACCTCCGCTGCCTCGAATGCGGCTCGCCGCTGCGGGTGGAGAACCCGGTCTTCCACCCCGTCCGGGAGGAAGAGATCATGGGCGGCGCGCTGGCCTGCGCTCGGTGCGGCCGTTTCTACCCGGTCCGCGCGGGCATCCCCAGCTTCCTGGAGGGGCTGCGCCCGCATGCCCGGACCCGCTCCAGCTTCGGCTACCTGTGGTCCCGCTCAGCGGAGCGGCCGGAGATGCCGGCCCGGTACCACCTGGACCGAATGCGGGAATCGCTGCGCCTGCCTCCGCCGCAGGGCCTGGTGCTGGACGCCGGCTGCGGGGAAGGGATCGACCTGATCAACGCCGCCCGAGATTCTTTACGCGATACCCAGTGGCCGATACCCGCAGAGGGGGCCGATACAGCCCTCGAGTCATCGCGCACCTCTTACTCCGCGGAGCTCATTGGCGTGGAGCTTTCCGATGGCGGCTCCCGCGTGAGCTTCCAACGGGCCTTCTGGCACCCTTCCGTCCACGTGATCCAGGCGGACCTCGCCCGGCTGCCGTTCGCCCCGGAGACGTTCGACTTCATCTATTCCTACGGGGTGCTGCACCACCTGCCGGACCCGGCCGCCGGCATGCGGGAGCTGGCGCGGCTGCTCAAACCCGGGGCCAGCGCGGCCGTCTACCTGTACGAGGATTTCAGCGACCGGCGCGGACTGTGGCGCTGGATGCTCGCGTGGACAAACCGGGTCCGCCGGCTGACCCCGCTCCTGCCGCACCCGCTCCTCTACACCCTCTGCATGACCGGCTCGCCGGTGGTCTTTTCCCTCTTCACCGTGCCGCACCGGATCCTCCGGCTTCTGCCGGCGGCCCGCGGGCTGGCCGAGGGGTTCCCGTTCCGCCAGGGAACCGGGCCCTTCTCGCTCGTGGGGGATCTGTACGACCGCTTCAGCACCCCCATCGAGCGACGATACAGCCGGGAGGCCGCCCTGGCGCTCCTCCGCGAAGCGGGGCTAAAGGGTCTCCACGCGGAGCGAAACCGCGGCTGGATGGTCTTGGGCTCCAAGCCGGCGCATGCGGTTTCGGTACCAGGTACCGTTACTGCATGGTACCAGATACCGAGTTAAGGATGAGCGGGCTCGTCTGCGCGCTGGCGCTCGGCCGGGAGGGGAGCAAGGGCTTCCCCGGGAAGAACCTCTTCCCGGTGCTGGGTCGGCCGCTCATGGCGTATCCGCTGATGGCCGCGCGGGCCGCGAAAAGCGTGGACCGGCTGTACCTCTCCACAGACTCGGAGAGGATGAAGGAGGCCGGCCGGGAGCTCGGCACCCGGATCATCGACCGGCCGGCGGAGCTGGCCACCGACGCGGCCTTGGGAGAGGAGGCCTTCGCCCACGGCTGCCAGGCGATCCGCGAGGAGGTGAAGCGGGAGGGCAAGGAGGTGGATCTCTTGGTGCTCCTGTTCTGCAACGCCCCCACGGTGACCGGGGTGCTGATCGACGACGGCGTGACCGCCCTGCGGCTCAGGCCCGAGCTGGACTCGGCGGTCTCGGCTTCGGTCTACAACATGTGGAGCCCGCTGAGGGCGCGGCGCCTGGGCCCGGACGGGCTTCTCCAGCCCTTCGTCCCGTTCGAGGTGTTCGGAGACCCCAAGACGCTCAACTGCGACCGCAACTCGCAGGGGGACGTCTGGTTCGCCGACATGGGGGTCTCGGTGATCCGCCCCCGCAACCTGGAGCGGCTGGAGGAAGGGCTCCTCCCCCAGCGCTGGATGGGGAAGGCGATCCACCCCATCAAGCAGTGGGGCGGGCTGGACGTGGATTACGAGTGGCAGATCCCGCAGGTGGAGCATTGGCTGAAGGCGCACGGCGTGAAGCCGGCCGTATCGGAGGTGCACGCGTGAAAGCGGTCGTTTTCGGAGGGTCGGGGTTCCTGGGAAGCCACGTGGCCGAGGCGCTGACCGAGGCCGGCCACGCGGTGACGGTCTATGACCTGCGCGAGGCTCAGCACCTGTTGCCGGACCAGCGGTTCGTGCGCGGGGACATCCTGGACGCGGAGGCGGCGGCGAAGGCGCTCCAGGGGCAGGAGGCGGCCTACAACTTCGCCGGGATCGCCGACCTGGAGGAGGCGATCAGCCAGCCGGTGGAGACCGCCCGGAGCAATGTGCTGGGCAACGTGACCCTGCTGGAGGAGGCCCGCAAGGCCGGGATCCGCCGTTTCGTGTACGCCAGCTCGATCTACGTCGCCGGCCAGTCCGGCGGCTTCTACCGGGCCAGCAAGCAGGCCTGCGAGCTGTACGTGGAGGAGTTCCAGCGCTGGTACGGCCTGGACTACACGATCCTCCGCTACGGCTCCATCTACGGCCGGGGGGCCGATCCCAACAACGGGGTCCTCAAGTACCTCACCCAGGCGGTGCGCGACCGGAAGATCGTGGTCTCCGGCAGCGGCGAGGAGCTGCGCGAGTACGTGCACGCCACCGATGTGGCGAGGGCCAGCGTCCAGATCCTGGACCCCGAGTTCCGCAACGAGCACGTGGTGCTGACCGGGCACCAGGCGATGCGGGTCAAGGACCTCGTGGCGATGATCCGCGAGATCGTCGGACAGGATGTCCAGGTGGAGTTCCGCCCCGTGGACCCGAAGCTCGAGGGGGAGGGGCGCAGCCCCCACTACACGATCACCCCCTATTCCTTCCGGCCCCGGATCGCCAAGAAGCTGGTGGGCCACCACTACGTGGACATGGGGCAGGGGATCATCGATCTCCTCGAGGCGATCTCGGCGGAAGCAGTGAAAGATGAACGATAATAGCGCGCAGCTTCTCACTGCTTCTGAGGGGGAAACCAAGGCCGGGTTT
>CAYJUA010000002.1:0-1680 GCA_964373295.1 uncultured Planctomycetia bacterium
TCAACAGCGGGACTTCCTACCCGAACGTGATCACGGCCTCCACCGGGGCGGCGGCGGGCGCCTACGCGTGGACGATCCCGGACTCGATCGGGACCACCCGGCGGGTGAAGATCACCGACGCCTCCGATTCGACGGTGAATGACACCTCGGACGTGGACTTCACGATCATGGGTGGCTTCACGGTGACAGTGCCCAACGGGGGGGAGGTGTGGACGGTGGCCAGCGCCCAGAACATCACCTGGACCAACACCGGTTCCGTGGCCAACGTCAAGCTGGAGTACTCCACCAACGGCGGGAGCACCTATCCCAACGAGATCGCCGCGTCGGTGGGGAACACGGGGACCTATTCCTGGACGGTGCCTGATGCCATCGGGACGACGCTGAAGGTGCGGGTGAGCGACGTCGCCAACGCCAACGCCCTGGACGTCTCCAACGCCAACTTCAAGATCCGCGGGGCGCTCACGCTCACGGCTCCCAACGGCGGGGAGCAGTGGGGCATCACGACCTCGCAGAACATCGTGTGGAACCGGACCGGCTCGATCGCCAACGTGAAGTTGGAGTACTCCACGAACGGCTTCTCAGACGAGCTGCAGACGACCGTGATCATCGCTTCGACGCCGGCGAGCACCGATCCTCCGGCGGGCTCGGACAACGGGCAGTACGCCTGGACCATTCCGGATGTCCCGGGCACCACAAACAAGGTTCGTGTCTCCGATGCCTCCGACTCGACGGTGCTGGATGTCTCCAACGTCAACTTCAAGATTCAGGGCGTGTTCACGATCACGGCGCCCAACGGCGGAGAGGTGTGGATCGTGGGATCCTCCTACAACATCACCTGGACGAAGGGCGGCTCCATCGCCAACGCAAAACTACAGTACTCCACCGACGGCGGCTCCACCTGGCCGGACCCGAGCAAGGTGATCGTGAGCTCCACCTCGGCGTCGAACCTGAGCTACACCTGGACCATTCCCGACGACATCTCGAACACCGTGCGGGTGCGGATCCTGGACACCAACGACACCAGCGTCCAGGACGATTCCAACGCGAACTTCAGCATCAAGGGCTCGCTCACGCTGACCGCGCCCAACGGCTCGGAGGTCTGGATCGTCAACGATCCCCAGAACATCACCTGGACCAAGACCGGGACCATCGCGACGGTCAAGCTGGAGTTCTCCACCAACGGTGGATCCACCTATCCGAACACGATCAATGCCTCCGTGAACGCCGCCACGGGGACGCCGTACGCCTGGACGATCCCGGACGCGATCTCCGCCCAAGCGCGGGTGAAGGTCACCCATACGGGAGACAGCGCGGTCTACGACGAGTCCAATGCCGATTTCGCCATCAAGGGGTCCCTGACGCTCACCGCCCCCAACGGCGGCGAGGTCTGGACGGTGGGCTCCTCTCAGGCGGTCACCTGGACCAAGGTCGGCTCCATTGCCAACGTCAAGCTGGACTACTCCACCGATGGCGGTGTGGGCTACCCGAACGTCATCGTGGCCTCCGTGGCCGCCGGCGCGCTGAGCTACAACTGGACGATACCGGACGTCATTATGACGACCGCGCGCGTCAAGGTGGCCAACGTGGACGACACCGCCGTGAACGATACCTCGAACGCCAACTTCAAGATTGCCGGCTCCTTCACGGTGACGGCGCCCAACGGCGGCGAGCAGTGGGCCG
>CAYJUA010000002.1:1690-22078 GCA_964373295.1 uncultured Planctomycetia bacterium
CGCCAGGCTGGAGTATTCCACCGACGGTGGATCGAACTATCCGAACGTGATCGCCGCCACGGTGGATGCCACGACGGGCACGCCGTACGCCTGGACAATCCCCGACAACCCGTCGGCGCAGTGCCGGGTGAAGGTCTCTAACACGGCAGACGCCACCGTCTTCGATGAGTCCAACGCCAACTTCAAGATCCAGGGGTCCTTCACCATCACCGCTCCGAACGGGAGCGAGTCCTGGACGGTGAACGAGCCTCAGAACATCACCTGGACCAAGACGGGGTCCATCGCCAACGCCAAGCTGGAGTACTCGACCAACAGCGGTGCCACGTACCCGAACCTCATCGTCGCCTCCACCTCGGCCGCGGCGCTCAGCTACTCCTGGACGATCCCGGACTCCATCGGTGCCACCCGGCGGGTCAAGATCACCGACGCGGGCGACGCCGACGTGACCGATACCTCGAACGCCGACTTCACGATCAAGGGCTCTCTCACCCTGACGGCCCCCAACGGCGGCGAATCCTGGTCGGTGGGCTCCACGCGGAGCATCACCTGGACCCGGAACGGGTCGGTGAGCGACGTGAAGCTGGAGTACTCGACCAACGGCGGCACGACTTACCCGAACGTGATCGTGGCCTCCACGCCAGGCGCCAACCTGACCTACGCCTGGGTGGTGCCGGACGCCATCGGCAGCACCGTCAAGGTCAAGATTACGGACAACGCCGGGATTTCGGGCAGTGACGACTCGAATGGAAACTTCGCCATCAAGGGTTCGGTCACGCTGACCGCACCCAACGGTGGCGAAATCTGGATCGTCAACGAAGCCCGGACCATCTCCTGGACGCGGACGGGATCCTTCGCCAACGTCAAGCTGGAGTACTCGAAGAACGGCTTCTCAGATGAGCTCCAGACCGTGGTGATCACCGCCTCCACGCCGGCGGACCCGGCCCCAACAGACAACGCCGGAAGCTACTCCTGGACCGTGCCGGATGCGATCTCCAACACGGTGAAGGTGCGGGCCACCGACGCGGCCGACGCCTCGGTGCTGGACCTGTCCGACTCCAACTTCACGATCAAGGGTTCCCTGGTGATCACCGCGCCCAACGGCGGCGAGAAGTGGGTGGTGAGCACCGCGCAGAACATCACCTGGAACCGGGTCGGCTCCATCGCCAACGTGAACCTGAAGTACACAACCGATGGGACCATCTACACCGACATCGTCGCCCCCACGGGGAACACCGGCTCCTACCAGTGGACGATCCCCAACACCACCACGACAACGGCCAAGGTCCGAATCTACGACGTGACCGACTCCTCGGTCACCGATACCTCGGATGCGAACTTCAAGATCCAGGCCGGCTTCACGATCAGCGCCCCCAACGGCGGCGAGAACTGGCTGGTGGGGAGCTCGCAGAACATCGTCTGGACGACGAACGGGACGGTGGCCAACGTCAATTTGGAGTACTCGACCAACAGCGGCTCCACCTACCCGAACGTGATCAACAGCTCCACTTCGAACACCGGCAGCTACTCCTGGACGGTCCCGGACGCAGTTTTGGGCACGGCGCGGGTGAAGGTGTCGGACGTGAGCGACGCGGAGGCGTTCGACACCTCCAACGCTGACTTCCGGATCCGGGTGACCTTGTCCCTGAGCTCCCCCAACGGCGGCGAGCAGTGGCGGGTGGGGCAGAGCAGGAACGTGGTCTGGGCCATGGTCGGCACCATTGCGAACGTAAAGCTCCAGTACTCCAAGGATAACTTCGCGGCGGATGTCCAGACGATCATCGCTTCCGCGGCGGCGGACACCGACCCGCCCTCGGGGCCGAACAACGGCCAGTATGCTTGGACGATCCCCGATGATATCTCCAACACGGTGCGGGTGAAGGTCTCCGACCCGAACGACGTCGGCGCCTTCGATACCTCCAACGGGGACTTCCGGATCACCGGGGACTTCACGGTCACCGCCCCCAACGGCGGCGAGCAGTGGATTGTCGCCTCCGGCTACAACATCACCTGGACGACCACGACCCCCACCTCGGTGACCAACGTGAAGCTGAGGTATTCCACCGACTCCGGCGGGTCGTTCCCCAACACGATCGCTGGGTTCACCGAGAACGACGGGACGTTCGCCTGGACAATCCCGAACAACATCAGCGCCCAGGCGCGCGTGGAGGTGAGCGACGTCAACGACGCCACGGCGAACGACATCTCGAACGCCGACTTCAAGATTAAGGCCGGTTTCACCGTGACAGCCCCGAACGGCGGCGAGGTCTGGACGGTGGCGGAGAACCGGAACATCAGCTGGACCAATACGGGGACGGTGGCCAACGTCAAGCTGGACTACTCCACCGACGGCGGCTCCGCCTACTCAAACATCATCACCAACTCCACGGCGAACTCCAGCCCCTACGCCTGGACCGTGCCGGATTCAATTTCGACCCAGGTGCGGGTGAAGGTAGGTTCCACCACGGATGTGGATGCCTTTGACGCCTCGGACACCAACTTCAAGATCCGCGGCGCTTTCAGCCTGACCGCCCCGAACGGAGGCGAGGGGTGGAAGATCGCCCAGAACCACACGGTCACCTGGACGACCACAGGGACCATCCCGAACGTGAAGTTGGTCTACTCCACCAACAGCGGGACGACCTTCCCGAACGTGATCGCCGCGTCGGTGGCCAACACCAACTCCTACAGCTGGACGATACCGGATGTCCCGACGACCACGGCCCGGGTGCGGGTGGAGGATGTGAGCGACTCGACGGTCTACGACGACTCCAATGCGAACTTCTCCCTGCAGGGGAACTTCACGATCACCGCCCCCAACGGCGGCGAGGTCTGGACGGTCGCCGAGAGCCGGAACATCCCCTGGAGCTGGGGCGGCACGATCCCCAACGTCAAGCTGACCTACTCTACCAACAGCGGCTCGACCTTCCCCAACACGATCTCCCTCTCTGCTCCGAACGGGGTGGGGTCCAGCGGGACGTTCAGCTATGCCTGGACGATCCCGGATGCCATCTCCACGACGGTCCGGGTGAAGATCGAGGACCCGGCGGACGCGGACGTCTTCGACACCTCCGACGCCGACTTCAAGATCCAGGGCAAGCTGGTCCTGACCGCGCCCAACGGCGGCGAGCGGTGGGTCACCAACGAGCTCCAGGCGATCACCTGGACCACCACGGGGACGGTGCCCAACGTCAAGCTGGAGTACTCGACGGACGGCGGCTCCACCTATCCGGTCGGCAACCTGATCATCGCCTCCACGGCGAACACGGGGACGTTCAACTGGACGGTCCCGAACGTGGTGAACCCGCCGTTGGCAACTGCTCGGGTGCGGGTGCTCAACGCGGCGGACCTGACGGTCTTCGATGAGTCCAACGCCAACTTCACCCTGGACCACTACACGGTGACCTGGAACATCCGGGACCTGCTCTCCAACAACCACATCTCCAACCTGACGGTGACCTGCACCGATGGGTGGGTGGGCTCCGGCCTGGCCTCGCCGCTGACGAAGAAGCACCCGTACGGCACCTGGACGGCCACCTTCACCCACACGGAGTACGGGGACAAGGCCCAGATCTTTGTGGCCAACGCGGACCAGACGATCGACGTCTTCATGGAGACCAAGGTGGTCCACGTCTGGGAGCCGAAGACCAGCGTCTCCTATAACCCGACGAACGACACACTGGCCCTCGGAGCCCTGCTGACCCGGGACGGCATCAACGTGCCGGGCGCCACCACCTGCGAGATCAAGGTCTACGACGGCAGCACGCTGTTGAACACCTTCACCACGGCCGGCGCGCCCAACGCCGACACCAACCAGTACGATTACACCTGGGCCAACACGGGCCTGACGTCCGGCAAGGTCTACGTCACGGTGACCAAGATCGGGATCGCCACGGGCGGGTACTTCACGGCCTCCAAGAGCTTCGACGTCACCCAGCCGAAGACCACGCAGAGCGTCAAGGACACGGTGGACGCCAAGCTGGACAAGCCGCTGTCCCAGGTGGAGAGCGCGATCCTCGGGCCGATGACCACCAAGCTGGATGAGCAGAAGACGATCATCCAGACGGAAATGGCGACCGGGGTCGCTTCCATCAACACCGCCTCCACCAACATGCAGAACCTGATCACGCAGAAGATGAACGAGTTCACCGGGCAGGTGGCCTCCTCCATCATCTCGCTGGAAGACGCGGCGGGGCGAAGCCTGACGGCCACGGTGAACTTGGAGGGCGCCGCGGCCAAGAGCCAGGCCGCGGCCGTCCAGCTGGAGATCGTTGGGAAGAAGTATTCTGCCCGACTGCTCGTCCCGCCGACGGTTGTGCTGGGACAGAAGGCGACCCTGCGTTATCGTACCGCCGAAGGCCTCTCCCCGCTGATGGACCTCTTTGTAGTGGATGATACCGGAAAGAGGACGGACATCGCCAAGGGCGTGCTGATGAAGGAGAATGAGAAGACCAAGGGGCTCTATGAATACTTCCTGGAGGTGAAGAAGGACAAGGGGTTCATCCCGGGCAAGCCGTTCAACGTCTTCGTGCAGGAGCCCACCACGGGCAACCTGGAGGCGAGCTCCGTCTTCGTGGAGACCACCACCCTGGGTTCCCTGGAGGGGCTGATCGCCTCGCAGGGAGGCGTGAAGTCCATCGCCCAGGAGACGCTGTCCATGATCCGGAAGGTGAGGCGGGGCATCTCCGATGACGGGCAGCTGCCCCACCTGCTGGAGATGCTCAAGGTGAAGATGGACGCCATGCCGCGGGCGGTGTCCGAGCAGAGCGGAGCGAGGCAGGTGCAGAACGCGATGAAGGAGACGGCTCGGTTCATTCGGCAGCTCGCCGGCGAGCAGACCGGCGTGAGCCTGAGCCAGATGATGTCGCAGAGCGTGCAGAAGGGGCTCGAAGAGGCGCCGACGGTCCAGAAGATGCGCAAGGCCGTGGACCAGGTGAAGAACGCCACGGAGATCACCCAGATCCTGATGGAGAAGAAGCTGGGCGGGTTGGATGAGCCGATCGTTCACATGGTGGTGGAGTAACCCGGAGCCGATGATGAAAAGAGCTGTCTTTATCCTGATGATGTTCGCGCTGGCCGTCCCGGCCTTCGCCGCGCAGAAGGAGAGGGAGCCGGTGACGTTCAAGATCGTCACGGTGAACCCTTCCGCGGACAAGACGCAGACGGTCCCGGTGAACATCGAACTGCCCAAGGAGGTCACCCCGAAGGACATCCTGGAGAGGGGGGACCTGGCGGTCGAGTACGACGAGGAGAGGGCCGCCTACTTCGTCCACAAGGACAAGGTGGAGCTGGCCCCCAAGGAGACCCGGATCTTCGAGGTGGTGGTGCGGGATCTCTGGTGGATCCCACGGGAGAAGGTGGATAACCTGCGGAACTACAAGAACATCGTCCTCGGGCGGCTGAAGGGGACCGAATACTTCGAGTCCGGCCAGGAGCTGGGCAAGGGCATCGAGACGCTCCTGGACGGCATCCTGGCGCTCCAGGACGACGAGTCCATCAGCCGGAAGACCCGCATCGGCAACTACCGGAGGAACCTGGCAACGCTGGAGCAGGTCAAGGAGGAGCTGACCCGGATGGAGAAGCTGCTGGCCTTCACCGGCGGGCCTCCGGTGCCGGAGCTGCTGGAGGAGTCTCCGCTGAAGTCGGATGCCCCCTCCAAGACAACGACATGGCTGGTGATCTTCCTGATCCTCATCTTCCTGGGGCTTCTGGCCGGGCAGTTCTTCTTCACCTGGCACCGGCGGATCCGGAGTGCCCAGGATGCCACCGAGATCCGGGAGACCGCCTTCTCCCTGCTGCGCAAACCCAAGCACGGGCAGGGGGGGCCCTCCACCCTACGGGTGGCCGGAAGGCCCTCTTCCGCGGGCTCGGTGGAGAGCGACAAGAAGCCCAATTCTCGGACGGGCGTGTAACCTGCCATGCTGGACGTGACGATCCTGACACCCCAGGAGGTTCTGTTCCAGGGCCGGGCCGTCCGGGTGATCCTACCGGGGGAGATGGGGACGTTCGAGGTGGGTTCGTTCCACCGGCCCCTGGTGAGCCGGCTTCTGCCGGGCATTTTGATTGTGGATGATCAATCGGTCGCCATCCGCCGGGGCGTGGTCAAGGTGGATCGGGACCGGGTGACCTCCATTGTGGAGATCGAAACGTGATCCATGGACCGCAACCTTGCACTGACACTGATCTTCTCCCTCTGCATCTTGGGGCCGGCGCTGGTGATGGCAGCGACTGGCTTCTCGAGCATCGGAGCCCTGGGCCGCAACCCCTCCGCGGCGCCGAAGGTCCTCACCGCGATGGTGATCACGCTGGTCTTCGCGGAGGCGGTGGCGATTGTCGCTTTCCTCGTCGTCTGGCAGCTCTTCGCCCCATGAGGGAAAGGCGCCCATGTTCATGATCCAGTTGCTGGTCTTCCAGGTCCTGATTTTCGCGGCCCTCGCCGTGGTGCTGCAGCGTTTCCTCGGCCGGCATGCGACCTCCGCCACCGCCCACCTGCAGGGGCTCACCCAGGACTACATGAAGCGGCAGGAGGAGCTGAAGAAGCGGCTGGAGGAGTCGGAGCGGTACTACAAGGAGCTTGTCGCCAAGGCCCAGACCGAGGGGGTCCAGCTCAAAAGCGAGGTGGTCCAGCAGGCCGAGGAGAAGAAGCGTCAGATGGTGGAGGAGGCGCGGGGCGAGGCGGAGCGGATCGTGAACCAGGCCGTCCAGGCCCGGGAGGCGATGCGCCGGGAGCTGGAGTCCTCCGTGGAGAAGCGGGCCGTGGAGCGGGCCTGCGAGCTCTTGGAGCAAGTGCTGCCCAAGGAGATGCAGGAGTCGGCCCACGGCCGGTGGATGGAGGAGGCGCTGGGCGACGGGCTGCTGCGCCTGAACCGGATGGAGATGCCGGAGAAGGACAAGACCCAGGAGGCGAAGGTGGTCTCTGCAGCGCCGCTGTCCCCCCCGCAGAGGGAGCGGCTCCTGAAGAAGCTGGAGCAGGCGCTGGGGCATCCCCTCACGCTGAAGGAGGAGGTGGACCCGCGGATCATCGCGGGGGTGACGATCACCCTGGGCCACGTGGTGCTGGACGGGTCCCTCGTCTCGAAGATCCGGGAGGCGGCGCGCCGTGCTGAAGACAAGCAAGGCTGACAACCCAAAACCGATACCGGGTACCTCGCAGCTGCGAGAATCGGTACCCGGTACCGAACAGTGGTTCGACATCCGGGAGGTGGGCCGGGTGACCTCGGTCCGCGAGTTCATTGTGAAGGTCGAAGGGCTTCCCTCCTGCATCAACGGCCAGCAGGTGGAATTCTCCAATGGGGACAAGGGGATGGTGATGGGTTTTACCGAGCACCACGCGCTGATCCTCCTCTTCGGCAACAAGTCCAAGGTCCACGCGGGCCAAGAGGTCTACTCCCACGGGCAGCCGTTCGTGATCCCCGTGGGGGAGTCTTTCCTGGGCCGGGTGGTGACCTCCCTGGGCGACTCGATGGACGGGCGGGGGCCCATCGAGGCGGCGGGCACCAACCCCATCTTTTACGAGGCGCCGGGCGTGATGGAGCGCGTCCCCGTGAAGGATGCGCTGGAGACCGGGGTCCGGATCATCGACGCCAGCTTCCCCATCGCCAAGGGGCAGAGGCAGCTGGTCATCGGCGACCAGATGAGCGGGAAAACCACGATCGCCACGGACGTGATCCTCAACCAGAAGGGCAAGGGGGTGCTCTGCATCTACTGCGGCATCGGGCAGAGCCAGTCCTCCTTCCTCAAGGTGTTCCGCCTGCTCCGGGAGCGGGGTGCCTTGGAGTACACCATCGTGGTCGGGGGGATCGCCTCGGCGCCATTGGGAGAGCAGTTCCTCGCTCCCTACGCCGCCTGCGCCCTGGGCGAGTATTTCGTGTCGAAGGGGAAGGACGTCTTCGTGGCGTTCGACGACCTCAGCAAGCACGCCTGGGCCTACCGTCAGATGTCGCTTCTCCTGGAGCGCTCGCCAGGCCGCGAGGCCTACCCCGGCGACATCTTCTACGTCCATTCGCAGATGCTGGAGCGGGCGGGGAAGTTCATCCCGGAGCTGGGCGGCGGCACGATGACGTTCCTCCCCATCGTGGCCACCATCCAGGGAGACATCACCGGGTACATCCAGACGAACATCATCTCCATCACCGACGGCCAGCTTTACCTGAGTACCCCCCTCTTCCAGAAGGGATTCAAGCCGGCCATCGACTTCGGGCTCTCGGTCTCCCGCATCGGGAACCGCGCCCAGTGCGCGGCGATGAGGGAGCTCTCCGGCAAGCTGCGCCTGGAGTACCTCCAGTACCAGGAGCTCTTGCGGATGACCACGATGAAGGCGGACCTCTCCGCCGAGGCGGAGAAGCGCCTGCGCCGCGGGGAGCTGATCACCTTTCTCTTCACGCAGAGCAAGGCGCGCCCCTCTTCGCTGGCGGAGCAGGTGATCTTCCTCTACGCGGTCCGCTGCGGCGTTCTGGATGCCCTGCCGCTGGTCTGGCCGCGGTTCAAAAAGGAGATCACCGGCTGGCTGGACATGCGCCACCCGGAGATTCTGCGGGAGATCCAGGGAAGCCAAGCCCTCTCCCCGGAGCTGAAGGGGACCCTGGACCGGGTCCTCCAGGAGTTCGTGCAGGAGGTGACGGCGATATGATCCCCCTGATCAAGCTCAAGAAAGACATGCTGTTCAACGGCGAGCTCACGAAGGTCGTGGACGTGCTCAAGGGGGTCGCCGCCTCCCGCTACCACGTGCTGGAGAGGCAGATGTCCCTGTTCGAGCAGTTCTTCCAAGTCTGCGGGGAGTTTTTCGCCAGCGTGGACTTGGATACGCTCGACCATCCCTTCGTCCGGCCGTCCGGCCCTGAGACGGCGGTCCTGCTGGTGACGACGGACGCCGGCTTCCTGGGGGGCTTGAACTCCCAGGTGGTCAGCACGGGGCTCAAGGAGGGGGGCGCCGGCGCGCAGTACTTGGTCATCGGGGAGCGAGGTGCGGGCGTGATGAAGGACGTGCGGCACGAGTTCACCCCCTTCCCCGGGATCCAGGATGATGGGCGGGAGGCGCTGGCCATCGCCGTCCGGGACCACCTGGTGCGACAGGTGCTGAGCGGCCGCTGCGGGCGGGCGGTGGTGGTCTACCCGAAGCCGGTCTCCTTCGCCGTCCAGGAGGTGACGGTGGAGACGCTCATCCCCTTCGGCGCCGGCAAGAAACCCTCGGGCGGGGCCGACCTCCTCTGGGAATCCCAGCCGGAGGACGTGGTGGAGTACGTGGTGATCCAGTGGATGGGGCATCGCCTGGCGGCCCTCTTCGCCCTGAGCCGCCTGGCGGAGCTGGCGGCCCGCTCCATCCACTTGGAGGGGAGCTACCAGGAGCTGAACCGGATCGGCAAGCGGCTGAGGCACGAGTATTTCCGGGCCCGGCACGAGGTCATCGACAGGAGCATGCGGGAGATCTTCGCCGCGCAGCTACTCTATGGAAAACAACGCGAAGAATAACCACCTCAACCAGAAGGGGGCCGTGGCGGGCATCCAGGGGCCCGTTGTGGACGTCAAGTTCCCCAGCACCGCCGCGATCCCGGCCATCTACGAGGTGCTGGAGACGAACACCCGCGACGGCAAGCGCGTCGTTCTGGAGGTGGCGGAGCACCTGCCCGGCAACGTGGCCCGGTGCATCGCCATGGCCAGCACCATCAACCTCCAGCGGATGACGCCGGTCTCACGCGCAGGCCTCTCCATCGAGATCCCCGTCGGGGACGAGTGCTACGGGAGGATCGTCAACGTCCTGGGGGACCCCATCGACCACCAGGGCCCCATCGCGGCCAAGGAGCGCAAGCCGATCCGGCGCACCGAGATCCGCCGCCAGCTCGGGGAGAAGGCCGGCGGCCGGGAGATCGAGCTCCTGGAGACCGGCATCAAGATCATCGATCTCCTCTTCCCCATGGTGAAGGGGAGCAAGAACGGGATCCTCGGCGGCGCCGGCCTGGGCAAGAGCGTCCTGATCCTGGAGCTCATCCAGCACATCGTTGAGCGTCACCATGGCGCTTTCGTCTTTACCGGTGTTGGGGAGCGGATCCGCGAGGGGAACGAGCTGTACCACGAGCTGAAGATGCACAAGATCCTCAACAAGGGGATGATGGTGTACGGGCAGATGAACGAGCCGCCGGGGGCCCGCTTCGGGGCGGCCGCCACCGGGGCTACGCTGGCCGAGTACATCCAGCGGCAGAACAAGGACGTCCTCTTCTTCGTGGACAACATCTTCCGGTTCGTCCAGGCCGGCGCCGAGATCTCCACCCTGCTGGGCCGCGTCCCCTCCGAGACCGGCTACCAGCCCACCCTGGCCTCAGAGGTGAGCGATTTCCACGAGAGGATCCGCTCGGTCGAGGGGGGCGGCTCCATCACCTCCATCGAGGCGGTCTACGTGCCGGCCGATGACCTCACCGACCTGGCCGTGGTCACGATCTTCACGTACCTGGATTCGATCATGGTCCTCTCCCGCGAGCGGGTGCAGCTGGGCCTCTACCCCTGCATCGACCCCCTGCTCTCCTCGTCGGGCAACCTGGACCCGGACATCGTTGGCGAGAGGCATTACGCGATCGCCATGGAGGCACTGAAGATCTTTGCCAAGTACGAGGAGCTGCGGCGGATTGTCTCGGTGGTGGGGATCGACGAGCTCTCGAAGGCCGACCGGACCATGTACGAGCGGGCCCGAAAGCTGCAGAACTTCCTCACCCAGCCCTTCACCGTCGCGGAGGTCTTCTCCGGGATGAAGGGGCAGTACGTGACGGTGGAGAAGACGCTGGAGGGGTGCGACCGGATCATCGCCGGCCGCGTGGACGCCTGGCCCGAGGAGCGCTTCTACATGATCGGAGACCTGCCATGGGAGTGACGGGAGGGAAGCGGCTCGGGGAGCTGCTGGTGGAGAAGGGGCTCGTTACGGAGCCGCAGATGGCGGAAGCGCTCGAGCAGCAGAAGCAGGACGGCCGGTTCCTGGGGACGATCCTCCTGGAGCGGGGATGGGTGGGCCCCACCCGGCTCATGGAGGTGCTCGCGGAGCACTACCGGATGCCGTTCGTCCGGCTGGAGGAGACCGCCGTGGACCCGGCGGTCGTATCCAAGGTCCCCGTGAAGGTGGCCCTCCATTACCAGGTGATGCCGGTCAAGATCCACAACTCCACGCTCACCGTCGCCATCTCCAACCCCCAGGACGTGCGGACGCTGGACGAGCTGCGGCTAGCCCTGCAGCAGAAGTACACCCTGGACCCGGTGCTGGCCACGCCGGAGGACATCCTCCGCGCGATCAAGGAGAGCTACGGCGTGGGTGCCGAGATGATCAGCCGGATCCTGACCGACCGAGGCCTGCCTCCGCTTCCAGCCGGGGCGCCGGAGGAGACGCTGGAGGACATCGCGGAGCTCGCCAGCGATGCCTCGGTGGTGAAGCTGGTGAACCAGCTGATCCTCGAGGCGCACAGCCGGCGGGCCACGGACGTGCACCTGGAGCCGTACCGCGGGAAGGTGCGGCTGCGCTACCGGGTGGACGGGATCCTGCACGACGCCGAGGCGCCTCACGCGATCCGGCAGCTGTTCCTGGCCATCATCTCCCGGATCAAGGTCCTCTCCAACCTCAACATCGTGGAGCGGCGGCTCCCGCAGGACGGCCGCGCCAGCGTGAAGGTGGGAGACCAGAAGATCGATTTGCGCATCTCAATCCTGCCGACGCCGCATGGGGAGAGCGTCGTGATCCGCATCCTCCCCAACCAGATGCTGTTGGACCTGAAGGACCTGGGCTTCTCCAAGGAGGACATGAAGCTCCTGGACGCCGTGATCCGCAAGCCGTACGGGCTCGTCTTCGTGACCGGCCCCACGGGCTCGGGCAAGACCACCACCCTGTACGCGATGCTCAAGGCGATCAACTCCATCGAGAGGAAGATCATCACCATGGAGGACCCCATCGAGTACGAGCTGGAGGGGATCGCCCAGGTGCAGGTGAACCCCCCCATCGGGCTCACCTTCGCCGCGGGCCTGCGGAGCATGCTCCGGCACGACCCCAACGTGATGATGGTGGGGGAGGTGCGCGACGTGGAGACGGCGGAGCTGGCCATCCGGATCGCCCTCACCGGCCACATGGTCCTCTCCACCCTGCACACCAACGACGCCATCGGCGGCGTAACCCGCCTCATCGACATGGGGATCGACCCGTTCCTCATCGTCTCGTCGCTGGAGTGCATCATCGCCCAGCGCCTGGTGCGCCTGCTTTGCCCCTCCTGCAAGGAGGAGGCGCCCGCCGGCTCCATGGGTGGGAAGAAGGGATACCGGGCCAAGGGGTGCAAGCAGTGCAACAACACCGGGTTCCGGGGACGCACGGCGATCTACGAGCTTTTCCTCCTGTCCCAGCTGCTCCGGGAGCTGATCCTCAAGCGGGTTTCGGCGGATGCGCTGCGCCGCGCGGCGGTCGAGCTGGGGATGAAGACGATGCGGGAGGACGGGCTGCAGAAAGTGGAGCAGGGCCTGACGACGTTGGACGAGGTCCTGCGGGTCACGCAGGACGAGAAGTGAGGGGCGGCCGATGCCAAAGTTCTCCTACGTGGCCAAGCGCAGCCCGACCGAGAGCGTGGAGGGGGTCCTTGAGGGGAACAGCCGGGCCGACGTGATCAGCCAGCTGGCCGGCATGGGCTACACGCCGGTCCGGGTCGTCGAGGAAGCGATAGGCGCCGCCCCCGGTGCCGGCCGCGACCGAGCCCGGGTACCCACCGGAAGGTGGGTGGGCGAAGGAAGTGCCGGGAGCCCGGCAGGGCGAGCGGCCGCCTCCTCCCCCCTGCGGCGCGACGTCCGCGTGCCGGTCCGGCACCTGAACCAGTGCACGCGCCAGTTCGCGTCCCTGGTCCGCTCGCAGGTGCCGATCCTCCGGTGCCTCGCGATCCTCGGGGAGCAGACGGCGCACGCCCGCCTGCGCAGGATCCTCTCCGGCATCGAGGAGGACATCCGGCAGGGGCACACCCTCACCGAGGCGCTCGCCAAGTACCCACGGGTCTTCTCGCCGCTCTTCACCAGCTTGGTCCACTCCGGCGAGGTGGGCGGGGTGCTGGACGCGGTGCTGGACCGCCTGGCCGCCCAGGCGGATAAGGAGGAGGGGCTGCGCTCCAAGGTGCAGACGGCGCTGGCCTACCCCGCCTTCGTGGGCCTGGTGGGGGTGGGCACGGTGGTCTTCCTCTTCACGTTCGTCATCCCCCGGTTGATGAAGCTCTTCACCTTCTTCGGGGAAAACCTCCCGCTGCCCACCCGGCTCCTTCTGGGCCTCACGGATGGGCTCGCGAGGGGCTGGTACTGGTGGGCAGGAGGGCTGGCGGTGCTGCTCTTCTCCGGCGTGCTGGCCCTGCGCAGGCAGGAGGCGCGGGTGGGTCTCGATTACCTCTCCCTGCGGGTGCCGGTGCTGGGCCCCCTCATCCGGCACCTGGAGATCACCCGCTTCGCCCGTTCCTTCGGCCTGCTTCTCGACCACGGCGTGCCGATCCTGCAGGCAACCGACGTGGCGATCCCCGTCGTCCACAACCGGGTCCTCCGCAGAGAGCTCACCCGCCTGCCCGCCCACCTCAAGGACGGGCATACCCTCTCCACGGGCTTGAAGAGGCTCTCCATCGGCACCCCGTTCCTCGTGAACACGGTGGCGGTGGGGGAGGAGAGCGGCAAGATGGGGGAGGCGCTGACCGAGGTCTCCAACTTCTACGAGCGGGAGGTGGAGCGCCTCCTGCAGATGTCAGCGGCGCTGCTGGAGCCGGCGACGATCCTGATCGTCGGAGGCGTGGTCGGCTTCATCGTCATGGCGGTGCTCCTGCCGATCCTGACGATGAGCACGATTGCGAGATGAGGTACAATACACCCGTGCCAACGAACGGGCGCAGGGCGGGTTTCACGCTGATCGAGCTGATGCTGGTCCTGGTGATCTTGAGCGCCATCGCGGCCATGGTGGTGCCGCGCCTGGCGGGCCGCTCCGAGGAGGCGCTCCGCAAAGTGGCCGAGGCCGACATCAAGGGGAACCTCAGCGTGGCCCTGAAGCTCTACGAGGTGGACAGCGGCCGCTACCCCTCCACCGAGCAGGGCCTGGAGGCCCTGATGGAGAAGCCGAGCAGCCCCCCCGTGCCGCGGGACTGGAAGGGGCCGTACCTCGAGCAGGAGCCCCTCGACCCCTGGCAAAAACCATACGTCTATCGCTGCCCTGGCGCCCATCCGCCCAGAGACTATGATCTCTACTCCTTCGGGCCGGATGGGGTCGAGAGCGATGATGACATCCGGAACTGGTAAGGCCCGCGGCTTCACCCTCACCGAAGTTCTCGTCAGCGTCGCCATCCTCTCCGTCGGGGCGGTGGCCGTCATGCAGGCCCTGGGCCGTTCCGCCGCCGCCGTTGAGGTGGCCGAGGCCCGGTCCCAAGCCCACCAGTTCGCCGTCACCAAGATGGCGGAGGTGGACCTGGCCGCCCGGCTCGGACAGGCGCTGGAAGAGGCCAACGGGGGCAGCTTCCGCGTGGGGAGCCGGCAGTTCCGGTGGACGCTCGCCGCCCCCGTCTCCAGGGAGGAGCCGGCGATGCGGCCGGTCTTCCTCACGGTGGAATGGGAGCTGGGCGCAGAGAGCTACACCTATGCCGTGCAGACCGCCTTCCGGGTCCCTCCGGAGGAGGGCGAGGAAGTCGACGCGGAGAAGGACAATGAGTAACCGGCCCCTCCTGGGGTTGACCCTCGTCGAGCTGCTGATCTCTCTCTCCCTGGTGGCGGTGGTCGCCATGACCGTCTTCGGCGTCTTCTCGGGCGGGCTCAGCATCTGGGAGCGTACCCAGGGGTCGGGCGTCCAGGCCCGGCTGGTGGAGCTGACCCTCGAGCAGATCCGGCGGGACCTGGCCACCGCCCGCTTCTTCGAGCCGCTCGGATTCGAGGGGGCCTACGACCAGGTCTCCTTCCCCTCCCTGGTGACCATGACGTACCGGCGGGACGACTCGGAGCTGGAGGTGGATGAGCCAGGGCGGGTGGGCTACTGGTTCGATTTTGGCCGGGGGGTGCTCCATCGGTCGGAGCACGGCTACCGCCTCGTCCGGCGCTACCGCCTCCGGGATTACCGCCGCCCCGTCCTGGTCGGCATCCGGCGCGTCCGGTTCTCCTACGCGAAGCTGGAGTCCGAGGGGAAGGCGGTGGGCTGGTCCGGGAGCTGGGAGCCCGAGGACGGGCACCCGGCCGCCGTGAAGATCGAGATCGGGTACCTGGATGAGACCACGAAAGAGGAGAGGAGCCGAAGCCTTCTGGTCCCGCTGCCCCTCTCGCCGCGCCCAAAGCGGTAGCGTCCTGATCCTGGTGGTCTGGACGATCGGGTCCCTGGCCCTCCTGGCCGCGGCGCTGGGGTCGCGCTGCGCGGCCGCCCTGGATCTGACGATGCGCCAGGAGCGCCGACTCCAGGCCCGGTACATCGCCCTGGCCGGCGTGCAGCACTGCCTCCAGGCGCTGGACAGGGATTCCACGCCCACCTATGATGGGCTGTCGGAGACATGGGCGCATTCGGAGGCCCTCTTCAAGGCGCAGCCGGTGGGGGCGGGGCAGTTCACGGTCGCAAATGGCGGGCTCCAGGACGAGGACCGGAAGATCAGCCTGAACACCGCGCCGCCGGACGTGCTCCACCGGCTCCTGGCCGCCGCGGGCGCCGTGGAGGCCGACCGGGACGTCATCGTGGACAGCATCCTGGACTGGCGGGACAAGGACCAGGAGAAGGAACCCTATGGAGCGGAGAATTTCTACTACCTGGGCCTGGATCTGTCCTACGAGTGCAAGGACGGGCGGTTCGAGGGCGTTGAGGAGCTGCTCCTCGTCCGTGGGATGACGCCGGAACTCTTCTCCGTGATCTCTTCCCGCGTGACCGCGCACGGCGCCGGCCGCGTGAACCTCAATACCGCCGGCCCAGACGTCCTCCGGGCGCTGGGATTGAGCGAGGCAGGCGTCCAGGGCTTCGTGACCTACATCTCCGGTGAGGACAGCCAGCCGGGCACCGCGGATGACCGGGTCCTCACGGCGGTCTCCACGGCCGGCTCCGAGCTTGCCCCGTATGTCCCCACGGAGGATTTGAACCGCCTGGCGCAGCTGGATGCCGCCGCCTTCCTCGCCACGAAGTCGAAGGACTTCGCCTTCGACATCACGGCGCGGGTGGCCGACGACGAGAAGGAGAGGGACACCGTCCGCCTCCGCGGCGTCATCGACCGGGAAGGGCGGATCAAGGCATGGGCGGAGCGGTGAGACGACGCGAGCCCTTACCGGCGGAGGTTGTGGGGTGAACCCGTTCGCCTCGCCGGCTGCCCGCCAGGCCATGGGGGTTTTGAGCCGGTGGATCCCCGGCGGCCTCGCCCAGCACCAGACGGTCCTCTCCGTTGGGGACCGGTGGGTCAAGGTGCTCCACGCCACCGGGCGGGGCGTGGGCCGCACGGTGGACGCCCTCTTCGTGCACCCGGTCGCCGGGATGAGCGAGGAGGAGGTGTTCGCCTGGCTCAAGCAGGCGTGGAACGAACGCGGCCTGGAGCCGGGAGACGTCCTGCTGGCCAACCCCTCCCATCTGACCACCGTCCGGCTGTTTGCCCTGCCCTCCACCGACCCCAACGAGATCCGCGACATCGTGGAGCTCCAGGCGGAGAAGCACACCCCCTACGCCAAGGAGGAGATCCTCACCGACTTCCTGGTGGTCGAGAGCGACCGCTCCGGGTACTCCCGTGTCCTCGTCGTGATCTCCCACCAGGACGTGGTCCATCGCGGTCTGCGGCTCGTGGAGGCGATGGGCTGGCCGCTGGAGCGCGTGGGCTTCGAGCTGGAGGGGCTGGCCCACTGGTTCCGCGCCACCCAGCCCGATTCGCTGGGCTCCGACACCCTCGTAGCCGACGTTGACAGCGACACGACCACGCTGGTGATCCTGCAGGGGGGCCGCCCGTATTACCACCGCTCGCTGGGGCTGGGGGCCAAGCACCTCGACGAGAACCCGGTCGACGGGCCGGCCCGCATGACGGCCGAGGTGCAGAGGACCCTGGAGACCTTCGAACAGGAGGGGCCGAACCCAAAGGTGGCCCAGGTGATCCTGACCGGCCAGGCGGTCCGCTTTTCGGGCCTGGCGGCCTCCTTCCAACAGGCGCTGGACCTGCCGGCCAGCGTAGTTTCGCCGACGGAGCGCTGCCCGATGAGCGAGCAGGTGCTCAAGGACAGTGAGCAGGCGTCGCAGGTCTCCCTGGCCTCGTTGGTGGGGCTGATCCTGGGGCCGAGCGAGGTGGACCTGACCCCCAAGGCGCTCAAACTCCACCGAACCTTCGAGATCCGCTCCCAGGCCCTGGTCAAGGTCGGCTGCCAGCTGATCGCTGCGCTCCTCCTCCTCTCCTGCCTGGCAGTGGGCAAGTCGTACAAGATGGAGCGCTACCGGGAGTGGCTGCGCGGGCGGTACGAGCAGGTGGGGCGCGAGGCCGGGTCCATCGCCATCTTCGTGGACCAGATGAAGGTGGTCGAGGGGTGGCTGGACGCTGGGGACGACCTGCTGGAGTCGGTGATGGAGCTCTACCGCCACACGCCGGAGCCGATGCTCTGGAGCGCGCTCGCCTTCACGCGGGGCGAGCAGATGTCGTTCAAGGGGACCTCGCCGGGGATCCCCCAGGTGTTCGACATGGTGGCCCAGCTCCAGGAATCGCCGATCTTCTCCTCGGTGGAGGCCCGGCGGACCACCAAGAAGAAGGTGGGAGATTCGGACGTGACCGAGTTCGAGATCGTCTGCGGCCTGCGGCCCGCCGAGGCGCCCGAGGGCGGCTCCCCATGAAGCCGCCGGCCCTCCCCAACCTGAAGCCTCGGGAGCGCCTGCTGGCCGCCGGCGTCGTCTTCGTCATCTCCGTGGTGCTCCTGGACCGTGTGGTGCTGGGCCCCTGGTGGAAGCACGTGCAGGAGGTCCGCCAGGACATCCGGAAGCTTGAAGCGACCCTCCGTACCTGCCAGCGCCTGGTGGACCGCAAGCCCCAGATCCTCGCGGAGGTGGAGGCGTACAGCGAGCACCTGAGCCAGGTCGCCAGCTCGTCGCAGGATGTGGCGGCCCTCCTCCGGGAGATCGAAACCATCGGCCGGGAGAGCGGCATCTCTCTGGGCGAGGTCAAGCCGCTCGCCGCCGCGGAAGACGACCTCTTCCGCCAGCAAGGCTTCGAGATCCACTACACCGGAACCTTGGAGCAGTGGGTCCGCTTCCTCCACATGCTTCAGACGTCGAAGTTCCTCTTCCAGGTCGACCGGGCCTCCCTGGCCGCCGCGGAAGGGAGCCCCGAGCGGCTGGGCGGGAGCCTGCGCCTGACGCAGAGGGTGCTGAAGGTCGGATGAGAAATCGCGCGTGGATGCGGGGCGTAGCCGGTTTCACGCTGTCTCTGGCCTGGGCCGCCGTCACCCTGGCCGACGACGAGGTGGAGGAGAAGCAGCCCCCCACGGTGGTCCGGACCCGCGACGGGCTCAAGTTCGTCGTCCCGCCCGACTGGCCCATCGAGAGGCGCAGCGGGGTGGTGGGTCCCATCCCGATTGAGGAGTACCTGGCCCGGAAGTTCGGGGCGCTGGACAAGAAGATCCAGGCGCTGGAGCAGAAGGTGGGTGCGCTGGAGTCGAAGGTCAGCGCGCTGGAGGCGCGGGCGAAGAAGCCTCTGCAGTCTTCGGAGCCGGCTGCTCCTTAGGGATCTGCACGATCGCGCGGGTCCCCTTACCGGGCTCGCTCTCCAGCCGAAGGCTCCCGTGGTGGGCGTCGAGAATTCGCTTGGCCATGAAGAGCCCCATCCCCATGCCGCCGGTCTTGCGCTCGTTCAGCCCCCCGACCGAGGAGAACTGGCCGAACTGCTTGGGGATCTCCTCCGGCGGGATCCCCTTCCCGGTGTCAGCGATCTGGATCTCCACTCCGGCAGGGCTCTCCGAGCAGGCGACGGTGACTTTGCCCCCCTCCGGCGTCGCCTGGATCCCGTTCTCCACGAGCTGGGCCAGTGCCTGGCCCAGCCGCTTGGCGTCCGCGGCGCAGGCCGCCCGCTCGGCTCCGCCAAGGGCCAGCGCCACCTTCCGCTGCTCGGCCAGGGGGCGGTAGCTTTCCTCGACCTGCTTCAGGATCTCCCCCGCGTCGGCCTGCGCGAACTGGTAAGTGATCTTCCCGGCGATCAATTGGGAGGCCAGCTCCACCTTCTCGATCAGGCCCTGCAGGCGCTTGGCGTTCTTCTGGACGGTCTTCAGGAAATCTCCCTGCTCCTCGTTGACCGGGCCCAGCACCCCCTCCGCCAGGAGGGAGGTCCCCTCCTGGATCGCCGTCAGCGGGATCCTCAGCTCGTGCGAGATCACGGCCAGCAGATCGTTCTTCATTCGGTCCGCTCGCCGCAGCTCCTCCAGGAGGAACGCGTTGTGCAGGGCGGCGGCGAGCTGGTCGGCCACGATGGCGAAGACGTGCTGGTCCTCCTGCGTGAAGGCGCCCTCCTTGGGGGTGAACAGTCCCAGGCGGCCCATGGTCTTCCCGTTGAACGTCAGGGGAACGAAGTGGTTCGAGCGCAGGTAGGCCGCGCTCGTCTGGGCCCACTGGCCGGGGTCGCCGGAGCGGTCCTCCTCGGTGCGGGCGAAGTCCGCCTCCTTCAGAGGGAGGGGGAACCCCTCGCCGGTCTTGGCGCAGAGCTCCCGGATCGCGTTGGCCGAGTCCACCTGGGCGATCTTGGCGAACCGGATGACCTGGAGGACCTTCTGGTCGAGCAGGAGCACCCCGCAGAGGACCAGGGGGAAGGTTTGGCGCAGGTACGACGCGACCAGGTGAACCAGCTCCTGGGGATCGTTGGTGGTGCGCAGGAGGCGCCCCACCTCGTTGATCGTCTTGATCTCCTCCCGCTGGCGTTCGAGGAGATACTTGAACTCTGCTCTGCTCAACTCTCCTGCCATCGCCTGGATTATAGCAGGAATGCCGCGTTCGCCAACACTCGCCAGCACTCACCACGAAAAAAAATTTCTCGCCAGCCTTGACGTCTGGCGACGCGGCAAGCCATACTTGAGTAGAACGATGAGTTGCGGCTCTTTGGGTTAAAACGCTGATCAGGGCAAACGGTTCGAAAGGATCGGGCGCAAAGCCAGAGGCCCGCCCCCGGTAATCCGGGAGGGCGGCTCAGCTGCCGGCGAGGTTTTCGGTGCCAGGATTAATCCTGGCACCGAAAAGGCGAGGCCCGTTCTTTTGAACGGGCCCTTTTCTTTTCACCGGGAGCTCGATGACGGACAAGCCTTATCTGAGTGTCGGGGACGTGGCGCAGCGGTTTGGGGTGAACCCCACCACCGTGTACCGGCTCGCCCAGCGGGGGACCCTTCCCGGCTTCAAGGTGGGCAACCAGTGGCGGTTCAGCCGCCAGATGCTGGAGATCTGGGTGACCGACCAGGTCACCG
>CAYJUA010000002.1:22088-25514 GCA_964373295.1 uncultured Planctomycetia bacterium
GGTTCCGGGCCGAGGACCGCTTCCCTTCGGACGGGAGGATGCCATGAAGCCCCGCGTGAACCTCTTTGCCTGGAGCCTGCTGGGGCTGGGGCTCACGCTGTCTTTCGGGGTCTTCCTCGAGGTGCGGGAGCTGGACCAGGCGCGGCTGAGGAGAGAGTTCGCAAGCAAGGCGAAAGAGGGGGCGGATCTCCTTCAGGCGAAGCTGGAGCAGGACTTAACCCTGCTCCATTCCATCCGCGGCTTCTTCGCCTCCCGTCAGAAGGTTGAGGGGGAGGAATTCCGCACCTTCGTGGAGGGGGTTTTCTCCCGCTATCCGGAGCTGGCGTTCCTGCAGTGGATCCCCCGGGTCCCCGCGGCTGAGCGGGATTCGTTCGAGGAGTCGGTCCGCCAGAAGGGCCTTCCCGATTTTCAGATCACCGAGCGGGACCCACGCGGCCGGCCGGTGCGCGCGGCCGGCCGGAAGGAATATTTCCCGATCCATTACGGGGCGCCCGCGGAGCCGGCCCGTGCTGTCCTTGGCTTCGATCTGGGCTCGGAGAGGTTGCGCCGCGAGGCGCTGGAGCTTGCCCGCGACACGGGGGAGTCCATCGCGACCCCTTGGATCCCACTGCTCATCAGCCATCCCCAGGACCCGGTGGGGTTTCTTGTTTTCCTGCCGGTCTACCGCAACGGGGTCTCCCAAGGAACCCTCCAGGAGCGACGGGAGAACCTGGCGGGTTTCGCGCTGGCGGTCTACCGGGTGGGAGGGATGCTGGAGGCTTCCTTCCGGGGTTGGGAGAAAGGAAGGATCGAGCTGTGTCTCCGGCAGGAGGGGGGGGGAGGGGAGAAAGACCTGATGTACGAGTACGGGGCCACCGGCGAAGTGTCTTGGACCGGCGAGAGCTCTGCGGAGCACCGGCCGGATGCCCGGGGGACGGTTTGGAGCGGAGAGATCCGCGTGGGCGGGCAGAAGTGGATCCTGACGGCCCACCCAACCGCTGAGTACTTGTCCGGCTGGCGCTGGAGCGTGGCCGGCATGGCGCTGGCGGTGGGGGTCCTCGTCTCGCTCCTTCTCTTCGGGATCATGCGCAACGTCATCGGCCGGACCGAGGAGGTGCAGGGGCTGGTGGAGCAGAGAACACGGGAGCTCTCCCGCCAAGTGGAGGAGCGCCGCTGGCTGGAGGTGGACCTCCGGAAGAAGGCGGAGCAGCTGGAGGGGAAGACCCAGGAGGTGGAGGCGGCGAACAAGCAGCTCCAGGGGATGGCGGCGCTCAAGGACGAATTCGTGGCCAAGGTGAGCCACGAGCTGCGGACCCCGCTGACCTCCATCAAGGAGGGCTTGAGCCTCGTGATCGACGGCGTGCTGGGCCCGACCTCCCCCGACCAGCAGGATTTCCTGCGGACGATGGACGGGGACATCGACCGCCTGACCGAGCTCATCAACAACATGTTGGACATCTCCAAGATCGAGTCCGGCCGGATGCACCTGGTCCGGCGCCGGGTCGCGATCCCGGACCTCATCCGCGCCACCGTGCGCAGCTATCAGGCGATCGCCGCCGGCCGGCAGATCGTGGAGAGGTTCCAGCCGGTCCCCGACGTCTTCGTCGACGCCAACCGGATCCTCCAGGTGCTGGGCAACCTCTTCTCCAACGCCGTGAAGTACGGGCGGGAAGGAAGCCGGATCACCTTCGGGGTGGGGCGGCGGGACGGTGCGGTCCTGGTGTGGGTGGAGGATGAGGGGGAGGGGATCGCGCCGGAAGAGATCCCCAAGCTTTTCCAGAAGTTCTCCCAGGTGGGGAAGTTCGACCGGGACCGCCCCCGCGGCACCGGCCTGGGGCTGACGGTGTGCAAGGAGATGATGGAGCTGCACGGGGGGAAGATCGAGGTCGAGTCGAAGGTCGGCGTGGGGACCCGTTTCACCGTCCACCTTTCCGCCTACACGGATGAGCTGGCCCTCTGCGAGAGCTTCCGGCAGCTCAGAGAGCAGGAGCCGGACGCCGAGGCGATGGGCATCAGCCTCATCGCGATCCGGGTGTCCGGCGGCTCCAACGGGGCCGACCTCTCCCGGGAGGGGCTGGAGGGGATGGTCGAGGAGGTCCGCCGGCGTCTGCACCACGCCGACATCGTCCTCAGCGTGGAACCTTGCTGGGTGGTGGCCCTGGCCCCCACCCACGCGCCCGGCGTGCAGGCGATCCTGCAGCGGCTGTCGCAGTTCCTTCCCGAAGCGGAGCGCTGCAGGTTCGGGACGGCCCTCTACCCCGCCGACGGGCGGGATGCCCTGGAGCTCTTCCGGCGTGCCCAGGCGGCCCTGGGGCAGGGGGTGCCCCTACGGCCTGACGCGGAGGTGCGGCCATGATCCTGATGAAGAAGCGGATCTTGGTCGCCGAAGACGACCCCTCCATCCGGAAGGTGATCAAGCTCCGGCTGGAGCACGAGGGGTTCGTCGTCTTCATCTCCGGCGACGGGGAGGAGGCCCTCCGGGAGGTGGAGAGGGATCTGCCGTTCGACCTCATCATCCTGGACGTCAAGATGCCCCGGATGAACGGCTACGAGGCGTGCCGGAGGATGAGAGCGATGGCCGCCCTGGCGAGGGTCCCGATCATCATCATCACGGCGACCGAGAGCCAGGTGATGCGCTTGATGGACCGCTGCATCGAGGCGGGGGCCGACGACTGGATCTGCAAGCCGTTCCAGACCCGGCAGCTCATGGAGAAGATTCACCGACTGATCAAGGAAAGCGAGGGGGGAGGCGATGGAAGCTAAACAGAGAAGGGTTCTCCTGGTGGACGACGAGCCCAGCATTGTCAAGATGGTGGCCAAGCGGCTGGAGGTGGCTGGGTTCGAGGTTCTCGTGGCGATGGACGGTGAGGAGGCGCTGGAGAAGGTCAAAACGTCGGCTCCCGATGTCATCATCCTGGACTGCATGCTGCCCAAGCTCAACGGCTACGAGGTCTGCGCGGCCCTGAAGGCGGACCCGCAATACCAGAAGCTCCCCGTCATCATGTTGAGCGCCCGAGTCCAGGAGAAGGACGAGAAGTCCGGCCTCGAGTGCGGGGCCAACGCCTACATGAAGAAGCCCTTCAACTCGCAGGAGCTGGTCGGGCAGATCAACGCGCTCGTCTCGGGGGCCGCCCGCGCATGAGTCCCGAGGTGAGCCGTTTCCTCGTCATCGCGCTCACGCTGGTCTCCGCCTGGGCAGCGGCGATGGTGCTGTACCACCTCTCCAAGCAGAGCAGCCAGGTCGAGTACCAGCGGGGCGAGGAGGCGCTCGCCCCGGGGGCGCTGCTGGACGGGCACCCCCTCCTGCTGGCGATCCTGCGCGAGACCCGGGGCCTCAGCGTGGCCCCCGAGGCTCGGCAGAAGGCGGCCATTTCCCTCTCCATGCTGTTCAATGAGCAGCTGGAGAGCCGGGTCCAGACGAGCACTCAAAAGGTTGCCCGCCAGTAC
>CAYJUA010000002.1:25524-39236 GCA_964373295.1 uncultured Planctomycetia bacterium
CAGGCGCTGCGGCAGAAGGAGAGCGAGGTTCAAGTGATCCGCGAGAAGTTCGAGCAGACCGCCGTCCAGCGCCGGCAGACCGAGGCGATCCTGAAGAGCGTCGCCGAGGGGATGGTGGTGGTGAACCACCGGAACGAGGTGATCTTCATGAACCCGGCCGCGGAGCGCCTGCTCGGGGTGAAGGGCGGCGAGAAGATCGGCAAGCCCCTGACGGAAGGGCTCCAGGACGAGCAGCTCCTCTCCCTGGTGAAATCCTCTCCCGAGGGGCAGGGCCTGGAGATCGAGGTCGCCGCCCGGCAGGACCAAACCAAGCGGGTGGTGCGCTCCAGCAACGCCGTGGTGCAGGACGAGGAGGGGAAGACCGTGGGGATGGTGTCGGTGCTGACCGACGTGACCAAACAGAAGGAGCTGGACCGGCTGAAGTCCGAGTTCGTCGCCACCGTCACGCACGAGCTGCGGACCCCGGTGGTTTCGATGCAGCATTCCCTCCAGCTCCTCCTGGAGGGCCAGGCCGGCCGGCTGTCCGAGGTGCAGCATAAATTCCTGGCCCTGGCCGTGCGGAACGTGGGCCGCCTGAAGCAGCTTATCGACAACCTGCTGGACTTCTCGAAGCTCGAGAGCCACAAGATGGAGATGCACCCCCAGCGGTGCTCCCTTCCGCAGCTGGTGGAGGAGGCCTGCCGGACCCTGGAGCCGTGGGCCCGGAGCAAGGAGCTCCGGCTGGAGATGAAGGCCAACGGCGCGCTCCCCGAGATGTCGCTGGACCCCGCGCGGATCACGCAGGTCCTGCACAACCTGATCGGCAACGCCATCAAGTTCACCCCCAAGGGAGGGCGCGTCACCGTGGGAGCCTCCCTGCAGGCCAGCCCCTCCCGCGTGGAGGTCAGCGTGGCCGATTCCGGCGTCGGCATCGTCCGCGAGGATCTGCCGAAGCTGTTCAAGAAGTTCCAGCAGGTGGGCGAGGGCAGCCGCCAGAATGGGGGGACCGGCCTGGGGCTGGCCATCACCAAGGAGATCGTAGAGCTGCACGGAGGATCCATCCGGGCGGAGAGCGAGTCGGGGCAGGGCGCCTGCTTCACATTCGCCCTGCCCGTTTAAGGAGGTCGTATGAGCAACAGACCGAAGGTCCTCGTCTGCGACGACGAGCCGGATTTCCTCGAGGTACTGGCGGCCGAGCTGCAGGCCGAGGGCTACGAGGTCAGCACCGTGGGGAGCGGGGAGGAGGCCATCCGCAGGGTCCGGGAGAGCCCGCCGGACATCGTTTTCCTGGACATCCGGATGCCGGAGATGGACGGCATCCAGACCCTGCGCCAGATCCGGAGGATCAACGGGTCCCTGCCGGTGGTAATCCTCACGGCCAATTACCGGGACGAGAGCAGCTTCATGGTGGCCGATGAGCTCGGATCCTGCGGATTCTTTCCGAAGACCGGCTCGGTGCAGGAGCTGGTCACCGTCATCCAGGCCAACCTCCGCTGGCATGGCCGCCGCTCACCCGCATGAGACAGGCCACCGCCCTTTTTCTCCTTTTCTTTTTCACGTCCATCCCTCCTGGAAGAGGGGAAGAGCCGAAAGACATTCCGACTCTGATTCAAGCTTTAAAGAGTTCCGATCGTGAAGTCTGTTATGCAGCCGTTTTGTCTTTGGCGACGATGGGACCCGCCGCGAAAGAAGCAATTCCGGCTTTGATAGAAACCCTTACAAACCAAGACAAGGGAGTCCGCCGCAACGCCCGATGGGCTTTGGAATCGATCGGCTTGGAGACCGTTCCGTTCCTCCTACGGGCTTTGCGTAGCCAGGACCCAGAGGTCTGTCGCGATGCGGCCTTGTTACTCCTGGGGATGAACCAGATGGAAGGGGAAGCAATTGCTGCCCTTCAAAGAGTGGGTTCTGCAGGTCCGGCACTCCCCAGCAGAGTTGCCCAAACGCCAGGGGCGCGTGGGTCATCCTCCCAAGCCAGGGCAGCGCCTGAAACCTATTCCGAGGAAGCCGCCTCGGCCTTCACTCGGTCCTTGGAGAATGAAGAGATTCGCCATAGCGCAGCCGAAGCGTTGAAGGAACTCGAGCCGATCTCCCGGGAGGTCGCCCCAGCCCCCCTTCAGTCGCTGCAGGATGAGGACCCCTGGGTGCGCAGCAGTGCCGTCCGGGCATTCAAGCGGATCGGGCCGGCGTCGCAGGAACTGGCCTTCGTTCTTGTTCGGGTCATGGGGGACCGGAATGAGGGGGTACGGCGGAGTGCGATTCAAGCACTGGGTGAGCTTGGGGCGTCGGCGGAGCCGGCGGTGCCGGCGTTGATTCAGGCGTTGGGGGACGAGCAAAGTTTGATTCGCACCGATGCGGCCCATGCGCTGGGCCAAATAGGTCCGGAAGCCCAGGAGGCTGTCCCGGACCTTCTTCATGCGCTGAACGATCCCAGTGGGTTGGTCCGGTTCAATGCCGCTGTGGCGTTGGGCACGATAGGGCCGACGGCGAACGACGCTGTTTTCGCTCTCACAGCGGCTTTATCGGATCGGGAGGAGCCTGTCCGCCTGGCTGCAGTGCGGACGCTGGAGACGATTGCCACGCCGCTTGCCCAGGAAGCCGCTCGCCGGTATCAACAGGAGGCAGAGAGGGATACCCTTCCGGAGAACCCTCCTGCGGATTTGTTGCCGAAGGGGCTTGCAGGGTGGATCCGTGATCTGAAACATCAGGACTGGCGGGTTCGTTCTCGTGCGCTGGATGCCCTCTTGAAAATGGGTGCGGAGGCCAGAGAAGCCATTCCTGTTCTCGTTGAGGCCTTGGAGAACGAGGAGGAACGTACTGCGCTTCGACTCCAAGCGGCAACGGCCCTCATCGTGATCGCTCCAACGGAGAAAAGAGTGCTTCTTGCCCTTACAGGGACGTTGAAAACTCGAGACCCTGTCGTTCGGTTCCGAGTTGCCTGGATCTTGGGTCAACTGGGGACAGCCGCAGAGGCAGCCGTGCCGGAGCTTATTCGGGCCCTGAAGGATACGAACGCGCTTGTTCGTTTGCACGCGGTGGACGCCCTTGGAAAGATCGGCCCGCCTGCCCAGCCAGCGGTTCCTGCGTTGGTTAGACTCCTTAGACAAGATCCACCCGTTCGTGGCAATATCCTTCGAGCCCTCGGATCGATCGGTGGTGCCGTGGACAAAAAAATCGTCGGCCTTCTCATCCGTGCGATGGGCAGTGAGGATTCGAGGGTCCGTGTCGAGGCTGCCATAACACTGGGGAAGATAGGACCTGTCACCCCCGAGGTGGTTCCTACACTGGTTCAGGCCCTGTTCAGAGAGAATCCCGGTCTGCGCTGGGCCCCTGCCGGAGCCTTGGAGAGAATAGGACCGGCGGCTGTGGAGGCGATTCCCGCGCTCAAGAATGCCCTCATGTCTGGAGAGGCGGATCTGCGTTTCTACGCGGCCCATCTGCTCGGAGGGATCGGTCCGGCGGCAAAGGGGGCAGTCCCCCTGCTCATCCATCGGTTAAAGGATGCCGACAGCATGGTTCGAAAAAAGGCCGCGGAGGGCTTGGCAAGGATAGATACCGGCAAGGCTCGCGAGGCACTGCAGCGCTATCGGCGGGAGAGGACGAGTTGAGGCCTTCCCATAACAGCGGGACAACCCCACCACCGGGTACCGGGTGGGGAGTCGTTGCTTTAGCGGTGGCGCTGCTGACCGTTCCCGCCTTGGCAGAGGATGCGGAGCTGAACAACCAGGGAGTCCGGGCGGCGCAGGCAGGGCGCTTTGAAGAGGCCGCGGAGCTGCTGCGCAAGGCCCTCTCGCTCACTCCCACGGACAGCCAGGTGAAGAAGAACCTTTCCGGCATCCTCACCGACTGGGCCGCGCAGCTCCAGGAGAAGGGCCAACTCGACCAGGCGGCATCGGCCCTCCAGGAGGCGTACGCGCACGACCCCTCGAACGCCAAGGCCCTCCTCCTGCTGGGGGATTTGGCTTACACGGCCAAGGATGACCTTGCCGCGGCGGTTTCCCTGTGGAAGAGGGCACTTCCCGGAGTCCCTTCATCTCACCGCCAGAGGCTCCTCGACCGAATCTCGCAGGCGGAGCGGGACCTCTCGATCGAGAAGGGGTTCCAAGCCATCCAGACGGAGCATTTCCAGGTCCGGTTCGAGGGCCACCCCGATCCCGAGCGCTCCCAGCGGCTGGCCGGCGTCCTGGAGGAGGAGCACGCCCGGCTCCGGAGGGGCTTGGGCTCAGGCCCCTCCCACATCGGCGTGATCGTGTACGCCGGCGACAGCTTCAAGCGGATCGCCGGCCGCCAAGACTGGACACTCGGGCTGTACGACGGCCGGATCCGGCTTCGGCTGGAGGAGATCGGCACGGAACGGATGGCGCCCATCCTATCCCACGAGCTGGCCCACGCTTTTCTCCGGGAGGAGTTCGGGCCCCGGGTCCCGGTCTGGGTGCACGAGGGGTTCGCGCAGGCCTCCGAGCCGGCCCGGCTCCTCGCGCCCAGGGAGGAGGAGCTCCGGCAGGGGTTCGCTTCCCGCAACAGCTGGGTCCCCCTGAAGTGGCTCGACAGGCGTTTCCAGCAGCCTTCCCACCTGGAGGATGTCGAGCGGGCGTACGCCCAATCGAAATGGGTGGTCTCCCGCCTGCTCGAGCGCTTCGGCCAGGGGAAGTTCCGGCAGTTCCTGAACGGGCTCTCCGCGGGGAAGCCGATGGAGAAGGCGTTCGACCAGGCGTTTAAACCCCTCACCTGGGCCCGCGCCGACGCCGGCAACTTCGACTAAACCAAAGGGGTCGGGTCGACCTGGCACCTTGACAACCCGGCCTAGCTTTTGATAGAAATAATGCGCTCCCCAGAGCAAAAGGCAAGCTTGCGCAGGCGTGGCTCTGTCTGCTTGGAACAAAGGGGGGCGCATCAGCTACTACCGGGTTTTGGGACTTGAAAAGGAGGCCTTCTCCACAAGCCCAGACCCGGACTTTTTTTACCTCTCCCCGCAGTACCGCTCCACTCTCGCCAACCTCATCATTGAGTTCCGCTTGAAGCGGGGCCTCAGCGTCGTGCTGGGGGACATCGGCACCGGCAAGACCACCCTGGGCCGCAAGCTCGTGCAGATGCTCCGGGACCGGAGCGGGTTCGTTTTCCACATGGTGCTCGATCCCACGTACCCCACGGAGGATCTCTTCTTCAGCGCCCTCATGCGGACCTTAGGGATCGACCTGCCCTCACCCGCGCCGACCGTGGTGGACTACCGCGACGCCCTGGAGCGCTTCCTCTTCCGCCGGGGGGTCGAAGAGCGGCAGACCGTGGTGCTGATCATCGACGAGGCGCACAAGCTTCAGCCCATGACCCTCGAGGCCCTGCGGGTTCTGCTCAACTACGAGACCAACGAGGCGAAGCTCCTTCAGCTGGTCCTGCTGGGGCAGACGGAGCTCCTCCCGGTCCTGCGGGGCATGCCGAACCTCGCCGACCGGATCAGCCTCAAAGCGACGCTTCGCCCATTGAATTTTGAAGAGACGCAGAATATGATGGAATTCAGGCTGCAGGAGGCGGGGTACCGATCCGGGCTGCCGCTCTTTTCCGAAGAGGCGATCCGGCAGATTTGGGAGGATACCGAGGGATACCCGCGCCGGATCTCCATGACCTGCCATCAGCTGCTGCGGGAGCTGGCGATGCGCAACGAGCGCTCGGTGGAGCCGGAGCTCGTTGAGGAGTTGATGCAGCGCGAAATCGAAGCGGGATGGTCGCCTACAAAGAGACTGCTGAAGAGCAACTGCTGAAGATGATCGAAGGTCCGCAAGCGGGATCCTCCTCCGCCTCCGGCCACGCGTCGGGCGAGGCGCCGGCGCCGCCGAGGCCCGATCGATGGGGCCGCATCCGCGATTCACTCTTCGACTCGCTCCAGCGCTTTCATCCCGCCCGCACCCGCCCACGGGGGCGGGACCCTCTCATCTGGAATCTCCAGCTGGCCAGCCGGGTTCTCTGGATGGTCCTCGCAGCCCTGGGCGCCTACGTCGTTGTCGACCTGGTGTTGATCCAGCCCGCGTATCAGCTCGGCCGCTCCAGCACCGGAATCCCCGGCGCTCCGGCCGGCCCGGTGACGCCGCGGGCGCCCCTGAAGCCTTTGGCCGACTACATCGGGGTGGTGGCCCGGCGGAATCCTTTCACCGGGCTGCTTCCCGGCCTTGCGCAGCAGGCCTCCCCGCTCACCCTCGAGCGACGGCTGGATCAGATGGTGGCGGGCCTGACGCTGGTTGGGATCGACCGGGGGCCCAAGCCGGCCGCCCTGGTGGAGAACACCGAGCAGAACCGGACCTTCATCGTCAATGTCGGAGACGAGATCAACGGGATGAAGGTGAAAAAGATCAGCGCCGAAGGGGTGCTGCTGGGATATGAAGGGGAAGAGTATCTCCTGCGTTAGTCTGCTGAAAAAGGGGCATCTGCGGGGAGGCCTCACGACGCCCCTGGCGGCGGCGCTGGCGCTGGCCTGCGCCCTGTTCGGGCTTCCCCGCGTAGCCGCCTGGGCCCAGCAGCCCGGCGAGCAGGCGGCCGCGCCCAGCCGGGGCATGGAGGAGCGGGTTTCCCTGGACCTGCGCTCCACCGAGGTCACCGACGCCCTGAAATACCTGGCCACCAAGGGCGGGCTGAACATGTCCATCAGCAAGAACGTCGCCGGCCGCGTCAACCTTTTCCTCAGCGACATCCCGATTCGGGACGTTTTCGACCTGATCCTGCGCAGCAACGAGCTCGCCTACGACCGCACCGGCCAGGTGTACAACGTCATGACGGAGGCGGAGTACCGGGCCCTGTACGGTCGGAAGTTCGCCGACCTGCGGAAGGTGAAGACATTCCGCCTGCAGTACGCCATCCCGCAGCAGGCGTTCAACCTCCTCGACACCTTGAAGAGCGAGATCGGGCGCCTTCTCGTGGACGAGGACTCGGGCACCGTGATGCTCATGGACATCCCGGAGCGGATGGTGAAGATGGAGGAGGCCCTGGCCACCATGGAGCAAGGAGGCATGATCCAGGTCTTCGACCTCAAGTACGCCAAGGCCAAGGAGATCGAGGAGCGCCTCAAGGAGCAGCTGGAGCTCAACAAGCTCGGCTTCGTGAAAGCCGATGAGCGAAGCAACCAGGTGCTCGTGAAGACCTTCCCCGAGCGGATGAAGGATGTGGAGAAGATCATCGGGGCGTTGGACCGGAAGACCCGCGAGGTGCTGATCAACGCCAAGATCGTCAAGGTCACCATGACTCACGACAAGGACTTCGGGATCGACTGGAATTCGATCTTCTCCAACATCAAATTCCACGGGTTCCAAACGGGGCCAATCGAGGGGACCGGGAGCTTCCGCACCACCACCACCGGAACGGCCCCGTCCGAGGTGGCGCCGGTGAAGCGGATACCCCTCATCAGCTCCGCGATGATCGGAGGGGAGCAGCTCCGCCTCCCCGAGATGCTCCTGGGCACCGTCTCCACAAGCGGGATCGAGCTGTTCCGCTACCTGGAGACCCTGGGGGAGACCAAGGTGATCTCGAGCCCCCGCCTCCTGGTCACGGAGAACACCGAGGCCCGGATCCACGTGGGATCGCGCGAGGCGTACGTCACCACGACCACCACCACCGGGCAGACCACCTCCACGACGGCCGAGGAGGTCGAGTTCATCGACGTGGGGATCCAGCTGGCCGTCACCCCCGCCATCAACGAGGACGGCTACATCACGATGAAGATCAAGCCGGAGGTCTCCAGCGTCGTGCGCACCCTGGAGACGCCCAGCAAGAACAAGATCCCCATCGTGGACACGTCGACGGCGGAGACGACCGTGATCGTCAAGGACGGGGCCACGGTGATCATCGGAGGCCTGCGCAAGAACGAGAAGAAGCATGAGGACGACCGGATCCCGTTCCTGGGGCGGATCCCGGTGCTCGGGCCCCTCTTCTTCAGGCAGAGGGACCAGGACAACGAGCTCCAGGAGCTGGTGGTCTTCATCACCCCGCACATCGTCACGGGGGACGTGCTGGTGACCGGCGACGAGGAGAGGTTCGGCGGCGGGATCAAGGAGATGCGCAATTACCAGCCGGTCCTGGATCAGCCGTGGGATGACCAGCCGCCGCTGGATGTCGCCCCATTAGACGCCGGCGTGCCTCCCCCGGGCCCCGGGCCCCGCGGCGAAGCGGGCCCTCCGGTGAAGCTGCAACTGAGAGAGGACCTCCGGGTCCATCCCGGGCGCTGAGCCGTGACGGACGCGGCCTCCCTCCCCGCAGCGACCTCTCCGGCTGCTCGAAAACGCGGAGGGCGCCGGTGGCTGACTTCCGTGATGCTGCTCCTCTCGGCGGCGGCCGGGTACAGCGCCGGAACCTGGATCGCCCGCCGGGAGGAGGGGCTCTACGCGAAGCTGGCGGACGTCAAGCAGCGGTTCCAAGAGCTGCAGCAGGAGCACAACCAGGTCGAAGAGAGAGCTGAACATCTGGAGCGGGATTTGACGGCCCTCAGGGAGGGTCACCGAGCCCTCAAAGAGGAAAGGGACCGGATCGCCACCGAAGCGCAGGCGACTCTGGACAGCTCCAAGTCGCAGCTGGCCGCCCTGCACGAGGAGCGCCAGCGGTTGATCTTTGAGACGGAGCGTCTGGGGCAGGAGAATAGGGCGCTCGCCACGAAGGCAGGGGTGCTCGACCAGGAGCTTTCGCTGGCGCAGAAGACCAGCGAGAAGCTGATCCTCCAGCGAGATACGATCCAGAAACAGCTGGCCCGTGCCGAGCGCCGCACGACGGAGAACCAGCTCCGGAGCCAGCTCCTTCAGAGCCAGGGCCAGGCGCAGGAGATGAAGAAATCCCTGCAGCAGTCCCAAGGCCAAGCCCGCGCCGCGGAGGAGAGGGCCAAGAAGGCGGAAGGGGAGCTCGCCAAGCTGAACGCCCGGATGAGGCAGGTGCAGGCCGAGTACGTGAAGCTCGTCGCCGAGAAGCAGGAGCTGAAGAAGATGGCCGAGGGGGCGCCGGCGAACGTGGCCCGCATGGCCAAGCAGCACGCGCGGCTCATCGTGGAGACGGCCAACATGCATTACAACCTGGGGGTGCTCCTCAGCAAGCAGAGGGACTACCCCAAGGCGTCGAAGGAGTTCCAGAAGGTGATTGAGCTGCGGCCCAATGACGCCGACGCCCATTACAACCTCGGGGTGATCTACGCGGAGCACATCCCGAACCGCCCGAAGGCCATGGATTATTTCCGGCAGTACCTGAAGCTCAACCCCGCCGCCAAGGACGCCAGCTGGGTCAAGCAGTACATCGCCACCTGGCAGGCCTGGGAGGGCAAGGAGCGTTTGGAATGAATCATCACGGAGGAAGAACCATGAGACGATGGACATCTGTTGCGTTCGCCATGATCTGCACATTCATCCTGACCACAGCCCCCGCCGGGGCGAAGGAGAGCCCACAGGACGCCGCGGCGCTCAAGGCCAAGCGGGAGAAGGAGGCCGCCGCCCTCCTGAACGGGACGGTCTGGTCCGTGAACATGACCGCCCTGTCGGAGAAGGGAAAGCAGCCCGAGCAAGACACGCTGAAGTTCGAGGGCGGCAAGATCACCTCGATGGCCCTTTCCAAGGAAGGGTACCCGAGCTCCAACTACACCCTCACGGTGGGAGAGGATGTGCTCGTCGTCTGGGAGACGATGCAGACCAAGGAGGGCACCGGCGTCGCCTTCTGGCGCGGCGAGCGGCAGGGAGACACAATGCGGGGCATCCTCAGCAAGCAGCCCCTCGAGGGGAACAACGTGGACTACTCCTTCTCCGGCAAGATGAGTGGGACGGTTGCGCCGGCGCCGGCGGCCGCGCCACCCGCTCCCGAGGCGGTGTCGCCCGCGATGATGGACGCCACGTCCCAGCCGCCCGCGGCGGCGTCGCCCCCGGGGTCCGAGCAGCCGATGGCGGCGGCGGCGCCGCCCCCGGCAGCTCCTGAGACGAAGGCCGCAGCCCCTGCGCCCGCCCCTCAGCCGGCCGCCCCGAAAAAGAAGAAGGGGTGGTGGTGATAGGAAAAGGGCTGGCCCGGGCCGGGCTCTGCGTCCTGCTCCTGGCCGTGGCTGGAAGCGGTCTCTGGGCGTTCAGGCAGTCGAGCCGGCAGGGCGCAGATTCCCGGCGGGCTGTGCGGGAGCTCGAGCGCCAGCTCCGGGAAGCGTGCGGGCAGGCGGACCAGCAGGTCCAGGAGCTCAAGCGCGTCAACGAGCAACTGGCGGCTGACCTGGAGCAGGCCCACGCCGAGGTGGTGAAGGCCCGCGAGTCGGACGAGGAGGCCCAGGAACGGTTCGCTCCCCAACCCACTGGCAAGGGGCGGAAGCTGGCGGAGCAACTGAAGCGGCAGGGCGCAGCCGAGGCCGCTTCGTTCCAGAAAAAGATCGCCGCCCTCGAGAAGGGCCAGAGCCTCTCCTCCCAGCAGGTTAAGGAGATGATGGAGGCGATGAGGCAGAAGGAGCGGCAGATCGCGCAGATCTCCGAGGAGCTGGCCGCCGCGCAGAAGCAGGAATCCCGCTCCCGGGCGCATCGGGCTGACCTTGCGGAGCAGATCAGGCAGCTGGAGGCGCAGAACGCGCAGCTGCGCAAGGTGGCGGAGGAAGGTCGGGCGGCCGCGGGGCAGGTGGAGCGCCGGGTTGCCCAGGAGCGCCAGCAGGCCCAGCGGCAGGTGGAGCAGGCGCGGAGGGCCCTCGCCCAAGCCGAGCAGCAGCGTGACCGCCTGGCCCAGCAGGTAAGCTCGGCCGAGGCCGACCGAAAAGAAGCGGAGCGGATGCGGCGCGAGCTGGCCGAGGCCAACGACCGGATCGCGGACCTCATTGTCGCGTTGGACCAGGAGGAGAAGCTGGTCGCCCAGCTGTCGGCGGAAGGAGGCTCCGACGCAGCTCCCTGAGCGGGGGCCAGGCGCCGACGGGCGGGCACGGGATTCGCGGCCGCTCGCCGGCCCAGCGAGCCGGCTCGCTAACAGGGTCGCTCACATCTCGCGACCCCTCGCAATCCGGCCTCCTTATTCGTCGGCCGGCGAGTGTCGGCCTCGCTCCCGCCCCGGTGACAGTGTGCTGGCGAACCCTGCCCGCTCGGCCTCCGACGCCGTCTCACCCCGCATCCCGCCCATCGGCGCCCTTTCCCTCTTTCTCCTCTTGTGTGTGTGCGGGATGGCCTCGGCGGAGCCTGCCGACAGCGCGCAGTCCCAGTCATCTGTCGAGGAGCTCGTCGCTCGGGTGCGGCCCGACGCGGGGGTCTGGCACGTGCTGAGCCCCGGCGCTTGGGTCCGGCATCCCGGCCTGCGGGATTTGGCGCGCAGGATCCCCTCCCTTGTTCTGGATGACCCGGCCCATGTGGACGCGGCCATCGCCCTGGCCCAGCAGGCGCAGGTCAACCAGGTCTACTACTGGGGCGCCCCGGCGGAGATCGAGGAAGCCAGGCCGGGCATCCTGGAGCTCTTGGGCCTGCCGGAATCCCGCTTCTCAGGCCGTCCCTTGAGGGAATCCGACCTGGCGGCCTTCCTCCGGGAGTTGGCCAACCCCGCGGGCCCGGCGATCCCTTCGCCGCCGCAGGCCCGCGCGCCTGAGCCCGAACCCCTGCCCGCGCCGGCGCCGGTCAAGCCTGTCAAACAGCCGGAGCGGCCGCCGCGCGGGGATTTCACCCGCGCCATCGAGCAGGAACGCGGCCGCCGGTCCGAGTGGGAGCGGCAATTGGAGCAGAAGGACGGGGAAATCCGCCGGCACAGCGCCGCGGCGCAGGAGGCCAGGCAGGCCGCGGCGGAGAAGGGCCGCCAGATCCAACGCCTGGAAAAGGGAAGCGCGGAGCTCCCTGCCTTGTCTGCGCGGATCTCCACGCTGGAGGAGACGGAGCGGCGGCTGCAGGCCGATCTGGCGCAAGCCAGGAAGGAAAAATCCGAGATGGAGCAGCGTCTCCGCGCCTTGGAGCGGGCGAAAGCAGAAGGAACCGCGGCTGGGCAGAAAGTCTCCGAGCTTTCCGGGGAATTGGAGTCCCAGCGCAGGCAGCAGAGGGAGTGGCAGTCCTCGCTGGCGGAGATGAGAAAGGAAAGGGATTCCTTCCAGCAGGAGCTTTCTGGCGCGCGCCAGCGGCTGGGCGGGCTTAGCCGGGAGCTCGCGCAGGCGCGCCAGCTCGCCGGGGTGTCGGAAAGCCGGCTGAAGGAACAGGCCCGGCAGGCCGGCCAGCGCTCCAGCAGCCTGGAGAAGACGCAGACTGATTTGGCCTCCGCTCAGGCGAGGATCGAGCAGCTCACCCGGGAGGTTTCCCAGACTCAGGCACGCTACCAGGACGAGCAGCAGAAGACCGCGAAGCTCGGCGGCGAGGTCATCGACTTGGAGCGCAAGGTCCGCGAGCTGCAGTCTGCTTTCCGGGACGCGCAGAGGGGCAAGGATTCGGCGGAGGTCTACGGGAAGGAGCTGGAGGTCAGCCAAAGGCACGCCACAGAGCTCGCCGGAGAGCTGGCCCAGGCGCGCGTGCGCGTGGAGGAGAAGGAGCAGGAGATCCGAAAGCTGGGCGGCTCCGTGGGGGCGCTGGAGAAGCGGGTCGCGCAGCTGGCCGATGAGTTCCGGGCGAAGGACGTGCGGATCCAGGAGCAGGAGCGGCGCAACGCGGAGCTCAGCCGGCAGCTCGCGGACCGGAACCAGGAACGGGCAGGGCTGTCCGGCAGGATCCAGGGCGAGCTGACGACGGCGCAGGCTAAGGTGGGGCAGCTTGCCCAGGAGCTGGAGGCGGGCCGGAAGACGATCGCCGGGCTCAACCAGGAGCTGGGCCAGCAGGCGGCCCAGGCGCGGGAGAGAGATCGGGAGCTGCGGCGGCTCGAGGCTGCCCTGCAGCGGGCGGAGCAGACGTCCGCCGACCTCGCCGGGAAACAGGAGCAGGCCGTCCAGGCGGCGCTGGAGCGGGCGCGGCGGGAGCGGCTTTCCCTGGAGCAGGATCTGGCCGAGCTCCGGCAGGAGCGGGCCCTGCTGGAAGCCGGGGTGGCCGCGGGCCGCCGGGATTCTTCGGAGCTTGTGGAGGACCTGAAGAAGGCCAGGGCGGCGGCGGACGAGAAGGAGCGCCAGATGCGCCGCGCCACCGCCGCCGTGGACGAAGTGGAGCGCAGGACAATCCAACTCGTCCAGGAGCGGGACCAGCGCGGGACGCAGATCAAGCAGCTCCAGGAGCGGGTGGTGGAGTTGGCCAAGCAGGCGGCCGCCGGCCAGCAGGAGCGCCAGCAGCTGCTGGAGGCGCAGGCGCGGGCGCAGAAAGAGCAGAATTCCCTGCACGCTTCCCTGGAACAGGCGCAGAGGGAAGCGGAGGCCGCGAAGGGGGAACTCGAGCGGTTGGTGAAGAAGCGGGGCGCCCTGGAGGTGGACCTCAAACAGCGGGCGGAAGAGCTGCGGGATCGCGGAGAGATTCTGGGGAAGGTGCAGGGGGAGCTCACCGTCGCGCAGGGGAGAGTCGGCCAGCTCACGCAGGGGCTGTCGGCGGCGCGGAAGTCGGCGGCGGAGCTGACCGAGGAGCTGGGGCAGAGCCGGGTCCAGGCGGAGGAGCGCGACCGGGAGGGAGCCAAGCTGGCCGTGGCGCTGTCCCAGGAGCAGAAGCGGGCGTCCGCGCTCGAGAGTGAGATCGAGAGCACGCGCAAGGCGCGGGAGTCGCGGGAGAAGGAGCTGGCTCAGGAGCTGGAGCGGACGCGCACGCAGCGGGACGCGCTGGCGGAGGAACTGGAGCGCCGGGTAGAGGATCTGCGGGAGCGCGGAGAGACGCTGGGGAAGGTGCAGGGGG
>CAYJUA010000003.1:0-30805 GCA_964373295.1 uncultured Planctomycetia bacterium
TACCCCGGCTGGGACTTGCACCCGCTGGCTTACGACAGCTTCAGGACACGCCATGTTCCCATTATACACCCGCCCGGGCAAAAAACCGAGGGCCGGGCACCCCCCTGGCGCCCGGCCCTCCGGGATAATCCAGAACCGCGCTTCGGCTTAGAAGCTCTCCTCCCCGAACAGCGGCGGCAGCTCCGTGCCCATCTCCACCCAACGGCTGCCCAGATCATGGTCGGGATACAGGTACGACCCCCGGCGCAGCCCCTCAAAGCTGAACGCCCGGGGCGGCTCCACCACGATCACCGGGTGCGCTGACGCGGCCTCATCCTCCACCTCCGGGTCCGCCACGATCACGACCGGCCTTCTCGGCTCCGCGGCCCCCAGAACCACCTCGGGAGCCACCGGGGTCTCCACAGCTTCGATGGCCACTGGACCTCCCACCACCACCGGAGCCTCCGCAGGCATCGGGGCCTGCATGAGAGCCGGGGCCTCCATGGGAAGGGACGCGGGCGGCAGTGAGCCTCCCAGCAGAAAGAGTACTGCGAACTGGCACCACATGACTCAAACCCTCCTCGTTTGGTTCGCGAGGGCCTGAGTCCCACAACTCCCCTGACCTGGTAGCTGGCTGCCTTGGGGAACCCACCCCCCATAGGCCCTGTAGCTTTGCGGCCCCGGCTTTCGCCGGGTGTGCCTTGAGACAGGTCCTCGCGTTGCTTTGTTGACTACTACAAAAAATATGCCTTAACAAAGTCAAAAAAACAAGGGGCCCACAAAATTTTTGTGGGCCCCTCCGTTTGCGCCGCCGGCAGCGTTAGATCACGAACCCGCGGTACCGCCTGCGGAGCTCCACCTCGAAAAGGAAATCGAACAGTTCCCCCAGCCCCGTGAGCGCTGAGATCACCGGAGGAAGAATCGGGGGCGCACCTCCTCCACCGCCCCCACCACCGCCGCCGGCACCGGTAATGCAGATCAGGTCCGCGTCAAAACCGGCGCCCAGTGCACCAATCAGCGCCATCGGAATCCCATTCAAGCGCACCGTGCCCGGCGTGGCAGGTCCCCCGGCCGGAAGCCCCAGAGCAGTGACCAGGTGAGGAGGCGTCGGCGGCGAACCGCCCACACCTCCCCCCACGGCGCCGGCGATGTTGATGGATGCCCCGCCGGCGATCCCGCCGGCTCCCACATCCAGGATGCCGCCGATCAGCACATCCAGGGGGTTCCCCGTGGTCCCGATCGTTCCGTTCAGCGCCGTGAACTCGGCGTTCCCTCCGGCAGAAACGTTCAGGGCGCCGCCGTTGCCGTCACGGATGTCATCGCCCGCGAAGAGCTCCACGCTGCCGCCCGTGGAAACAAGCCCATCGAGCCGCAAGTCGGCGGTGGGGTTGGACACCCACACGAAGATGTTCCCGCTCGTGGATGTCAGGTTTTCGACCGTCATGGACCCCGCTCCCCAGAGCAGGATCTGGCCGGCGGCGGTGGTGATGTCATCGGAGCTGCCGTCCTGGTTGACGGTCCCCACCCCGCTGCCGTCCGAATCCGCCCACAAGGTGATCATCCCGTCACCGCCCGTTGTGATGGGCCCCCGCACGTTGATGGTGTCCGCCGAGTGGACGCAGACGTCACCGGAGCCGGAGGTGATCTCGCGCAGGTTCATATCGGCGTTGCCGCCCAGGAGCTCGATCGGGCCCTCCGCCGTGGTCAGGGAGGAAACGCCGCCCGGATCCATCCGCACGGTGCCGCTCCCGTTCAGGTCGAAGTCCCCATCCAGCAGGATGCCGCCGCTGCCGCCCGTGGAGATGGCTCCCCGGACGCGGACGCCGCGCCCGGAAAGGGCCACAATCTCTCCGCTGGTGGAGGTTACCGTCCTCAGCTCAAGCTCCGCCTCGCTCGGGTCGCTGAAGAGGGCGGAAAAGACGACGATGGCCCCGGTATCCGTCATCAGGGCAGAACCGGAGTCCATCGAGAAGTGCCCATGCCCCTCCAGGTCGCTGTCGGCCATCAGGAAGATGCTGCCTGCGCCGCCCGTGGAGATCGTGCTGGGCCCCCGGATGATGAGGTTGCCCTCGGAAAGCGCCACGATGTCGCCCGACGCGGAGGTGATGTCCCTCAGCTCCATGGGGCCGCCGTTGCTTACCACGATGTCGCCGGTCTCGCTGGCAATGGACGTCCCCGCGCTCATGACGAAGGCCCCGCTCCCATTGCTGTCCGCGTCGGCGATCAGGGTCACCGTGCCGGCGCCGCTGACCGTCACATCCGCGTTCTGCGTGATGTTCCGGCCGGCCTCCAGGCGGAGGCTGTTGCCGGCGCCCATCACGATGGCCGCGTTGATGGTGATGTCGTTCACCGCCTGGAAGAAGGCCTGCGCGAAGGCCACGATGTCGGCAATCTCCACGATGGTGGTCCCCGCAGCCGGAGGGTCGCCGAAGGAGATGTCCGGGGTCCCCGTGCCGTTATCGGGAGGGGCGACCTGCGCGGTGGTGTTGAATATAAGGAAGAGAGGGTCCACCAGGAGCCGCCCGCCGAAGTAACCGCTTGCAGCCTGCGCCACTGCCTGCCCGGCGAACTGCAGCTCGGCCGCGCTGAGCTCCACCGAACCGGCGTCGCCGGAGACCGAGCCGCCGCTGACGTCGATGACCGAGCCCTCCTCAAACTGGACAAGCCCGCTTTGCTTCGGCTGCTCGGAAGCCACCCGCACCGAGCCGCCCTGGCCGTCCGCCCCGGAGGCCTTCGCCTCCAGCCGGCTCCCGGGCTTCAGGGCCACCGAATCCCTCGCCGTCAGGCTCACCTCGCCGGCCTGCCCGTTCTCAGCCGCGTTGGCTGTGATCAGGCCCGCCTGCTCGATCCGGCTGCCGCGCACGGAGATCTCTCCTCCATCCGGGGCTTCCGCCGTCCCATCCGTCCGGAGCGTCCCTGCGTGGTACAGGGCGCCGCCCTCGCCCACCAGCTCGATCCGCCCGTTTCGTGCGACGACGGTCACCGCCTCGATCACCCCGCTGGGCAGGCTCACCAGCCGGTTGAACAGCCCCTCCACAGCCCGGGCGTGGATGAGGATCTGCCCGCCCGGCGCGAAGATGCTGCCGGTCTGCGTGACCGCCGAATCGACCGGCTGGCCGTCCGGACCCACCGCGAGCTGCTGGAGCGGCTCGCTCACCGCCACCGCCAGCCAGCCGCCCTGGTCAAAGGAAAGGGTCGCCCGGGCTCCCGAAACCAGCGCCACCGAACCGAGCTCCGCCACCAGCAGGCCGCTGTTCTGCACGGCGCCGCCCAGCAGGCCGATCAAGTCACCCGGCCGCGCCAGGATCGTCCCCTGGTTCACCACGGAGGCCGGCGCGAAGCCGGGGTCCTGCTCGAAGTTCCAGTTGCCGGCCAGGAAGTTCTCGTTGGTTATGTTGAGGGCGGATGCCACGAACCCGGCCGTGTCGATCCGGGCGGTGTCCGCAATCAGGATCCCCGCTGGGTTGACCAGGAAGACCTGGCCGTTGGAGAGGAGGACTCCCGCGATCGTGGAAAGCTGGCCGCCGGTCACCCGGTTGAGCACGCTCGAGACTGCCGGATTCCCCGTATGGAAGTGGAACGCCACCGTTTCGGAGGGGGAGATGCTGAACTGGGGGAAGCTCAAGATCGACTGGTCCGAATCAATGTGGAAGTGCTGCTCGCTGCCCGAGGCTTCTGAGGTGACGGAGCCGTGTTCCACAGTGTAGTCGGTCGGAAGGGCCCAAGCGGGCGTGCCGAGGTGGAGGAGGGTCAGTAGAGCGACTGCGGCGCAAAAGATACGGTCTGAGTTACGATACGTCGGGTTCATCTGTTTGTCTACCTCTTATCGGGGAAGTTCGTCAGGAAGCGCGTTCTAGCTTTTTGAAAAGTCTGTTGCGAGCCCTATTTTCATCAGTATGCCATACCAAATGCCAAAATGTCAAGATGCCAAAAGGCAAAATTTCAACACACTAAAACCCAAGGCGGAGGATCATGTGGATCCGCGGGCGGTCCTTCTCCGCGTCGCGGTCCGCCACCGGCCAGCCCCAGTCGATCTGAAAGACGCTCTCCGCAGTGGGCCGGAGACGGAACCCGAAGCCCAACCCGCTCAGCTTCGCATCCTCGTCCTCCGTCGCCCGGGCATGCCGGAGAAACCCCTCCGCGTGGTCCCAGAAACCGACCAGGAGCAGGGACCGGCGCAGGCGGCTGTACAGCCTCTTGGAATCCTCCGGACCGGGAAGCAGCCGGTCCAGCGGCGTCCGCAGCTCCAGGGTGGACTGCCAGCCGTAGTCCGCCAGGTATTCCCCTTCCGGGTACCCGCGCACGGTCTCGAAACCGCCCAGGCGGAACTGCTCGCCGAAAACAAGGCGGTCGCTGGTCAGCTGGCCGGAAAGCCGGCCCACCAGGGTGCTGCCCAGGAACGGCATGTTCTGCTGGCGCAGAAGGCTGGCCGTGTAGCGCACGAACTCCCCGCCCGCTCCCCCGCGGCTGGCCGCCACATCTTCCGGGTGGGAGGCGCCCAGCGTGGGGAGCCCCACCCGCATCTCCTGCACGAACAGCGAGCGCCCGCGGCTGTCCTCCTGCAGGAGGTTGATCCCGCCGCGCACGACCCTCAGATCATCCTTGGAGGTCGATACCGCATCCTCGAAGGTCCGCACCCGCTTGATGTCGAGCCCGAGTGTTGCCTCCGTCTCCCAATGCGTCCGGCGCATCAGGGGAATGATCAGCCCGGGGCTCACCGTGGTGGCGTTTCCGTGGGCCTTGAGGAACTTCAGGTTGTCCCGGACTTCGCTCTTGACGCCGCTGACGTCCAGCGTGCCGAACACCCCGGTGGAGGTGAGCGGCCGGAGGTAGCTCATGGCCCCGCCGTAGAGGCCGGCCCCCTCGCTGACGATCCCCCGGACGGTGATCTGGTCGTCCCGCCCGGTCAGGTTCCCGTGTGAGACCCCGACGCTCTGGCGGAGCCAACCGGTGGTCTTCTGCCCCAGGGTGTCCAGCCCGTAGTTGGCGTGGAAGGGTTTCCGGTCGGTGACCTGGAAGACCAGGTCCGTGGTCTCCGGCTCCGCGGCCGGCGCCAGCACAAGCTTCGCCTTCCGGTCGGGATGCGCGTTCAACGAGCCCAGCGCCTGCTCCAGGTCCGGCAGCCAGAGGATCTCCCCGCGCTCGGCCCGCACGTACCGGCTGAGGAGCTCCGTGGAGAAGTGCTTGTTCCCTTCGAAGCGGACCTCCCCGACCTTGCCCTCGACCACGCGGATCCGGACGACGCCGCGCTCCACCGCCTGCGCCGGCACCAGCGCCCGGGAAGTCACGTACCCCCGCCCGCGGTACCAGCGGGTGATCGCCTGCGCCACATCCCGCAGCTCCTGCAGGGGAACCGCCTGATCAACGACGGGGGCGGTCAGCCGCTCCGCCTCGGCCGCCGGCAGGAGTGCAGCTCCCTCCACCTCCACCCGGACCACCGTGACGGGAGGAGCGCCCGCTGCTATCGGCGGCATCTCCCCTTCCGGGGGAAGCTCAATCGGGATCGAAACCCGCTCCGGGACCTCCAGCTTCCGCGGCCGGCGGATCCGCTCTTCCTCAGCGCCGATCTCCCGCTGCTCCTGCGACCAGGCCGGCGCGCACGATCCCGCCAGGACGGCGGCTACCGCCAAACTTCCACACGCGAGGGTCAAACGTCTCATCAGGTCAGGGCCTCCCATTGGGCTACAGTTTAACGTGCCGGGGAGCTTTCCACCACATCCTTTTCGCTGTCCGTGGCTCACTTGGCCCCCTTGCCCAGAACGACCGCGGGGACGGTCCTCAGGAGTATCTCGGCGTCCAGCTTCAGCGACCAGCGGTCGATGTACTCCAGGTCCAGCTGCGTCCAGCGGTTGAAATCGGTGATGCCGTTGCGCCCGTTCACCTGCCAGTAGCCGGTGATGCCGGGCCGCATGGAGAGGCGGCGGCGCTGCCAGGGCTCGTACTGCTCCACCTCGCTTGGGATCGGCGGCCGCGGCCCCACGAGCGACATCTCCCCTTTAAAGACGTTGATGAGCTGGGGCAGCTCGTCCAGGCTGGTCTTGCGCAGGAACCGCCCCAGGGCGGTGATCCGGGGGTCGTTGGTCACCTTGAAGACCGGCCCGTTCATCTCGTTCAGATGCTGGAGCTTCTCCCGCTGGGACTCGGCGTTGACAATCATGGAGCGGAACTTGTAAAGGAGGAAGCGCCGGCCGTTGAGGCCGCACCGCACCTGGCGGAAGAAGATCGGCCCCCGCGAGCTGACCCGGATCGCCAGGGCGACCGCCGCGAACAGGGGGGCCAGGGCGATCAGCCCCGCACCCGCCACCGCCACGTCCAGCGCCCGCTTCATCGCCAGCTTCCACTGGTCCAGCGGCGTGGTGTCGAAGGAGATGAGCGGGATCCCATCCAGGTCGCTCGGCTGCACCTTGGCCAGCGGCAGGTTGAACAGGTCCACCGACACGGTGGCCCGGACCCCCATGACCTCGCACTGCAGGATGCAGGGCTCCAGCCGGGAGATCCAGCTGCGGGGGACGACGAAGATCACCTCATCGATCACCCGCTCCCGCAGGAGGCGAGGGAGGGAGCTCAAGGTGCCCAGGATCTCCGCCCCCTCCAGGCGCTGGCCCACAAGCGCGGGGTCGTCGTCCAGGAACCCCGTGATCTTCAGGCCCCAGCCGGCGTGGCCCCGCACCAGCCGCGCGAACTGCCGCGCCCTGCGGCCGGTCCCCACGATGAGGAGGGACCTGTAGAAGTACCCGCGCCTCAGCATGAAGCGAAAGCAGGACAGGAGCGCCGCCCTCTCCAGCGAGAGGAACGTGAAGCTGAAGAAGAAGACCAGCCCCATCAGGGTCCGGCTGACGTGCTGGACCTTCAGCAGGAACAGCAGCGCCCCGAAGGAGAAGAGCCCGATCCCGCAGGCCTTGAAGATCGTCCAGACGATCCGGGAGTAGGACTTCACCCGCAGCTTCCGGTACCCGCCAAAGAAGGACAGGAGGCCGGTCCAGACCGGCAGGAAGAGGAGCAGCAGCCAGAGGTAGCTCTCGTACGGGAGCAGGGGCTCGAAGAGCGGCCCGCCCGGCATGAAGTTCCACCCGGAAAGGTTCATCGTGGCGCGGAACTGGTAAGCGCAGAAGAAGGCCAGCACCAGCACCCCGACGTCGATCAGGAAGACCAGCTGCTTCAGGAAAAGCTCGCGCGGCTTGATCATTGGATGTACCCCAGGGCCCTCAGCTCCTCCAAGGATTCCGTGTCGGCGGTAGAGCCCTTCCCCGCAACGGCCTTCCGGGGCCCGCCGGTTTCATGGGTGGCAACCCACCGGACCGGCTGGGCCTTTCTCAGCCGCGGATCCACCGCCTCCAGCAGCACCCTCCCCGACATGTCCTCTCCCACCGGCAGGTTCAGGAGGTACAGCAAGGTCGGCGTGATGTCCAGGATCGAAGCGGCCCGCAGGTGACGGCCGGGACGGATCCCGGGGCCGGCCATGACCAGGATCCCATCCAGCCGGTGAGTCCCCGTTAAGCTCCTGGGCCACAGAACCCGGGAGAGGGGCACCTCGATGCCCTCCCCCTGGACCGTCCCGTTGTGGGGAAGGTGGACATTCATGCGGACCGCCAGGTGCGCCGGTTCCTTATCGGAGGCAGGGACGAAGCGCGCCTGGGCGACCAGCGGCTGGCCGCCGGCCACCTTCAGCCGCTTGAGCCGCTCCATCACCGAATCCAGGAGCTGGCGCTCCTCCGTCGCCTCCGGGGCTCCGTGAAAGTGGCCCTCCGGGCGCCGGTTCGCGAAGAGGGTGCGCTCCTCGTACCAGACCTGCATCGTTGAGTCGGAGATCTGCGCCTGGGCCCAGTCCACCGTCTTGCCGTCCGGCCGAAACTTGAGCAGCCCCCACTGTTCCAGGACCGGGTTGAGGTTGAAATTCAGCTCCCCCCGCGCCTTGATCCCTGCTCCGTGGTCTGAGACCACGACCACGGCCATCTCGGGCCCGATCCGTTCCAGGATCTCACCCAGGACCACGTCCAGTTTCTCGTAGGCCTCCTCGATACGGCGCCCCTTCCTCTCCACCTCCGAGGGGTCGACCGCGCCGTAAAAGAGCCGGCCCAGCCACGAACCCTTCCGCACGGCGTGGTACTTCCAGTAGAAATGCTGCATGTCGTCGATCTCCCGCAGGTACACCAGGTGCAGGTCCGGCCGGTCCTTCTCCAGCAGGTGCACCCCCAGCACCGCGGCGACCTTTTCCTTGCGGCGCGGCTTCCACTCCTCCTGAATCCCGTCCCCCGCTTCCCCCTCAAAGGAAGCGAGCTTCTCCAGGCCCTCGATGCCCGCGACGACGCCCTCCATCTCCCCCATCCGCTCCACCGGGAAAAGGCGGTCAGCGATCGGCAGGTCTTCCCTCAGGAAGCGATCCGAAACCATCGTCCCGTTGACCGGCTCGACCGGCCAGCTCCCGTACCAACCGACCACATCCACCTGGAGGCCCGCTTCGCCGGCGATCTCCCAGACCGCCTTCACCTTCCGGGCGGAGACCGAGATGGGGACCACCGTCTGCGTGGCCCGGTCCCGCCTCACGAAATCATGGATGCCATGCTCTTTCTCCCGCTTGCCGGTGGCGATCGAGGTCCAGAGGATCGGCGACTTCCAGGGAAGGGTGGCGCGGATTCCGCCCCAGGCCCCCCTCTCCATGAGCCCGGCCAGATGGGGCAGCTTCCCCTCCCGAATCATGGGAAGGGCCACGTCCCAGGTCGCCCCGTCCCCTCCCAGCAGGACAACCTGCCGTATCGGAGCGAGAGAACCGCCGGGAGCGGCCGCCGCGATCGACCCCTTCAGCAGGGAGACCAGGGAGATCCCGGCCACAACCCAAAGCCCGGCAACCACCCAGGCCCTCTTCCTGCGCAGGGCCCATCGCAAGACCTTCAGGACCGCCCAGCCTACCGCCGCGCCGCCGCCCAGGGAGACCAGGAACATGCCCCAGCCGGCCAGCGACACCATCCGCAGGGTGCTGGAATGGATCAGCACCACACGGCTCCAGAGGATCCCCTCCATGAAGACAAAGAAGCCGGAGGTCACGGCGACCGAAACCGCCAGGGGCGAGACGGACCAGCGCCGGCTCCACCGGGAGCCGGCCCCGTACAGGAGCGCCCCCATCCCGCCGCCGATGACCGCCCCGATCGCCGTCAGAACAGCCACCTCCCCGCCGAAAGTCCCCAGCGCGCGCATCGCCGCCGGCGGCAGCAGCTTCGCAAGCGACTGATAGCTGTACTCCAGAAGAACGCTTTGGAAGTTCCGCAGCTCCGCCAGGAGGACGAAATCGGTGAACACCCTCAAGACCAGGCCCACCAGCATCCCGCCCAGAATGGAAAGCCCGATCTTCTTCATCCGTGGGACCTCCGCCACTCCCTCAGGAAGATCCCGAAGAAAGCGGCATCCTCAATGAGATAGCGCCGGGCAAGCCGCCGGGGCTCCAGGAGGATCCGCCAGACCCATTCCAGGCCACCCTTCCGCATCCAGAGAGGGGCCCGCCGGGCCGCCCCGGCCGGATAGTCCAGGGCGGAGCCCACGCAGAACGCCGCCTTGACCGGGAGCTCCTCCAGGTGCCGGGCGATCCAACGCTCCTGCTTGGGCGCCCCCAGGCAGACGAAGAGGATATCGGCCTTTGACCGCTGGATGGCCTCCACAACCCGCCGGTCCTCCTCCGGGTCGTATTCAAACCCGAACGGAGGGGCGCTGGTGCCGGCCACCCGGAGGCCGGGAAGCTCGCGCGACAGGTTCTCCGCGGCTTTCTCCGCCACCCCCGGGTTCCCGCCCAGGAAGAAGACGGACGCCCCCTCCTCCGCGGCGATCCGGCAGACGGGGCGGAGAAGGTCCGTCCCGGTCACCCGGTCCTTGAGCGGCTTGCCCAGCAGGCGGCTGGCCCAGATCAGCGGCATCCCGTCGGCCACCACCAGGGACGCCCGAAGGTAAATCTGGCGGAACTCCGGGTCCCTCTGCAGCCGCACCACGTGGTCCACGTTGGGGGTCACCACGTAGTGCCGGCCCGATCCCCGCAGGAACCCCCGCACCCGCTCCAGGGTCTCCGCCATGGAGAGGTTGTCCAGCCGAATGCCGAAGAGATGGACCTGATCCGGATGCTCAGCCGCGCCGCGCTCTTCCTGGATCCGGCGGTACGCCGCGTACACCGGCTCCAGGACCTCGCGCGCGGTGAACCGGGACACTTGGCCTCGGCAGGATTCCCGGCTGGGCGGGCGCTGGAGCAGGTCCCGCACCGCCGCCGAGAAGGCCTGCGCCGAAGGGTCCCTCACCAGTCTCCCGCCGGCGCCCTCCCCGATCAGCCGGGGGGCTTCTCCCACCGCCGTGCTGACCACCGGGAGCCCGCACTGCAGCGCTTCCACGATCACCCGGGGCATCCCCTCGTACGCGGAGCTCAGAACCAGGCAGTCGGCGCTGTTCATCCAGCGGGCCAGGTCGCCCTGGGGCTGCGGCCCGATGAGGTGGACCCGGGAGCCGATCCCGCGGCTCGCGATGAACTCCCTCATCTTGCCGCCCAGCAGGCCCTCCCCGATCATCACCAGGTCCAGGCCGGTGCCGTCGCCGTTCATCGAGCGGAACGCCTCCAGCAGGCGCAGGGGATCCTTCTGACCCTCGAACCGGCCCACGAAGAGGAGCCAGCGCCGGGAGGGATCCAGCCCGTGCCGGGCCGCCAGCTCCGCCTTCCCGCGGGCCCGCTCACTCTCCGGGAGGGAGACGAACACCTCCCCATCCACCCAGGTCGGCAGGAACTGGATCCGGTCCGCGATCGCCGGGTAGCTGCGCCGGTACGCCTCCACGGCGTCCTCCCGCACGACGAACACCCGCCGCATCCGGCCGATCAGCCGGCGCTCCAGCCAGAAGTACGCCCAGGGGAAACGCCTCCAGATGTTCTCGGTCTTCGGGTTGTAGATGTCCTCGCTGTGGGCGTGCAGGAAGAGCACGCGGGGGTTGAGCACCCCCGCCAGTGCCATTGCCGGCTCGATCCGGTGCAGCTCGACGACCGCGTTCCCGAAATCGATCTCCCGCCGGAACCGCCGGACCCCGGCGGCCAGCCGCAGGGTCACCGGCACCAGCCCCCGGTAGTTCGGGCGGGCGGCGATGACCGGCAGGAAGCGGTACTCCCGCCCCCCCGCCGTCAGCCGCTGCCAGCGACCCACCGGCCGGCTCTGCGGATCCGTGGTCACCCCGATCAGGGAGAGATCGAAATCGGACGGCGCGTACTTGAGGAACGTGTTCAGGAAGGTTCCGATGCCGCCCACATGGGGCCCGCCCGGATCGTGCTGATGGATCAGGATCACGCGCAGCACGGAGTCACCTCCTTCTCCTCGCGCAGAAGGCGATCGAAGAGATCTTCGGTCTGCTGGATCATCTGCTCCACGCTGTACCGGCGCCGGACCTGCTCGCGGCCCTGGCGCCCCATCCGCTCCCGAAGAACCGGATCTCTCAGCAGGCGGGTGATCCGGTCGGCCAGCCCCTCGGTCTCCTCCGGCCCCACCAGGAAGCCGGTCTGCCCCTCCTCCACCTGCTCCGCCAGGCTTCCCACCCGCGTGGCCACGACCGGCTTGCCCGCCGCCATGTACTCGAGGACGGCGTTCGAGAGGGTCTCCACCACCGGGCGAGAGGAGAGGACCGCCACGTCCATCAGGGCCAGCAGCCGGGGGACATCCTGCCGCATGCCCAGAAAATGGACGCAGGGCATCAGGCCCAGCTCCGCGGCCAGCGCCTCCAGCCGGCCCCGTTCCGGCCCATCACCCACCACCAGGAACTCCGCCGCCGGGACCGCCTCCCGCACCCGGCCTGCCGCCCGCAGAAACATCGCATGGTTCTTCTCCGGGCGGAGCATCGCCACGATTCCCACCACGGGGGCCGCCTCCTGCACCCCAATCTCCCGCCGGGAGACCGGCCCCGCCCCCGACCCATCGAACCGGGCCAGGTCCACGCCGTTGGGGACGATGGCGATCTTCCCTGCGGGGATCCCTTCCCGCTCGGTCAGGTACTGCTCGTGCGTGCGGCTGAGCGCGGTCACGCGCGTCATCCATCGAAACGTCAGGCGGTTGATCCACCGCCGCCGCCCCACGCGGCTCACCTTCCCCGTGGACCGGATGGCCGCCACCCGCACCGGAACGCCAGCCAGGAGGCCGCAGAGCGTGCCCCAGAACTGGGTGATCGGCTGGTTCACGATGAACAGCACCTTCACCCTCTCCCGCCGCAGGATCCGCAGCAGCCTCCAGGCGATCCGCGGGTCCCACCGGCCGCGCCCCAGGGAATGCACGACCGGCATCCCCTTCTGGAGGAGCCGCTCTCCCAGGACGCCCGGCTCGTACAGCAGCGCCAGGACCGGCCGGAACCGGGAACGGTCCAGCCGCTCCATGAGCTGCGTGAGGACCGTCTCGGTCCCTCCCATCCTCAGGCTCGTTTCCAGGAAGAGGACGGTGGTCATGCGACCCTCGCCGCCTCTTTTCTCCGGGATCTCCGGAGCCTGTCTCCCAGGACCTGCAGGTCCTCCGCGCCGATCAGCCGGAACAGCATCAGCAGGCCCCCGTACGCCACCGCCGACCCGATCAGGGGGACAGCCAGCGCCGCCCCGCGGGTGAGGGCGGCGATTCCCATGGTGCCCGCCACCGCGGCCAGCAGCCCCTCCAGCTGGTGCGTCAGCGTCAGGCCCGGCAGCTCCCGGCGGAGCAGCCGCAGCTGCAGCCCCATGATCAGGATCTCGGACATGAGCGTCGTGGAGGCCGCCCCCAGGTGGCCGAACAGGGGCACCACGATGAGGTTGCTCAGGGCGCTGAAGAGCCCGCACCCGAGCATGATGAACATCCCCTGCCTCTCCCGGCCCACCGCACCGACTGCCGCCACCATGGCGCCGTTAAGGAAGGCGAACGGCACCGACCAGACGAGGATCTTCAGCGCGGCCGCCCCCTGCTGGTAGGCCGGCCCGAACATGACCCGCACGATCGGGTCGCTGAGCACGTACCCCACCCCGGCGATCGGCAGCCCGATCATCAGGAGGTACCGGGTGCTGCGTATCAGCGTCCGGGCCGTCCCTTCCCGGGAGCGCTCCGCCTCCCGCGACATGGCCGGCAGCATCGCCTGCGAGAAGCTGGTCGGGATGAAGGTGAAGAGCCGCAGCACCTTCTGGGCGGCGGCGTACCAGCCGGTCATGAGATCCCCCCGCAGCATGGAGATCATCACCGTGTCGATGTCCATGAACACCTGGCCCCGGAGGCGGAAGAGGACAAAGGGGACGGAGGACTTCAGCATCCGGACGATGAAGCCCGGTTCCATCCGCCACTGCGCCCTGTGGAAGCGGGCCTGGACCAGGGCCACCGCCGCGGCCAACCCCACCGCGGTCACCAGGAACCGGATCCCCAGGAGCTGGCCGATCCCTCCTCCCATCCCCACCACGGCGAGGGACCCGGCCACCCAGCCGGCCCGCACGGCAAGGTTCACCGCGGCCACCCTGCCCGACTGCTCCATCGCCTGGAAGAAGGAAAGGGTGAAGCGCAGGCTCGTCTCCGTGACCATGTAGAGCCCCGCCAGGAGAACCGCCCAGCACTTGAAGCGGCTGAACCCGAGGAGCAGCGACACGCCGCCCATCAGCAGGAGGGTCGCGCCGGACAGGAAGATCTTCGCGTAGAGGCCGTTGCCCAGGTACCGCCCCAGCCTCTGCGGGCTCCGGGCGACATCCCGCATGCTGAGGGTGCCCATCCCGAACCCCGGGAGCAGGCTGAACAGCGACGCGAAAGAGAGGGCGAAGGCGAGGAGACCAAACCCCTGCGGGGCCAGGTAGCGGGCCAGGACCACGGAGACCAGGGCATCCATGACGCGGATCCCCAGCTCCATCCCCATCAGGATGCCGGTGTTCTTCAGCACGCTGCCTCTGCCGATCATGAGAGCCGGCTCCGGGGGGCCGCCGCCGGCCGAAGCGCGGGCCGCGCCGCCAGCATCGCCGCGAAGATCCAGAACATGGAGGCCGTGGGCAGGTGCCCCGTGTGGGCCGCGTCGTGCAGGACCCTCGCCGCCAGCCCCAGCCCCGCCCCCAGGACGATCGCCTGCGTCCGGAGATCGCCCGAGAGCGCCTTCAGCAGGCGCCGCCCCCTCGCCGCGACCACGCACAGGAACGCCCCCAGGAAGAGGAAGCTCACCAGCCCCATCTCGGCGGCCAGGAGCAGGAAGATGTTGTGCAGGCGCCCCTGATCCAGGTAGACCCGATGCAGGCGGGTGGGGTCCTCCACGTACGTGTCGTAGAGGTACTGGACCCGGCTGTAGTTGTTCAGCCCCACCCCGAGGAACGGGTGCTGCCGGACCATCTCCAGCGCGATCTGGGTCTGCGGGACGCGGCTCACCGTCGAGCCCTTGTCGTCCTCCGTCCATCGGGCGGTGATCTGCGGGGAGAAGACGCCCAGGACCACCGCCAGCACCAGCCCCGCCCCGAGCACCGCCGGCCAGCGGGCCCTCCGCCGGGCATAGAGGAAGAGCCAGGCCATCACCCCGCCGCAGGCAATCGCCGCCGCCAGCCACCCCGACCTCGAGAAGGAGAGGATCAGGGCGATGCTGCCCAACCCCAGGCCGGCCAGCACCGCCGTCCTCCAGCGCCTTGACAGCGGAGCGAACCGCAGGGCCAGGACCAGCGGCAGGACGGAAGCGATGTACCCGCCGAGAGCGTTGGGGTGACCCAGCGTGCCTCCCGCCCGGAAGATCCATCGGCCTCCCATCTCCACCTCCTTGCGGAACGCCCGCTCCCCCAGCAACCCCAGCCCCAGGTTGTCTCCCGCCGCGGACTGGGCGAAGACGATCAGGCTCTCCACCGCCAGGCCCGCCACCAGGCAGCGGGCCACCAGCCAATACTCTTCAGCGCTCTTCAGGTTGTTGGCCAGGTACAGGAAGAGAAGGAACGCCCGGGCGAACTGGCTCAGCATGAAGAGGCTCACCACCGGGTCCGAGGCGTTGACCATGGAGAGGGCCCCCCAGCCGATCAGGCCCAGGACGAAGGCGGCCCCCGCCGGCCAGAAGAACCGCTGAGCCGAGCCCCTCGCGGTGAGCAGGCGCCCCACCCAGAGGAGGTAGAGCGCCGCCAGGACGATGTCCATGAAGGAGAAGTTGAGCATCGGGGTCAGGTCCTGCAGGGAGGGCACCTCCGGAGCGTATCCCGGGATGTCGATGCGGAAATCGGGGTTGATGGGGATCGCCAGGAAGAGCAGGCCCAACAGGAACCTTTCGATCCGGCCGCTCACCAGGATCAGGAACAAGAAGAGGAACCCCGCGGCCAGCGCCGCAAACCATTCCCCCGGGAGATGGAGCATGGCCCAGACCATCCCCAGGCCGAGCGCCGCCCCGATCCCCCAGAAGGCGAGCGGGTCAACTGCCTCGATGGCCCCCGTGGAGTTTCTCATCTCAGGCCGGCGACTCCTTGGGCTGGCCTTGAGAAGCCGAGCGCCGGGCGTACCCGTACGAGGAGTAGCGGTAGTAGTAAGGGGTGGACCAGACCGGGACGTTGTTCAGGATCGCCCCCAGGACATTGGCCTCCACGTTCCGGCAGGCCTTGAGGAGCTGGCGCAGCGCCTGCTGCGGGGTCTTGCCGCTCTGCACCACGGCGATGACGGCCTTGACCATCCCCGCCAGCACCGCCGCGTCGGTCACCGCCATCACGGGAGGGGAATCGATCAGGACCCGGTCGTGCCGCCCGGCCGCCTCCCGGAGGAAGCCCTGCATCTGCGGCGAGCCCAGCATCTCCGCCGGATAAGGGGGGTGCTTCCCGCAGGAGATGAGCGACAGCCCGGGCACCTCCGTCTTCTGGATGATCTCCCCCAGCGAGGCCTGCCCGCCCAGGAGCTCGCTCAACCCCGGGGACTGGGGGCGCTTGAAGATCTCGTGCATCTGCCCCCGGCGCATGTCGGCGTCCACCAGGAGGATCCGCTGGCCCCCGCGCGCCATGGCCACGCCGAGGTTGGCCAGGGTGGTGGTCTTCCCCTCCCCCGGGCCGGGGCTGGTGAAGACGATGGTCCGGATCTTCTCTGCGGGCGCAGCGAACTGCAGGTTTGTGCGGATCGAGCGGTACGACTCCGCGGCGGGGGAGAAGGCTTCCACCCCGGCGAAGCGGGCGTGCTCCTCGAACTCCCGGACGGGAGAGGCCTGCACCCCGTCGATCCGGGGCACGTAGCCGAGGAGGGGGACATTCAAACCGGCGGCGAGGTCGTCCGGCGTCTTCAGCGAGGTGTCCACCATCTCCATGGCGATCGCGAGGCCCGTTCCCGCCATCAGGCCGAAGGCCAGGCCCAACAGCAGGCTCAGCGCCCGCTTCGGCCTCACCGGCCTGGTGGGGACCTGGGCCATGTCCTGGATCCGGATGTTGTTGGGCCGCAGGTGGATCGCCTCCCCCGAGACATCGCTCGGCTCCACCCCCCGCTCGATCGTCTTGCCGAGCTGCTCCATCTCCTTATGGACGCGGACGATGGCCGGGTGCCTCTCCTTGTACCGCTTCGACAGCTCCGCCTCCTTCCGCTGCAGCTCCAGGTATTCGGTCTTGGCCAGGATCATCGCCTCCGTGGAGCTCGCCCGGCTGAGGTTTTCGAAGGTGTAGACGACCGCCAGCTCGTTGGCCACCCGCGCCGCCTGCTTCGGATCGTTGTCCTCCACGTGGATCTTGGCCAGCCGCGTCTGCTTCACCGGCTCGATCCGGACCTGCCTCATCAGGGCGCCGACCGGGTCCTTTGCCCCCCGGTATCTCGGCCGCTCCTTCAGCTCCAGGTTGTGGAACACCTTCTCGGCCATCGCCCGGCTGGACATCACCTCCAGCTGGGTCCGGTAGTAGTCCGCGTAGGCGAGGTAGCTCGTCTGGGTCACCGTCGAGTCGTCCCGCGCCGCGGAGACCGCCAGGACGCTCGGCGTCTCCATGTCGATCAGGACGCTGGCCATGGCCCGGTAGACGGGCCGCTGCGTCCAGGTGCCCAGGACCATCACCGCAACCGTCGCCACCGTCACCGCCCGGATGAGGTTCCACCGCTTCCGGACCGATTGGGTGAGCTCAAACCACGGCCCGGAGAGGTCCGATTCCTGCGCGTTCGAGTTGTTCGTCGGCTCGTCCATTTTTAGAAGAAGCTCTCCGGGACAAAGATGATGTCATCCGGGACCACGCTCACGTCCTGGCTCTTGTCGCCCTTGCGGATGATGTCCCCCACCCGCACCCGCAGGGTCAGCTTCTGCCCGTTCTCGACCCGGATGATCCGGGTCCCGTTGAGGTCCGCGTCCTCCGTGAAGCCGCCCGCCATCGAGAGGATCTCCACGATCGTCGTTTCCTTCTCCACGGAGACCGGGTACGACCCCGGCCGGTGGACCTCGCCGGTCACGAAGACGTTGCGGGGCTTGTCGACGAACACCTGCACCTGCGGGTGGACCAGGTAATCCTCGCCCAGGAGCCGCGCCAGCTTCTCCTGCGTCTGCGCGACGGTGAGGCCCGCCACCTGCACCTGCCCCAGGAGCGGGAAGGTGATCTCCCCGTCCCGGGAGACCCGCGCCTTGGTGGTCAGGTCCGGCTCCTCGAAGACGGTGATCTGCAGCACGTCGTCCGGCTGGACGGCGTATTCGCCGGGGCGCGCGGGAGCCGATACAGCTTGCGGGGTGGGGGCCGGCTCAGCCTGCGCGGAGAACGCCCCTTGCTCCGGGGCAGCCGGCTCGGGTGGGCTCCCATCCCGGAAGGCGCGGCGCCGCTGCCGGGCCGACTGGAGGTTCCGCACCCTGTACGCGTGCTCGATCAGGCGGAAGGTCCGCGCATCGGTCGGGTCCAGCTTCTGCGCCACCCCGAAAGCCCGCAGGGCGCCTTCCACGTCGTCCGACTCCGAGAGGGCCCTCAGCCCCTGTTCGTGATGCTCGGCGACCCGCTCGCGGATCTCCCCCTGCCGGGCCTTCTCCCTCTTCTCCTCCAGCGCCTTCTTCTGATAGGCGACCAGCTGGGAGTGCGGGTCCAGCCGCAGCGCCTCCGCCAGGCTCTTCTCGGCGCGGTCGAGCTGGTTGTCCGATAGCGCATCCCGGACCTCATCCAGGAGAGCCCGGACCTTCTCTACCTTGGCCTGGGGAGGGAGCTTCTCCGCCGACGGAACCGCCTGCGGAGGGTTCGCCGCCGTTCCCGCCGTCTGCAGGGAGGCGGTCCGCGTGCCGGGGGAGGGCTCCTCCTCCGAGCGGGAGGCGCTCGGCGTGGCAGCCGCGCTGTCCGGGCTCTGCCGGTCCCGGACCGCGGAGTGCGCCGCCAGCAGCACGGCGCCCGTCAGGACGGCCGCACCGGCCGCCCGGCGGACCCACCGCTTCCCGTTCTTTTCCTTAGTACGAGAGGCCAACCTTCACCCCCACCTTGTTGTTGTCGAAATCCAGCCCCTCCAGGTTCGAATCCCGGTTCCGGAAGGTGTAGAACAGGCTGGCCCAAGCCCAAGCCTGCCCCGTCTTTTCGTCCACCCGCGCCTCGTACCGGAGCTCCGGCTGGAACTGGAAGAGGTCGTCCTCGCGGCGGTCGGTCACCGCGCCGGTCGTGGAAAGCTCCGGGTAATCGTTCCGGGCCCACGTGAGCCGGGGGATGACATACAGCTTCCTCAGGAGGCGCTTCCTCCAGGCGAAACGGACCTTGTCCTGCCGGTACCACTCGTTCGTCTCGTAGGTGCTGATCAGCGCCGTGGCCGTGTACCCGAGGGTGATCGACTCGGTGGGGGTCGGCCGGTACAGGAAGGTGCTGTCGGAGACGAGCCCGTCGAAGCCGTCCTGCGGCGCGCGGCCCGCCACGTCCGAGAGGTCCCTCTCCTGGTACCCCAGGCGGAGCACGGCGTCAACCTTCGCCCGCGAGGCCCGCTCCACCCGCCCCTCCGCCTCGTCGTACTCCCGGAAGTACTCCCGGTAGCCCAGCCCCGCCATCACCTGCCAGTACTCGTGGTCGGCGTTGCCCGCATTGGAGTCGTAGCCCACCTCCCCCAGGCTCCCCTCCACGAAGAGCGCCGTCTTCGGGGCAACCTTGTGCCCGAGCAGGGCCGTGCCGATGTTCTCGATGTAGTCGTCATCGGTGCTGAACAGCGTCTTGTGGTCGACCGAGTTGTTCCGGTAGCCCCCCTCCAACACCCACTTCCCCTGGACCAGCCGGGCCTTGGCGCTGCCCGCGTTGGTGAGCACGCGGTCCCGGGCCGAATCGTCCCGGTGCATCCGGGAGGTGGAATCCACCAGGGCGTCCTTCAGATCCACCTGCAGGTGCCCCAGGTCGATCTCCGCCTTCCCGCCGGCAATGTGGTTCACCGCGTTCTCCTCGGAGACGTCGACGAACTGGAGCATCTCCGCCATGTACCCCACGGAGAACCGGTGGTCCCCCGTCCGGATCTCCGCGAGGATGCCCGGGGTCTGGGTGAAGATCACGTCCCCCTTCTCGTCCGAATCGGAGAGCCGGATGTTGTCGTCGTACTCCACGCCCCCCTGGAAAGAGGGGTGCAGGCGCAGGATCCCCGCCCGCACCTCCTGCCCTTCCTGGATCTCCGGGAGTTCCCGCCTGACCACCGTCGGGGGCTCCGACTGAGTCGCCGGGATCTCCTGGGCGAACCCTGCCGGGAGCGCCACCGACATGGCCAGCAAAAATGCGGCAAGAATCCTCATGGGCGCGCAATCCCGCAATGGCCCTGCAGATACCCCGTGAGCTTCTCCAGGCTCTTCTCCGCCGGCTCCTCCGCCGTCCGGAGCACGAGCTCCGGGCTCGGCGGCGGCTCGTAGGGGTCGGAGACGCCCGTGAACTGCTGGATCTGTCCCGCCAGCGCCTTCTTGTACATCCCCTTCACATCCCGCTGGATGCAGACCTCCACGGGAGCGTCCGCGTAGACCTCGACGAAGCGGTCCCCGATCAGCTGCCGCGCGTAATCCCGGTTCTCCCGGTACGGGGAGACGAAGGACGCCAGCACCAGCACGCCGTGCTTGGTGAGCAGGTGGCAGAGGTAGGAAACCCTCTTCAGGTGGTTCGCGCGGTCCTCCTTGCTGAAGCCCACGCCTGCGCTAAAGTGGGTCCTCAGCTCATCGCCGTCCAACAGCTCCACCGGGACACCGGCCTTCTTGTACAGCTCCAACGCCATCCGGGCCACCGTGGTCTTGCCCGAACAGGGCAGCCCGGTGAACCAGATGGTCCATCCACCCTGACCATTCCCGCTGTTCATCCCTTTACCCCCTCCATCGTTTGGCTCTGTGACAGCAATGGCGCCCCGTCCACGGACTCCGGGATCTCCAGGCCGAACAACACCAGGATCGTCGGCGCGATATCCACGATCTCCGGGCTCGTCCGGCTGACCGGCCGGTTGACCAGGAGGACCCCCGGCACCAGCGAGGGCTCCACACAGTGGTCCCCGCTCCAGCGTTTCAGGTTGGGCTCGAAAAACAGCGGGGGGATCCCGCCCAGGGCCGTCTGCCAGGATGAGCGGTACCCCGGTTCGAAGGCGATCACGAAGTCCGGCGCTCGGTCCAGCGCGGCGCCCCGGTAGGCCTCATCCTTCCTATACAGGCGCCGCACCACGGGCTTCCCCGTGGCCGGGTCCTTCATCTTCGCCAGCGACTGCGCGAGCTGCTCGGAGAGGGCCGGGACCTCCTCCGGCGCCACGATCCCCTCCCGCTCCCGCCCCCGGAGGTTCAGGTAGATCCCGGCCAGCCCCACGGCGTAGACCCGGCTCTTGCTCCAATCCACCCCGGAGAAAAACTCCAGGTTCTCGCTCCGGTCGGTGCCGGGCTCGAGGGCCAGGAACCCCTCCTGGACGAACCACGCGTTGGTGTGGACCGACGTCCGGTAGTTGCTGAAGCCGTGGTCGGAGAGGACGATGAGCACCGTGTGGTCATCCACCACCCGCATCACCTTGCCCAGGATCTCGTCCATCCGCTGGTACAGTTTGGGGAAAAGATCCGCGTACTTCTTCGCCTGCTCAGGGTCGTACAGGGGGTGCTCTGTGTCGTGGTAGCGCCAGAACATGTGCTGGATCCGGTCCGGGGTGTCGAAACAGCAGACCAGGAGCCCCTTCTCAAACCGGTTCAGCTCGTAGAGCAGCATCGCCTCCCGCTCCCGGATCACTTCGTCGCACTGCTGGAGGAACGTGTCGTCCGACACCCGCCCCTCGTTGAGCGACCAGGTGTCCTCCGCCTGCCCCAGGGTGGCGTACAGCCCGATCTCCTCCGCCAGCTCCGCCGAATAGCCCTTCGGATGGGAGATGGGGAAGGCGGGAGCCCGCGGGTCGAAGCCGATGGGGGAGAGGTACAGCTTGAGCTCCGGCTCCACCGCCTCCAGGTAGAACCGGGCGATCCCGGCCACCTGAGCCATCGGGCCCATGGTGAAGCTCATCTTCTTCCAGTCGCTCCAACGCCCCACCTGCAGGTCGAAGCTCTCCTTCTGGAACTGGAGCGTCACGTGCGGGTTATCCTTGTGCACGGCGATCTCCAGGGGGATCTTCACCTCCTCCCGCGCTCCCGGCTTCCGGGGGCCCACGATGGCGGCGTGGATCGTGTCGCTGTTGTACCGCACCTGGAAGATCTGGCCGCCCATTGCCCTGCCCGTTTCAATGGAATCGGTGGTGTAGAAGGCGAACGTCCCCTGCGTGCCGCGCACGTCCGGGACCCCGAGGCCCGAAAGCATCCGGCCATGCACCTTGTCCGGCGGGAAGGTGACCGGCGTGCGGACCACCACCGTGGGGATCCGGTGCCGGCTGGTCACCTCCCAGAACGCGGTCCCCTGCCGGGAGGTCTTCAGCTTGTTTCCGTGGACCTCGGACAGCGCCAGGTCCGGGAGGTAGGTCTTGGGGTCCCGCCGGAGGAAGTCGTACATCCCGTGGCGGCCGGGATTGCTGCCGGTGATGAAGGAAGACCACGCCACCGGAGAGATGGCCGGGTTCGTGGTGCCGAGCCGGCGATAGGAGCCCTGCTCCTTCAGCTGCTGGAAATGGGGCAAGAGCCCCTGCCCCATGTACTGCTCGAGGAGGTTCGGGTCCAGCCCGTCCAGCCCCAGCACGATCACCCGGGCCGACGTGCCGCTGCTGGAGGAGCGCTGGAGGAGGTACCCCCCTCCCCCGATGCCCGCCGCCAGCACAGCCAGCACCAGGGCCAGGGCCGGCTTCCCTCCCTTCCGGATCCGCCGGAGGAGGGCCCGGAAAGGGGCCAGGAGGAGCAGAAGAAAAGGGACGGCCAGCGCCAGCAGCGCCGCCCCGAAAGTGGCGAAGGGGAGACCCATCTGCGGGCCGATGTAGGCGATCATGGCTTCACCTGCCCGTTGCCGTTTGAATGCCTGGGCTTGCGCCGCCCGCCATGCCCGTTGCGGCCCTCCCGTCCCCCGTTCCTCAGCTGGCCCACCGTGAAGAGCCGCTCGAACGGGAGCCGGGTGACGGCCAGGAAACCCGCGATGACCCGGTTCGAAGGGGGCTGATCGGAGTTGAGCAGCTGGCTGACCCGGCCCCTGGAGATGTTCAGCTCATCGGCCAGGCGGCTCCGGGTGTAGCCGGAGATCTTGAGCCACGACCGGAAGATGTCGCGGCGGATTCTCACCATCAACGTAGACAACGCAGTGCTCCTTGCTGTTTATTTAACTGAGCTGAAGAACGACAGAGCCCTGATGGGGCTGTCCGTTTAATCCTCTTAAATGCGCTTGGGGCCGCTGGGCCCGCGGAAGGCAACTCCCCGGCAGAGACGTACGTAGGACTTCGGCCACGGGGAGTGGGCCTCTTCTTTTATTTGTTTAGTCAGTCTAAAATATCAGCGCCGCCCTGTCAACAAGAAAGATTCAAGGGCCGTCCCGCCCTCACCGCCAGCTCAGCTCGTCCCGGTTGACGACCCACGGGTCCTCCAGGAGCCCCTTGGCGTTGAGCTGGCTGACCATCGCCCAGTCGCTGTTCCACACCTGGAACCCCACCGTTAACGGATACCGCGCGCGGATCTGCTGGATCAGGCGGGCGTAATCGTAGTGCGGCTCCGCCAGGGTGGGGTCGGCCTGCACGTCCGACGATTTGAACGGCCCGAACTCCGTCATCATGAACGGCTTCCCGAGCCCGGTCAGCCTCGCGTACTCCGGGTCGATCCCGAGCTCCGGCATGTACGCGTCCATTCCGACGATGTCGACGTAGGCATCGCCGGCGTAGGCGTAGTCCGCGGGCCGCCCGGCGTTTGCCTCGCGGACCGCGGAGTGGACCCACAGGAGGTTGTGCAGACCTCTCTCGACCGTCAGATAGTCGAACATCTCCCTCCAGAGGCGAATCTGGTCTTCCCGTTTCTTCGCCTGCGTCCACCAAAAGGACTTGCCGTTCCCCTCGTGGAGCGGGCGCCACAGCACGGTCACCCCGGCGGCCTGCAGCTCCTGCAGCGCATCCGCCACCCGGGCGAGCTGGGTCCTCCAGCTCTTGTATGCCTTCGAGCCCGGTTTGAAGATGTCCGTGTAGGTCCCCATCTTCTTGTCCCGGGAGTTGCCCCACGTCCAGGGGTTCCTCGCGTGCCAGCTGATCGTCACCCACCCGCCCTGCTGCCAGTGCGCGATCAGCGGGGCGTTGACCTTGGAGAGGTCCACCGGGTCGTACGTGGAGGTCAAGCGCTCGTAATCCGCTCCCGCCATGGCCACCCACTGCCCCGTCTGCTTCTGGAGCTCCGTGATGTACTTGCCGTAGGCATAAGCGTAGTTGTCCATCGGGTGACCCAGGAACTGACCGCTGACCACCCGGTTATCCGGCCGCAGCGGCAGAAGCTCCAGATACGCCAAGATCGCCCGCGCGTCAACCGACGCGTTCGGGTCCGCCGTGGGGAGAGAAGCCTCCGCCGAAATCCACAGCATGACAACCAGAAGCCCCGCGAGTACCCTGCTTAATGCCTTACCCATCTCACACCTCTCTCCGATGTTCCTTGAACCAAGCCACCGTCCGACTCAATCCCTCCTCGAAGCCCACCGCGACCCGGTAGCCCAGGAGGCGCCTTGCCTTGCCGATGTCCGCCCAGGTCTTGCGCACATCCCCCCGCCTGATAGGGAGGAACTTCGGCCGGATCCTTGAACCCATCTCTTCGTTCAGCAGGCGCGACAGCTCCAGCACCGAATGTGTGGCGCCGCTGGCGATGTTGAAGACCTGGCCCGATACCCCCTTCGCCCTCCCGGCCTTCAGGTTCGCCTGCACCACGTTCTCCACGTAGGTGAAGTCCCGGGTCTGCCGGCCGTCCCCGTGGATCGGCGGCGGCAGCCCCGCCAGGAGGCAGGTGATGAACTTCGGCACCACCACCGCGTATTTGTTCTCCAGCGACTGCCGCGGGCCGAACACGTTGAAGTACCTCAGGCCCACCGTCTCCAGACCGTACAGCTTCGCAAACATGACCGCGTAGACCTCCTGTGCCAGCTTCGACGCCGCGTACGGCGACTGCGGGGTCGGGAGCATCGTTTCCCTCTGCGGCAGCGGCGTATCGTCCCCGTAGACCGAGCTTGAGGAAGCGTAGACCACGCGCCGTACCCCCGCCTCCCGGGCCAGCCGGAGCATCTGGAACGTGGCGGTCACATTCACCTCGTGGTACTCCATCGGCCGCCCCAGCGATTTCGGCACGGAGCGCAGCGCCGCCTGGTGGTAGATCACGCCCACCCCCTTCACCGCCCGGCGCATCAGCCGCTCGTCCCGGATGTCCCCCCGGATAAACTCAATCCTGCCGGCAACAGGCTGGAGGTTGTTTAGCTTTCCAGCAGAGAGGTTGTCCACCACCCGGACCCGGCCGCCCCGCCTCACCAGCGCGTCGACCAGGTGCGAACCGATAAACCCGGCGCCGCCAGTGACCAATAGACTTTTATTCATTTGTAAAAATGCCTGATTTCCAAAAGCATACCTCATTGTACGGGACAATTTCAAGGGGGCGCAATAATTTTTATCTGGGATAAACTACGCCTTACGCAGGGGCCGCCCGCCCCCTCGGGAGGGAGTTCGCCGTGGTGCCATAGAAGCTCTCCGCCGCCCCCATGAGGGTCTCGGACAGCGTCGGATGCGGGTGGACGGTCTCCGCGAGGTCCCGGGCGGTGGCCCCCATCTCGACGGCCAAAACCCCCTCGCTGATCAGCTCGCCCGCCCCGTGCCCGACAATCCCCACCCCGAGCACCCGCTCACTCCCCGGCTCAAGGACCAGCTTGGTGAGACCATCCGTGCGGTCCATGCTGAGGGCACGGCCGGAGGCCGACCAAGGAAACTTGGCCACCTCGATGGGGATGTTCCTGCCCCGGGCTTCCAACTCGGTCAGCCCGCACCAGGACACCTCCGGGTCGGTGAAGACCACCGCCGGGATCACCACCTCCTGGAAGGCGCTGGACTCCCCACAGACCACCTCCACCGCCACCCGCGCCTCCCTGGAGGCCTTGTGGGCCAGCATCATGCCGCCCACCACGTCGCCGATGGCGAAGATATTCGGGTCGGAGGTCTGCTGCCTCTCGTTGACCTGGATGAAGCCCTTGTCGCTCCGCGACACCCTCGTGTGCTGAAGGCCGAGGTCGGCGCAGTTCGGGATGCGGCCGATGGAGACGAGCACGCGGTCGTACAACTCTTCAGCCCTCCGGCCTCCCGCATCCATGGACACCTTGATCTGCTGACCGCGGGTGGCCATCTTGGAGACCTTCACGCTCAGGCGGACCTCCTTGAAGGCCCGCTCCGCGTACCGCGTGACCGGCCGGACCAGGTCCGGATCCACGCCAGGCAGGAGGGTTCCCATCGCCTCCGCAAGCACCACATGGGTGCCGAGCGTCGCGTACACGGTGCCCAGCTCCAGGCCGATGTAGCCGCCCCCCACCACGAGGAGCGTCTCGGGGATCTCCTCCATCTCCAGCGCCTCGCTGGAGGTCATGACGCGCCGGTTGCCGAGGTCGAACGCGGCCGGCATGGCCGCCCTGGACCCGACCGCGATGATCGCCTTCTCGAACCGGATGAACCTCTGGCCCTGCTCGTTCTCCACGCGGAGGGTCTGCGAATCCTCGAAATGACCCCGGCCCTGCCAGACCTCGACCCCGCGCTTCTCGGCCAGCATCCGGATCCCGCTCCCCAGGCGTTCGAGGACCGACTCCTTCCAGGAGCGCAGCTGGGCCAGCTCCACCTGCGCCGGGCCGAAGCTGATGCCCCGCGCCCGCGACTCCTCCGCGGAGCGCATCACGCCCGTGGCGTGGAGGAGGGCCTTCGAGGGGATGCAGCCGACGTTCAGGCAGACGCCGCCCAACCGGGCGTCCTGGTCCACGAGGATCACCTTCCTCCCCCGGTCGGCGGCGTGGAAGGCGGCCGTGGTGCCGCCCGGCCCGGCGCCCAGCACCACGAGCTCGGTCTCAGTCGCTTCCATGAGAGCCCTTCGACAAGCTCAGGGCGAACGCCGTCACAACTTGACCTCGCCCACCGGGAAATGCTCCAGGACGCGGACCAGCTCGGTGATGAACCGGGCGGCATCCGCCCCATCCACCACCCGGTGGTCGTAGGAGAGGGAGAGGGGCAGGATCCCCCTCGCGGCCCTGCCCACCCCAAGGATCGCGACCTCCGGCTTGTGAATGATCGGCGTGAAATGGCCCCCGCCGATCCCCCCCTGGTTGGAGATCGTGAAGGAGCCGCCCCGCAGATCCTCGGCCGACAGCTTCCGCTTCCGGGCCCGGTCCGCCAGGTCCGCCAGGTCCTTCGAGACCTCCAGCAGGGATTTCCGGTCCGCGTCCCTGAGCACCGGAACGGTGAGGCCGGCTCCCGTCTCCACGGCGATCCCGATGTGGATGTATTCCTTCAGGACGATCTCCCCCGCCGCCTCATCCAGCGAGGAGTTGAAGGCCGGGTATTTCCTGAGAGCGGTGACCGCCGCCTTGACCAGAAGGCCGGTCAGGGTCAGCCGGGCTCCCCTCTTCTCGTAGGAGGGGCGGTGCTTCTCGATCAGCTCCAGGGCACGCCCGGCATTGGCCTGGTCGAACTGGGTCACGTGAGGGATCGTGGTCCACGAATCGGTCATCGCGCGGCTGATCGCCTTCCGGAGGGAGGAGAACGGCTTCCGCGAGACCGACCCCCACTTCGAGAAATCCGGCGACAGCGGCGGTGCCGCACCCGAGGGCCCCGCACCTACCGGGCGCGACGCTGCCTGCCGCTGAAGCCCGGCGACATAGGCCCGCACGTCCGCCGCGGTGATCCGGCCGCCCCGCTCGCTGCCCCGCACCCGGCGCAGGTCGATCCCCATCTCCGCGGCCATCTTCCGGACCCCGGGGCTGGCCGGCGGCGGGGCCCCGCTGACGGATGTATAAAGGAAGGGGCCCTCTCCTTCTTGCGAGCTGTACCGGGTCCCTTTATAGGTACCGGGCACTGGGACCCGCGAAAGGAGCAGCCCGGTTCCCTGCTCAGAAAAGCCGGGACCGGCTTCAGTCCCGGCCTCCTCCGGCTCCAGGCTGACCAACGCCTGTCCCACGCTGATCACGTCGCCCACCTTGACGTGCACCTGGGTCACCTTGCCGGCAGCGGTGGCGGGGATCGGGGCGACCGCCTTCTGGTTCTCCAGCTCCAGGATCGTCTGGTCCTTCTGGATCACCTGCCCCTCGGAGACGAGGAGGGTCACGACGGTCCCGGAATCGGCCCCTTCGGCAAGCTGGGGGAGGCAAATCTCCATCGCTTACGTCGCCAGCTGAGGGTGGGCCTTCTCGGGGTCCACCCGGAGGTCTTGGATCGCCCTCTCCACGGCGCGGCCTTCCACCTCGCCCCTGCGCTGGAGCGCGTGGAGGGCCGCCACCACCGTCAGCTCGGCGTCGACCTCGAAGAACCGCCGGAGGTTGGGCCGCGTGTCGCTGCGCCCGAAGCCATCCGTCCCGAGCGTGAGGAGGCCCCCGGGGACCCACGGGGCGATCTGGTCCGGCACGATCTTCATGTAATCGGAGAGCGCCACGAAGACCCCCCTCTCCCCTGCCACCACCCGCTCAAGGTAAGACTGGCGCGGCGGGGCCGCCGGGTGGAGCATGTTCCAGCGCTGGGCCTCCAGCGCCCCGTTGCGCAGGCGCTTGTAGCTGGTGACGCTCCAGACGTCGGCCGAGACGCCGTGCCGCTCCCCCAGGATCTCCTGGGCGCGCAGGGCCTCCCGGACCAGCGGGCCGCTGGCCAGGAGGTGCGCCTGGTGTTTTTTCCCAGGGGGCCCCTTCCGGAACCGGTACAGTCCCTGGAGGATCCCTTCCTCCGCGCCCTGCGGCATCGCCGGCATCGGGATGTTCTCGTTGTACAGCGTCATGTAATAGAGGATCTCTTCGCCGTCCACGTACATCCTCCGCATGGCGTCGCGCACGATCACCGCGATCTCGTAAGCGAAGGCCGGGTCGTAGGCGTACAGCGTGGGGACCGCGCCGGCCAGCAGCAGGCTGTGGCCGTCCTGGTGCTGGAGCCCCTCGCCGTTTAAGGTGGTGCGGCCCGCCGTGGCGCCCAGCAGGAAGCCCTTGGCCCGGCTGTCCGCGGCGGCCCAGATGAGGTCCCCGATCCGCTGGAACCCGAACATGGCGTAGTAGATGAAGAAGGGGATCATCGGGAAGCCGTGGTTCGCGTACGAGGTGCCCGCGGCGATGAAGGAGCTCATGGCGCCGGCCTCGGTGATCCCCTCTTCCAGGAGCTGGCCGTCCTTGGCTTCCTGGTAGTAGAGCAGGGTCTCCTTGTCCACCGGCTCGTAGAGCTGGCCCTTCGACGAATAGATCCCGATCTGCCGGAAGAGGGCGTCCATCCCAAAGGTCCGCGCCTCGTCCGGGATGATCGGCACCACGCGCCGGCCCAGATCCTTGTCCCGGAGCAGCTTGGAGAGCACCCGCACGAACGCCATGGTGGTGGAGGCCTGCGTCTCCTCGGACCCCTTCAGGAACTCGTCGTAGAACTCCTTTCCCGGCACCGGCACCGCCTGCCGCTGCGCGCGGCGCGCCGGCAGGAAGCCGCCGAGCGCCCGGCGCCTCTCCAGCAGGTACTGGGTGATCGGGCTGTCCAGCGCCGGCCGGTAGAACGGCGTCTCCACCACCTCCTCATCCCCCAGCGGGATGTCGAACCGGGAGCGGAACTCCCTGAGCTCCTTTTCGTTCAGCTTCTTCTGCTGGTGGGTGATGTTCCTCCCCTCGCCGGCCTCGCCCATCCCGTATCCCTTCACCGTCTTGGCCAGGATCACCGTCGGGGAGCCCCGGTGCTCGACCGCAGCCCTGTACGCGGCGTAAACCTTCTTGGGGTCATGCCCGCCGCGCACCAGCTTCTGGATCTGCTCATCGGTGAGGTCGTTGACCGTCTCGAGGAGCTCCGGGTACCGGGCGAAGAAATGCTTTCGAGCGTAGCTGCCCGGCTCCACCGAGTACTTCTGGTAATCGCCGTCCACCGCCTCCTCCATCCGGCGCACCAGGAGCCCCTTCGTATCCTTCCTGAGGAGCCGGTCCCAGTCCGAGCCCCAGACCACCTTGATCACGTTCCATCCGGCGCCGCGGAACAGGGCCTCGAGCTCCTGGATGATCTTCCCGTTGCCGCGCACCGGGCCGTCCAGCCGCTGGAGGTTGCAGTTCACCACCCAGATGAGGTTGTCCAACTCCTCCCTCGCCGGCAGGGTGAGGGCCCCCATGGACTCCGGCTCGTCCATCTCGCCGTCCCCCACGAAGCACCAGACCTTCGGCTCCTCCTCGCGGAGGAACCCCCTGGCCTTCAGGTACCGGTTGAACCGCGCCTGGTAGATCGACATGATCGGGGCCAACCCCATCGAGACCGACGGGAACTGCCAGAACTCCGGCAGGAGATAGGGGTGCGGATAGGAGGAGAGGCCCCCGCCCTCGGCCAGCTCCTGGCGGAAGTGGTGGAGGTGGTTGGCGTCCAGCCGCCGCTCGAGGTAGGCGCGGGCGTAGTTGCCCGGTGAGGCGTGGCCCTGGAAGAAGACCATGTCGGCGGGCCGGCCGCCGTCCGCCCCTCGGAAGAAGTGGTTGAAGCCGACCTCGTACAGGGTGGCGCAGGAGGCGTACGTGGAGATGTGGCCGCCCAGCCCCTCGTGCACCCGGTTGGCCTTGACCACCATCGCCATGGCGTTCCAGCGGATGTAGCTCTTGATCTTCCGCTCGATCTCCCGGTCCCCGGGGTACGGCGGCTCCCGGTCGGCGGGGATCGTGTTGACGTAGGGGGTGTTCATTCCCCTCCGCTGGGCCTCTATAATAGGTTCCGTAGAGCCAATGCGCATCCTTGACCTCACTCTTCCTACCCCTGAAGAAAATCTCGCCTGCGATGAGGCGCTCCTCGACGCCTGCGAGGAGGGCCGCGGCCCGGAGGTCCTCCGCCTCTGGGAGCCGGCCCGGCACTTCGTGGTGCTGGGCTATTCCAACGCCCTGCGCTCGGAGGTGCTTCTCCCGGCCTGCCGGGCCAGGGAGATCCCGGTGCTGCGCCGCCTGACCGGCGGCGGCACCGTGCTCCAGGGACCCGGCGTGCTGAACTATTCGTTGATCCTGCGCGCCCGGCGCGGCCCCCTGGAGACGATCTCCGGCGCCAACCGCGCGATCCTCGAGCGCCACCGAGCGTGCCTGGAGCCGCTGCTCGCCGGCCCCGTCGCCGCCCGCGGGGACACCGACCTCACCCTTTCAGGCCGGAAGTTCTCCGGAAACGCCCAGCGTCGGCGGCGGAGCTGCCTGCTCTTCCATGGCACCTTCCTGCTGTGCCTGGACCTCGCCCTGCTCGAGAGGATCCTGCCGGTGCCGGGCAAGCAGCCGGCTTACCGCCGGAACCGCCCCCACCGGGAATTCCTGGCCAACCTCGGCCTTCCGTCCCGGTTGATCAAGCAGGCGCTGGCCGATGCCTGGGCGGCCCGGGATCTGCTCTCCGACCCTCCGCTGGATCGGACCCGCCACTTGGGC
>CAYJUA010000003.1:30815-36234 GCA_964373295.1 uncultured Planctomycetia bacterium
TGGCCTTGACCCGCTACGCCGACCCGGCCTGGACAAGCCGGTTCTAATTCAGCTCGTCGTGGGGGTCTGTCAGACGGAAGACGAACGCGGCGAGCGCCCCACCCGCCAAGTTGCCCACCAGGAAGATCCAAAGATTGCCAGCCGCACTGAGCCCCATCAGGGTAATACCGATAGCAACAGCCGGATTGAACGCCCCGCCAGAAATGTTCCCTCCCGCATAAGCGGCGGCCATGACCGTCAATCCAATCGCGATACCGAAGTAGGAGTTGCCGGCCGTCTTCTTGGCAGTCGCCACATTCAGGACAACGTACGCCAGGGCAAACGTAAACACAAACTCAATCAGGAGTGCCGGCAACACGGCGGGCTGCATGGCCGTGACAATGCCCCCACGCTTACAGAACCCTACGAGGAACGCTGCGACAACCGCTCCAACCACTTGCGCTCCCAGGTACGACAGGACGTCTTTCGTATCGCACTTGCCCCGAAGCCAAACGGCCATCGTCACCGCCGGATTGTAATGGCCTCCGGAGATGTGGCCGCCTGCATACACCATGACCATCAGGATGGCCCCGATCGCTAACGGAGCCATCGCCCCGGCACCCGGGGGAATCGTTGCCAGCCCGACGACCAGAACGAGGAAGAACGTGCCGATGCATTCAACGAGGACCTTCTTCATGCCGACCTCCCTACTGCACCCCAGTCAGGTACCGTCCGGAAAAAGCTCGATTTGCCAAGAACCGCGTGACCGAAAAAGCCGAAAGATCAACCGGGCTGTCTCCCCGCAGCACCAGGTCCGCGATGATCCTCCCCGTCAGCGGCGCCAGGATCACCCCGTTGCGGAAGTGCCCCGTCGCCAGCAGGAGCCCCTCCACCGGACACCGCCCCAGGACCGGCAGGTGGTCCGGCGTGTCTGGGCGCAGGCCGGCCCAATGGGCGGAGACCGGGAGCGCGCGGGTACAGGAGGAGAATTCGCCCACCCCGGCCCGGATCGCCTGCAGGCCTTCCTCCGTCACCTGCTTATCAAAACCAACGCGCTCGACGGTGGTCCCCGCGACCAGCTCCGTGTCAGAACGCTGAATAAGGTACCCCCGCGGGGAATGGACCACCCGCCGGATGAGGGGCTCCGCGGTCGCCAGCTGCACAATCTGGCCGCGCGCCGGGAGCGCCGGCACGGCGAAGGGGAGCCCCGCGTCGAACCCCGCCCAGGAGCCCGCGCAGTTGACCACCCAGTCAGCCCAGACGACGCCCTCGGAGGTCTCGACCCCCGAGACCCGGCGGCCCTCAATCAGGAACCGCCGCGCCGTGACCCCGGCGCGGATCCGGCAGCCCCGCGCCCGGACCAGCCGGGCGTATCCCTCCACGAACCGCCGCGCATCCACGGTGATGGCATCCGGGTACCAGAGGGCGCACCGCACCGGCCCGTCCACCGCCGGCTCCTCCCGCCTCAGAACCTCCGCCGCCACCTCCTCCAGATCAAGCCCCGCCTCTCGCTCCCACCGCGCCTGCGAGGCCAGCTCGCGCTCATCCTCCGCGGTGAGGGCCAGCGAGAACATCCCGCTCACCTGGGCGCCCACGTCCCATCCCGTTTCCTGCCGGATGCGGGAGACCGCCTCGGGGACCAGCGCGTACCCGGCCCTGAGGAGATCCAGGAACGGCCCCGGCCCCGCCGCCATCCCGTGCGGGGAGAGGATGCCCGCCGCCGCCGAGGAGGCCTCCTGCCCCACCTCCCTGTTTCGTTCCAGAAGCTCCACCTCGGCGCCGCCCCGGAGCAGCTGCTCGGCGACCGCGAGCCCCACGATCCCTCCGCCGACCACCACGACCCGCGTCACCCTGCCACCTCCTGCTCGTGCCCAGCCCGGCCGCAGAACTGGGCAAGCGATTCTCCGGGCTGGCGCTGGCGCTTCCAGCTCACCAGCAGCCGTTCCACGAGGAGCTTCACCTCTTCCCCGGCCACCCCCTCGGCCAGGGTCCGGCCGCCCACCCTCACGTCATAGCGGTCCATTTGCAAGTCATCGCACGCCTCTTGCTCCCGCCCTGCTCCCGACCTTACGCCGGCCACCGTGATCTCCTCATCCGCTGCCGCCGCGCACGCGCACAAGGGCCCGGCGACCCGGATCCGGAGCGGCTCGCTCAGGACCAGCTGCCGCTCCAGGTGCTCGATGATCTCCCGTCCTCGCCGGGAGACCGCATCCCAGCCTTCAACGCAGGCATCCGACTCGGAACAGACCGACAGCCCCCTCCGCACCATCGAGCCTTGGGGCTTCAGGCCGACGGACTGGAGCCCCTCCAGGGCATGGACCACCTTCTCCTGAGGCACATTCAAAAGCAGGAAACCCTGCTGCGCGGTAAGCCACACCGCCCCATCCCCGTGCCGCTCGGCGATGTCCGCTGCCTTGCGGAGCTGGTCGGCTGAGATCCTGCCCGCGGCCAGCGGAACCCCGATCCGGAACAATCCCGGTTCCTGCTCATGCACTCCATCGAGACGCGCACCGGAGTCCTCTTTACCCGGTACCCAGCGACCGATACCGGATGAGGGGACCGATACAGCTTGCGGGCCACTGCGTGCCTCTGGCTCTGGCGCCAAGGCCTGCAGCGCGGCAAGCTCCGCGGCCGGGACATCCAGCAGGAGGTCCCGACGGGTCGTCACGTCCGCGACCCCCCCGCCCTGCTCGGCCGCCACCCGGGCCACCGCCCGGAGCTGCGCCGACGAGAGCCTCCCCCCGGGACAACGAAGCCGGCCCATCCGCTTCTCCCTATGCGTCCCCAGTGTCCGATACCCATAGCCGGGGCGCTACAGCCCGCCAGAAAAACGCCCCTTGCATTAGACCAGCTTGTTGCCCGGTTTCTTCGGCGGGTCGTTGCTGGGGCGCGGAGTGATCTTGGCGTTGCCCTTGAACTGGGGCGAGAGATCCTTGTTGATCGTGGCGTACTCCGGGTCGAAGTCCTCCGACTCCACGATGGCACCCACCGGGCAGACCGGGAGGCACGCTCCGCAGGTGATGCAGATCTCGGGGTCGATCACCATGAACTTCTCCCCTTTGTGGTCGCCGGGGTAGATGCAGTCCACGGGACAGACCTCCACGCACTGCGCGTATTGCTCACCCAGACACTTCGCCACAATCACATAGGACATCTTGTCTCCTCTGTATGCGTATTAGATCTCGATCTCCACGTCCGAACCGCTCACGCGAACCGGGTAGCTCGCTGCATCCCCCTCCGCCGGGGCCGAGAGGACCTTGCCCGTCTTGACGTCAAAATGGGCCCCATGCCACGGGCACTCCACCTGCTCGCCCACCAGGGTCCCCTCCGCCAGCGGCCCGCCGGCGTGGGTGCAGGTGTTGTCGATCGCGTAGAACGATCCGCCCACGTTGAACAGGGCGACCTGCATCCCTTCCGCCTCCACGAGCTTCGCCTTCCCCGGCGGGACCTCGCTCACCGCCGCCGCTTTCACCCAGTGCCCCATTTTGTCATCCTCTTTATGCGTCCACAGTGCGCGATACTAACCCAGGGGGCGGTACAGCTCGCCCCATAGGCAGGGCCTCTTGCTATGCGACCCATTCTGCAGTCAGGCGCGGCTTCGGCCGGAGCCACAGCTGGGTCGTGATGATGAACGTCCCCGCGACCAGCGCGAGGGCGATCGCGTCCCCTTCCCAACCCGGCAAGAGCACCCAGCACGCCGCCGCCCCCACGTTGACCAGCGCCAGAGGGATCAGCACCTTCCAGGCGAACCCCATCAGCTGGTCCACCCGGAACCGGGGGAAAGTGCCCCGGATCCAGATCATCACGAAGACCAGCAGGAAAACCTTGAGGAGCATCCAGAAAAGCCCCGAGAGCACGTGGGGCACCCACGGGATGGCCGGCCCATGCCATCCTCCCAGGAACAGCGCCGCCAGCAGGCCCGCCATCGCCAGGGTGCTCAGGAACTCCGCCATGTAGAAGAGGGCGAACTTCATCCCGCTGTACTCCGTGTGAAAACCGGCCACGATCTCCGACTCCGCCTCCGGCAGGTCGAACGGGGTGCGGTTCACCTCGGCCAGGCCGGCCGTCATCACCAGCAGGAACGCGACCGCCCCCCATGGGGTGAGCAGGAACCAGCGCCCCTCCTGCAGGCGGACGATCTCCGGCAGGGAGAGCGACTCCGTCACCATGGGCACCACCGCCAGCGCCAGGACCAGCGGCACCTCATAGGCGATGAGCTGCGCCGCGTTGCGCGCCGCCCCCAGCAGGGAGAACTTGTTCCGCGATCCCCAGCCCGCCATGAAAATGGCCAGCGTCGTGCTGGACCCGATCGCCACGAAGAAGAGGAGCCCGGTGGTCAGGGGAGCGGCGACCAGCCCCGGCCCGAACGGGAGCACGGTGAACAGGTACAGCGCCGGCACCACGATGATCACCGGCGCCAGGAAATGGCACAGGGCGTCGGCCCCCGCGGGGACAACGTCCTCCTTGGTCAGCATCTTGATCCCATCCGCGATGGGCTGGAGCAGCCCGTACGGTCCCACCCGGTTCGGGCCGTAGCGATCCTGGATCCTGGCGATTACCTTCCGTTCGAGCCACGTGAGGTACATCATCGCCACCGGCGCCAACGCCAGGATGACCACCATTGGAACCACCAGCCGGATCAGCGTCTCCATCCCATTCCTCTGGAAAGGGGGGCGTGTTGGGGATTCATTCCCACTCCAGCGCCCCTTCCTGCCAGGCGTAGACCAGCCCCAGCGCCAGGATCCCGAGGAAAAGCCCCATCGCCGCCAGCCCCGCGGCCCCCGCCTGCCGAAAGACCACCGCCCAGGGGAAGAGGAAGAGCGCCTCCACGTCAAAAACCACGAACAGGATCGCGAAGATATAGTACTGCATCCGGAACTGGACCCAGGCGTCCCCCTCGGCCTGCATGCCGCACTCGTACGGCTGCTGCTTGATGCGCCCCGGACGCTTCGGCGCCACGAACCGGGCCAGCACGATCGGCAGGAGCGGCACCACCACCGCCGCCACGAAGAACAGCCCCAGGAAAACGTAATTCATTTCGTACCTCATGGGGGGCCGGATCCTCCGGTGCCAGGTTCCGCGGCCACTCTCGCGGCGGCCGCTGCCTTCTTCTCCGCTTCCGCTTTCCTCCGGGCCTCCTCTTCGGCCCAGGCCTTGGGGTGGGTCTCCGCGTAATACTCGGTCGAGACGTGCAGCCGGTCGATGTCGAAGATGTGTGACTCCTGGCGCTCCGAGCCGCCCAGCTCGAAGTTGTGGTCCATCTGGATGGCGTCGAACGGGCAGAACTCAGAGCAAAGCCCGCAGTTCATGCAGACGTCCACGTCAATGTAAAACTCCGACGCCTTCGGCACCGGCTTGGCCGTCACCGCGTCTTTGCCCTGCACGATCCAGATGCACTGCGGGGGGCAGACCTTGGCGCAGATCCCGCAGGCGGTGCAGC
>CAYJUA010000004.1:0-11810 GCA_964373295.1 uncultured Planctomycetia bacterium
CTTCTCCTGGAGCTCCACCCAGCTCTTCAGCGCCCCGACGAGGTGGCCCAGGTGGAGCGGCCCGGTGGGCCGCATCCCGCTTAATACCCGTTGGCGAGAGCTCACCCCACCCCCTCCTCTGGAAAAGGGGGATGTTGGGGGGAATGGGAAATTCCCCCCAACAAGACCTCCCTGCCGAAGGCAGGCCCGGGAAAGGGGAACTCCAGGGGGAAAACACCGGAGGGTGTTGTCCCCCTGGAACTGTGAACCGCCCAAGCATGTCCGGCCACGTCCGCAACGCCGTCAGGCAGACCTACCCAGTCCGTGAGGGCTCGCGGGCGGTTCACAGTCGCTGGGCGACCTGCTGGACTTCGACGGCCTCGATGATGTCGTCCGGCTGGAAATCGCTCCAGCCGGAGATGCCGATCCCGCACTGGATCCCCTCGGTGACCTCCTTGGCGTCGTCCTTGAAGCGCTTGAGGGAGGAGATCTTTCCCTGGTGGAGCGCCTCCTGGCCCCGGATCACCCGCCCGACGGAGCCGCGCGTGATCTTGCCCTTGAGCACCTGGCAGCCGGCGATCGTCCCCACCTTCGACACCCGGAACGACTGCAGGACCTTGGCCCGGCCGATGACCTGCTCGACCAGGTGCGGCTCCAGCAGGCCCTCCAGCGCCGCCTTGACGTCGGCCACCGCCTCGTAGATGATCTTGTAGCTCTTCACGTCCACCTGCTCGTGCTTGGCCAGCACCTCGGCCTCCGGCGTCATGCCGACGTTGAAGCCGATCACCACGGCGTTGGAGGCCTCGGCCAGCAGGATGTCCGGCTCGGTCACGTCGCCGACGCCGGTGTGCAGGATCTTCAGCTCCGCCTGCTCGCTGGAGAGCTTGAGCAGGGAGTCCCGCAGGGCCCCGACCGACCCCTGCACGTCCGCCTTGAGGATGAGGTTCAGACCCTTCACCTTGCCCTGCTCGAGCTGGCGGTGGAACTCCTCCAGGGAGATTGCCCGCCGCGCCGGCACGGCCTGGGCGCCCTTGCGCTCCTCCTCGCGCCGGGTCGCGATCTCGCGGGCCTGGCGCTCATCGGGGACCACGAGGACGGTGTCGCCCGCCTGGGGCACGCCGGCCAGGCCCAGGAGCTCCACCGGCATCGAGGGGCCCGCCTCTTCCAGGCGGTGCCCGCGCACGTCGGCGAGCGCCCGCACGCGGCCCCAGGTGGTGCCGCTGACCAGCATGTCCCCGACACGCAGGGTGCCGCTCTGCACGAGCACGTGCGCGACGGGACCGCCGCCCTTGCTCAGCTCGCCCTCGAGGATCACCCCCCTGGCCGGCTTGGCCGGGTTGGCCTTGAGCTCCAGGAGCTCCGCCTCCAGCAGGATCAGGTCCAGCATCTCGTCGATGCCCTGGCCGGTCTTGGCCGAGACGGAGGCCATCACGGTCTTGCCGCCCCACTCCTCGGACATGAGCCCGTGCTCCATGAGCTGCTTCTTCACCTTGTCCGGGCTGGCCCCCGGCTTGTCGATTTTGTTCATCGCCACGATGATGGTGGCCTCCGCCGCCTTGGCGTGGTCGATCGCCTCGATCGTCTGCGGCATCACGCCGTCGTCGGCCGCCACCACCAGCACCACGATGTCGGTCACGTTGGCCCCGCGCGCCCGCATGGCGGTGAAGGCCTCATGGCCGGGCGTGTCCAGGAAGGTGATCGCCCCCTTGGGCAGGGTCACCCGGTACGCGCCGATGTGCTGCGTGATCCCGCCGGCCTCGCCCTCGACGACGCGGCTCTCGCGGATCGCGTCCAGGAGGGAGGTCTTGCCGTGGTCGACGTGGCCCATGAAGGTGACGACCGGCGCCCGGGCGACCATCTTCTTCGGGTCCTCTTCCTCGTGCGCGGCCTCCAGCTTCTCCTCCAGCGTGGGCATCCGCTGGTACTGGTAGCCGTACAGCTTGACCAGCTTCTCCACGTTCTCTTCACCGAGGAGCTGGTTGATGGTGGCCATGACCCTCATGCCGATCAGCTTCTTGATCAGCTCGCTCGGCGAGATGGAGAGCTTGTCGGCCAGCTCCTTCACGGTGAGGGGCACCTTGAGGGAGAGCGACTTGAGGACTGCCGGCTCGGCGACCGCGGTGGAGGCCAGCGCCGGGGCCGGCTGCTCGACCTTCGCCGGGACCGGCTTGGCCGGCTCGGCGACCGCGGTGGAGGCCGGAGCGGGCGCAGGAGCGGCAGGCTTGGCGACAGGCGGCGGGACCGGCTTGACTGCCGGAGGCGCGGGCGGGGGAACCGGCGGCCGCGCGACGGGCGGCGGCGGCACCGGCTTCGGAAGAACGGGCGCGGGCGGTTTCATCACCGGCGCCGCCGGCTTCGGCACGGAAACCGTTCTAAAAACTGGCAACACCAGCTTGCGGGACGGCGGCGCGGCCTTCACCGGCCTGGCGGCCGGCTTTGCCGCGGCCCGCTTGGCGGGGGCGGCCTTGCGCGGCTTGGCCGCGGCGCGCGCCGGCTTCTTGGTCACGGCCCCTCCGTCGGTCCCGGCTTCTCGGCCGATTCCGGCGCCGCGGCGGTCTCCGGCGGCCCCGCCGCGGGAGCGGCCGCCTCCGGCGCCGCCGGCTGGGGAAGCGCCTTCTCGATCTTCGTCATCAGCTCCCTTGCCCCCTCTATGATCTTCCGCGCGGTCTTCTCGCCGACCCCCTTGACCTCCGTGAGCTCCTCCAGCGACAGCCGGGCGACCGCGTCCACGTTCTTGTGCCCCGCCTCCTCCAGCGCCTCTTGGATCTTCGGCCCGACGCCCGGCAGGTCGGCCAGGGAGTATTTGGAGAGCTGCTCAAGCTGGGCCCGCGTGCGGACGTCGATGTCGACGCCGGTGAGCTTGGCGGCCAGCCGCACGTTCTGTCCCCGCTTGCCGATGGCCAGCGAGAGCTGGTCGTCGTCCACGATCACCTCGCACCGCCGCTTGTCCTTGGAGGCGTGGATCTCCGCGACCTTCGCCGGCGACAGGGCCGCCGAGACGTACTCCTCCAGCTTCGGGCTCCAGCGGATGATGTCGATCTTCTCGCCGTGCAGCTCCCGCACGATGTCCTTGACCCGGGTGCCCCGCATCCCGACGCAGGCGCCGACGCAGTCGATCTTCTCGTCCTTCGAGGTCACGGCGATCTTGGAGCGGTCGCCCGCCTCGCGGGAGATGGACTTGATCTCCACGATCCCCTGGCCGATCTCCGGCACCTCCAGCTTGAACAGCTCCACCACCAGGTTGGGGTTCGAGCGGGAGAGGATGATCTGCGGGCCCTTGGCCGTCTTGTTCACCTCGATGCAGTAGGCGCGGACCCGGTCGCCGGGGCGGAAGCTCTCCTTCTGGGACTGCTCCCGCTTGGGCAGCAGCGCCTCGGTCTTGCCCAGGTCGACGATGATGGCGCCCCGGTCGAAGCGGTGCATCGTGCCGGTGATGAGGGACCCGGCGCGGGGCGAGAACTCCGCGAAGATCACGCTGCGCTCCGCCTCGCGGATCTTGTGGAAGATCACCTGCTTGGCCGTCTGCGCGGCGATCCGGCCGAAGCCGGCGTTGGAGACCTCCTTGCCGCCGGCGATCATCTTGATCTCGCCGGTGGAGCGGTCGATCTTGACGGTCACCTCCTCCACCGATGGGCCGAGGGACTTGCGGGCGGCGCTGACCAGGGCGGACTCCACCGCCTCGATGATCACCTCCCGGTCGATCCCCTTCTCCCGGGTCAGGTGATCCAGCACCGCCAGCAGCTCCGCGTTCATGAGAACTTGACCTCCTGCACCGCGTGCACGATCTGCGCCAGGTGGATCTGCACCTTCTCCCCCGAGTCGTCCTTCAGGGTGACCAGCTCGTCGCTGGCCCCCAGCACGTCGCCGTGGTGCTCCTGCCGGTCATGCACCGGCGCCGAGGTCAGCACCCGCACCCGGCGCCCGATCACCCGCTCGAAATCCCGGCCGCTCCGGAGCGCCCGGTCCAGCCCCGGCGAGCTCACCTCCAGGGTGTACCGCTCCGGCACGGCCTCGTGCTCGTCGAGGACCGCCCCGATCGCCCGGCTCAGGGAGGTCAGCTCCCCCACGGCGATGCCGCGCGCCGTGTCGACGAGGAACTTGAGCGCCAGCCCCCCGCCTGCCGGGCGGCAGGTCAGCTCCACCAGCTCCACGTTCCGGCTGGCCAGGAGCGGGTCGGTCAATCCCCTCACACGAGCGAGGATCGCGTTCGCGTCAAACATGGCCTGCAGTCCCCACAGAATAAAAAAGTGGGACGTCTTCCGCTCCCACTCTTCCCCCCCTAGGTCAGACGGGGGCAGAAACTCAATAGGTTAATATTATCTGACCGCAGAAAGCGAACTGTCAAGCAGCTTTTTGAGGTGGGCCTGCGCTTTGGGGACCGGCACGAGGGCCGGCTCTGCCTCGCCGCGGAGCTTGAACTCCACGGAAGATTTTTGCAACGTCTTTTCGCTCAGGAGGATCCGCACGGGGAACCCGATGAGGTCGGCGTCCTTCATCTTGACCCCGCCGGAGACCTCCCGGTCGTCCAGGAGGACCTCGAACCCGGCCGCGATCGCGTCCCGGTAGAGGGCCTCCGCCTGCTCCCGCTGGGCCGCCTGCTCCGCGTTCAGGGGGATGATCACCGCCTGGTACGGCGCGATACCGGCCGGCCATCGGATCCCGGCGTCGTCGTGGTGCGCCTCGATCACCGCGGGGAGGATCCGGGAGACGCCGATGCCGTAGCAGCCCATGATGAACGGCTTCTGCTTCCCGTCCTCGTCGAGGAAGGCGGCCCCCATCGCGGAAGAGTACTTGGTGCCCAGCTTGAAGATGTGGCCCACCTCGATGGCCGGCAGGAGCCGCAGCGGCTTGCGGCACTTCGGGCAGGGGTCCCCTTCCTTCGGGGGAGCGGCGTCCGCCGCGCCGGCCGGCTTCAGGTCCCTGGCGGCCCGGTCCAGCGAGACGGCGTAGGGGCAGCCGCCGCAGCGGACCACCGTGTCCTCGCCGGATGGAGCCAGCACCATGAACTCGTGGGAATCGTCCCCGCCCATCACGCCGGTCTCGGCCTCGACCGGGATCGCCTGCAGGCCGCAGCGCTCGAAGATCCGCGTGTAGGCGACGTACATTCGCTGGTAATTCACCTCCAGGCCCTGCTCCCCGCGGTCAAAGCTGTAGGCATCCTTCATCAGGAACTCGCTGGAGCGGATCACGCCGCCTCGCGGGCGGGCCTCATCGCGGAACTTCGTCTGGACCTGAAAGAGGGTCTTGGGCAGGTCCCGGTACGAGCGCAGCTCGCCGGCGACCAGGTCGGTGATCACTTCCTCATGGGTGGGCCCCAGCACCATCTCCTTCCCGTGCCGGTCCTTCAAGCGGATCATCTCCGGCCCCATCTTGTCGTACCGGCCGGAGCGCCTCCACAGCTCGGCCGGCTGGAGGGCCGGGAGCAGCACCTCCAGGGCGCCGGTGCGGGTCATCTCCTCGCGGATGATCCGGATGACCTTCTGAAGGACGCGCATGCCCAGCGGCAGGTAGCTGTAGGTCCCGGCGGAGAGCTTGCGGATCAGCCCCGCCCGGAGCATCAGCCGGTGGCTGGCGACCTCGGCTTCGGCCGGGGTTTCCCGCAGGGTGGGGATGTACGCGAGCGACCAGCGCATGCCAGGGGCTATCCTAAAAACTCGCCGATTCAGCTTTGATTTCTACACCCCTGGCGAGGCGATTCAACTGCGTCCCCCGGAAGAAATTCCCGTGAGCTCAAGGGAAGTGGAAACTTCAGACAATAATCATGAACAGCGACATGCCGGCCGAGGATGTCATTGACTCGATATGCGGCTGAGGCAACTCTGGGTTCCGAAGGGCTTTTGATCGTGTTCTAAGCGACACGGGCCTTCAGATTCTCAACCTGGATTTCGGGGTCCCGGCGCTTGATTCCCAGGTGCTTGGAGGCGCCCAGGATCTCGATGCCGACGATTTCCTCGGAAATCTTCATGGATCCCGAGAGTCAACGGTGACGGGGCTGCCGGTGGGTAAGGCCGTAGATAATGCCGACGATCCCCACAAGGGTCATCGCAGCATAGAAAAAAATGATCGGGTCCATTTATTTCCCCTCCTTCATCGTTCCTTCCACCAAAAAGGCTGCCATATAAATCATCAGCGAGACCAAGATCCCCCAGACAACGAGCCATAACTCAAATCGTTCCTTCGAAGCGATGTTTCCGATGACCGATACCGCCAAGGTCACCTTGCTCACGTCATAGAGATACTTCGCGCCACTCTGGAGTTGCCGGTCACTCATCTCAAAGGCTCCAAATCGAGTATATCACGCTACGACGGGTCGACCCATTTGCCGTGCTGCTTGATCAGCGCGACGAGGCGGCCGCAGGCCTCGGCGCTGGGGATGCCCCGCTCGACCATCTCCTTGCCGACGTACAGGTTCACCGCGCCGGGCGAGCCGCCGACGTAGCCGAAGTCGGCGTCGGCCATCTCGCCGGGCCCGTTGACGACGCAGCCCATGACGGCGATCTTGACCCCCTTGAGGTGCCCGGTGCGGGCCTTGATCGCCTGCGTGGTCGGCTCCAGGTCGAACAGGGTGCGGCCGCAGCCCGGGCAGGCGATGTACTCGGCCTTCACCGAGCGAAGGCGGGCGGCCTGGAGGATGTTGTAGGTGAGCGCCAGGACGCGCGGGGCCGGCAGGCGGGAGCGGATCACCACCGCGTCGCCGAAGCCATCCACGAGCAGCCCGCCCACCTGCACCGCCGCCTCGATCAGGAGCTCGATGCCGTCCCGCTCAAAGCGGCGGGCGTCCCAGACCAGGACCACCGGCCGGCGGTCCCCCTGTTCCTCCAGCCGGCGGGCAAGCCGGCGCCCCTCGGCGAGCAGCTCCTCCACCTCGAGGATGTGGAGCTTCGAGCGGACGGCGGCGCTGTCCTCCAGGACGAACTCGCAGGGGGTGTCCCGCCCGCCGGCCTGGCGCGGGTGCGGGTAATCGCCGCGCATCAGCCCCACCTTCACCTGCTCCTCTCCGCCGATCGCGAGGGTCTCGTACAGCGCCGGCGCGGTCGGATGGCGCTCCCACCGGAACGGGCGCAGGGGCGGCGGCACCCACTTCTCCGCGGCCCAGCGTCCTTCAGCCCACCGGGCCAGGCGCAAGGCCACCGGCACCTCGCGCACCGGGTCCTCAGTGAGGGAGACGCGGATCGTGTCGCCGATCCCCTCGGCCAGGAGGACGCCGATCCCCAGCGCCGATTTGATCCGGGCGTCCTCCCCCTCGCCCGCCTCGGTGACGCCGAGATGGAGGGGATAGCGCGTCCCATGCCGTTCCAGGGCGTCGGCCAGCAGGCGGTTCGCCTGCGCCATGACGACGGGGTTGGAGGCCTTCATGGAGAAGACGATTTCCTGGAAGCCGAGCGACTCGGCCACCCGCATGTACTCCAGGGCCGACTCCACCATGCCCTGAGGGGTGTCTCCGAAGCGGTTCATGATCCGGTCGGAGAGGGAGCCGTGGTTGGTGCCGATCCGGATGGCGCGGCGGAGCCGCTTGCATTTTTCGACGAGCGGGGTGAAGCTCTGGGCGATGCGGGCCAGCTCTTCCTTATACTCGGCGTCGGTGTATTCCCGCTGGGCGAACCGCTTGGAGTCGGCGAAGTTGCCCGGGTTGATCCGCACCTTCTCCACGTGCTCGGCCGCCTCGAGCGCCGCCTTCGGGTTGAAGTGGATGTCGGCGACGAGCGGGACCTCGATGCCGGAGCGGAGCAGGCGCTGTTTGATCTCGCCGAGGGCGGCCGCCTCCGAGGTGGTCTGGGCGGTCACCCGCACCAGCTCGCAGCCGGCCTGGGCGAGCTCCGTCACCTGATGCGCGGTCTTCTCCACCTCCAGCGTGTTCGTGGTGGTCATCGACTGCACGCGCAGGGGCGCCTCACCGCCGATCTGGAGCGGCCCCGCGTGGACCGGGCGGCTGCACCGCCGCACGATCAAGGTGCCAGGTCGACCCGACCCCTTTTGGGTATCAGTGACCACCGAACAGCCCCCAGATCTTCCCGCCCACGTCGAAGCGGAGCAGGTCGTTGTAGGTGACCACCGCCAGGAGGAGCAGGAGGAGCCCCAGCCCCACGCGGGTCATCGCCTCCTGCGCCCGCATGCCCACCGGCCTGCCCCGGAACCGCTCGGCCACGAGGAAGGCCAGGTGCCCGCCGTCCAGGACCGGGATCGGAAGGAGGTTGAACAGCCCGATGCTGGTGCTCAGGATCGCGATGAGCTGGAGGAGAGGGGCCACCCCCTGCTCCGCCACCGTCGCGGTGATGTGGAAGATGCCGATCGGCCCGGTGACCGACTCCTTGATGGAGACGCCGCCCGTGGCGATGCCCCAGAGGGACTGCAGGGTGACCCGCGTGAGGAACCCAATCTGGTAGCCCGCCTTGGCGAACGCCTCGCCGGCGGGATACCTCTGCACCTGCACCTCGTCGGAAGGGACGATCCCCACCATGGCGACGCGCGTCCGGCCGAAGAGCCCGGCCCGCTCGGTCACCTTCGGCTGGATCTCCTTCACGAAGGTCGTGCCCTCCCGCGAGAGGGTCAGCGACACGCTCTCCGTCTGCCGCTGGATCGCCCGGGTCATCTCCTCCCAGGTCTTGACCGGGGCGCCGTTGACCGCCAGGACCCGGTCTCCCGCCAGGAGCCCCGCCCGCGCGGCCGGGTAATCCTCCATCACGCGGCCGATCCGCGTGGTGAAGACCGGGGCTCCGATCTGGAAGACGACGAAGAAGAGGAGGAACCCCAGGAGGTAGTTGATCAAGGGCCCCGCCGCCACGATGGCGAACCGCTCCGGGATCGAGCGGCCCCGGTACTCCCACGGCTTGGCCGGCCCGCCACCCTCCTCCGACTCCCCGGCCAGCTTCACGTAGCCGCCGAAGGGGAGGAGGGAGAGCCAGTACTCGGTCCCCCGGCGCGTCCAGCCGGCCACGCGCGGGCCGAACCCGAAGGAGAAGCGCTCCACCTTGACGCCGATCGCCCGGGCCATGACGAAATGGCCCCACTCGTGGACCAGGATGATCAGCGACAGCGTGACGAGGAACGCCAGCCACGAGATCATCAGAGCGTCACCTCGCTTCTCCGCAAGGTGCCAGGTCGACCCGACCCCTTCCCGACCTTCGCGATGACGGAGGCGGCTTCCTCGCGGGCCCAGGCGTCGGCCTGGAGGATCTGCCGCAGGTCCGGGCGCTCCACTGCGCGGTGGCGGCTCAAAACCTTCTCGATCACCGACGGGATCCGGACGAACGGCAGGCCGTCCTCGAGGAAGGAGCGCACGCAGGCCTCGTTGGCGGCGTTCAGGACCGCCGGGACCGTGCCGCCGGCCCGGGCCGCCCGGTAGCCAAGCTCCAGGCAGGGGAACTTCTCCCGCTGGGGCGCCTCGAACGAGAGCCTCCGCCACTCCACCAGGTCCAGCGGCGGGAGGGCCGACGGCAGGCGGGCCGGGTGGGTCAGGGCGTACTGGATCGGGATCCGCATGTCGGTCACCGCCAGCTGGGCCAGCACCGAGCCGTCAATGAACTCCACCATCGAATGGACGATCGCCTCCGGGTGCACCAGCACCTCCACCCGGTCCACCGGAACGCCGAACAGGGCGCGGGCCTCGATCACCTCCAGCGCCTTGTTCATCATCGTGGCCGAGTCCACGGTGATCTTGGGACCCATCTTCCACCGGGGGTGGTCCATCACCTGCTGCTTGGTGAGCCGGCTGAACTCGCCGGCCGGGACATCCTTGAGCGGGCCCCCGGAGGTGGTGAGCAGGATCCGGCGCACCTCCGCCGGGTCGCGCCCCTCGAGGCACTGGAAGATCGCCGAATGCTCGCTGTCGATCGGGAGGATCCGGGCGCCGCTCCCGCGGGCCTGCTCCATCACCAGCTCGCCGGCCATCACCAGCGTCTCCTTGTTGGCCAGCCCGATGGTCCTTCCCTTGGAGACGGCGCGCAGGGTGGGCTCCAGGGCGGCCGCGCCGGTGATCGCCACCACCACCCGGTCCACGCCGTCCATCTCCGCCAGCTCGCAGACCCCCTCCTCGCCGGCGAGGATCTCCGTGGGGAGGTCACCGAGCAGGCGCCTGAGCTCCGTAACGCGGGAGAGGTCCTGGACCGCCACCCATTTCGGGCGGAAGGCGCGCGCCTGCTCGGCCAGCTCCCGCACCCGGGCGCCGGCGGCCAGCCCCACCACCTCCAACTGGCCGGGATGCTCCGCGGCCACCTGGAGGGCGCTGACCCCGATGGAGCCGGTGGATCCGAGCACGATGATGCGCGTCATCTTATGCGTAATGGTTGCTCACCCCTTGCTTTTACCCTCCGATGAAAAACTTACGGACATAGAAGTAGCAGACCGGCGAGGCGAAGAGCAGACTGTCCAGGACATCCAGGATCCCGCCCATCCCGGGCAGGGTCGCCCCGGAATCCTTCACCTGGCAGTCCCTCTTGATCAGGGACTCGGAAAGATCGCCCAACTGGCCGAGTATACCCAGAAGCAGGGCCAGGATCAACAGGTGGCCCGCCGGGATGGCCGGGAAGACCGGCCGCAGGGCGGCCCCCGCGGCCACGCTGAAGGCCAGGCCGCCGGCCACCCCTTCCCACGTTTTTCCGGGGCTGACCCGGCGGTTCAGGGCGTGCCGGCCGAAGAGGGAGCCCACCGTGTACGCGCCGATGTCCCCGCCCTTGGTGACGAGGAGGAGGAAGGCCACCAGCCACCGCCCGTCCGGCAGGGCGGGCCCCTCCATGAACCTCAGCTTGATCAGGAAGCTGAAGCACCAGGAGACGTAGAAGATCCCGAACAGCGCCGTGGAGACCCCCACGATCGCCTGGGAGCTGTCCTCGCGGCGCAGCTGCAGGAGAAAGAGGGTGAGGAAGACCGCCGTTATGAGGAAGAGCTCCCAGCCCCTCGTCGGCTCGAACCCCAGGTAGATCGAGAGGGGGACAGCCAAGCCCACCCCCAACCCGATCCACCGCTCGATGACGATCCCCTTGTGCTCGACGAGGGCGAAGAACTCGTTCAAGCCCCCCAGGATGAAGGCGATCGTCACCGCCGCGAAGACCCACAGGGGAGCGGCGAAGAGGACGCCCGCCACGAGGGCGATCAGCAGGGTGCCGGTGGTCAGCCGCGGGACAAGGTTCATCAGGAGGCGCCGAAGCGCCGCTCCCGGCGCTGGAACTCGGCCAGCGCTTCCTGGAAGTCCGCCTTGCCGAAATCCGGCCAGAGCTTGGGGGTCAGGTACAGCTCCGCGTAGGAGATCTGCCAGAGGAGGAAGTTCGAGATCCTCTGCTCGCCGCTGGTGCGGATGAGCAGGTCCGGGTCGGGCATGCCGTCTGTATAGAGGAAGCGGCTGAACGTCCGCTCGTCCAGCGAGGCCGGGCGCAGCTTGCCGGCCTTGACCTGGGCGGCCACCTCCCTGACCGCGTGCAGGATCTCGGCCCGCCCGCCGTAGTTGAGCGCCAGGTTCAGCAGGAGGCGGGAATTCCCGCGGGTCCTCTCCATCACGCGGGACAGGTGCTTCCGGACCACCTCGGGCAGGCCGTCCAGGTCGCCCAGCACATTCAGCCGGATCTCATTGCGCGTCAGGTTATCCAGCTCGCGGCGCAGGTACTCGTTGAGGAGGCGCATCAGGGTCGCGACCTCGGCCGCCGGCCGCTTCCAATTCTCGATGGAGAAGGCGTAGAGGGTCAGGACCTCCACCCCCATCTCGCGGGCGGCCTCCACCACGGCGCGCACCGACTTGATCCCTGCCCGGTGGCCCATCACGCGGGGCAGGCCGCGGGCGCGGGCCCAACGGCCGTTGCCGTCCATGATGATGGCGACGTGGCGCGGAACCGGTCGGCGAG
>CAYJUA010000004.1:11820-33301 GCA_964373295.1 uncultured Planctomycetia bacterium
CCGTGCTCCGGCGCTTCGAGGAGGAGCCGAACGCCACCAGGAGGGCCGCCGCCGTCACCAGCGTCAGGGAGGCGGTGACCCCCCGGTACCGGTCCTCTATTTGTACATCTCCAGGGACCTGGCCTTCTCGACGAGATCCGGGTCCCCGGAGGCCTCCCCCGCGCGGATCAGCTCCCGCTCCCGCTGGGTGAGCTGCTTGGGGACGATCACGATCTCCACCCGGCGGTTCTTCTGCCGCCCCTCGGCGTCGTCGTTGCCGGCCACCGGGCGGTACTCGCCGTAGCCGGAGGCCACCAGCCGGCGGGGATTGACCCCGTCATCCTCCAGGAAATGGAGGACGCTGGTGGCGCGCCCGGTGGAGAGCTCCCAGTTGGATTTCCAGCCGGAGTGCTTGATCGGCTCGTTGTCGGTGTGGCCCTCGATGGCGATCTCCCGGTCGGCCACCTTCTGCTGGATCACCGAGGCCACCTTGGAGAGGGTATCCCGGGCCTCCTCCTTGATCTCCGCCTTGCCGGAGTCGAAGAGAACCTCCGCCATGAAGGTGAGCACCAGCCCCCGCTCGGCCATCTCCAGCTTCACCTGCTTGTCGGCGATCTCCCGCTTCAGCTGGTCCTCCAGCATCCGCTGGGCCTCCAGGAGCTGGTCAGACTCCGCCGCCTTCTGCTGCCGCAGGCGCTCCAGCTCCGCGGACAGCTCCTGGATGCGGCGCAGGTCCGTCGGGCGCCCGGAGTAAAAGTTGATGCCGCAACCGGCCAGCGCCGCCGCGAGCGCGGCCAAGCCGATCCAACCCAGGAAGGTGCGTCGCATCGAGAGACCTCCTTTATAACACGTACACAGTGCCCGATACCGATGGAGGGGGCGCTCCAGCTCGCAACGATCGGACGCCCCTTGCTATGGCGCTGCTCTACTGCTGCTGAGCGCCCTGCTTGAGGAACGGCTCCAGCTTGGCCCAGGTCCGGGGGCCCATCTTGCCGTCGGCCTCCAGCCCGTTGGCCACCTGGAAATCGCGGATCGCCTGCCGCGTGCGCGGCCCCATCCGCCCGTCCGGCGTGCCGGTGTCGAACCCAGCCGCGCGCAGGGCCAGCTGGACGTCGCGCAGGCGGGCCTGCTCGCCCTGGAGCGGCTGGGACTCGGCGGCGCCCTCGGTGATCGCCGGCAGGGAGGCCTGCGCCTGCACGGACGGCGCCTCGGAGGCCGCGGGATCAGCGGCGCCGATGGCGGCCAGCTCCTCCTGCGGCTGGATCGGCTCGATCTGGATCGTGGGCAGGGGCGCCCCGGCGGGAGTGACCCCAAAGGAAGAGCCCATCGCCCGCATCGCCGCCCGCCGCCCCATCCCGTAGCCAATGCTCGTCAGAACCACCGCCGCGCAGACCCCCGCCACCCACCAGCCGGTCTTTCCCCGCCCAATCATGACATAGCCTCCTTCAAGCAAAATAAGGTTAGTCGCAAGCTGCAGCGAGTCGCAGTGAGAACGCGGAGTGGACTCGAAACGAACAGAGGGATTCTAGCACCCCGCCGGAAAGACTGTCAACCCTGCCCTGCCGCTACTCGTAATGGGTCCAGAGGCGAATCACCTTGACTGTCCGGGCCTCCTTCAGCACCTGGTACACGAGCCGGTGTTGGATGTTGATCCGCCGCGAATAGGCGCCGGCAAGGTCGCCCACAAGCTTCTCGAAGGGCGGATGCGTTTGGAAGGGATCCCGGGAGAGGATTTCAAGGAGCGGCTCCGCCTTGGATTTGAGGCCGGCGGCCGAGAGTTTCCTGGCGTCCTTCTGGGCCTGGCGGGTAAAGACGACCCTCCAACCTACCACTTCAGCTTAGGGCTGCACTTGCTCGCGGGCGTCTTCAATCCCAGCCGGATGGACTCCCGCATGCCCGGGACCGAGAGCAGATGCAGGGTCTCCTGGATCGCGCGCCAGTCCTCTTCCGAGATCAGGATGGCGCTCTTTCTCCTGCCCGCGATCTGAACCGGCTCATGGGTGGAAGCGGCCCTGTCCAGGAGCCGGTACAGCTGGGCGCGCGCCTTGCTGGCTGTCATCGTGGTCATTCCGGGGCTGCCCTCCTGATGAAAGCGTACCATATCTGGTACGACTCGTCAACCCCGCCGGCCCTTCAGGGTTTCGCCAAGAAACTCCGCACCGCTTGAACAAAACCCTCCGCTTCTTCCAAGATCCGGCGGGCTGTGGCTTCGGAGACGTGCTCCAGCGGCTCGTAGTCTCCCACCTGCCGAACTTGAAACGCTCCCTGAAACGCTTGATGCCATTTCGGGTCAAACAGGCCGGATTTGACAAACTCTCGCCCGAACGCCGCCAGCACCGCCGAATGGCTTGAATAGGAGAGTTCTCTGGACAACAAGAGGGCTTCCGCCACGTAGAACATGCCGTAATAGGCCCGAGACGCCGCGAAACCGTAGTCAGATTCTCTCAGAAGCACTTTGGCTGCGGAAATGCTCTGTTCCGCCTTGCTGAGAAAACCCTCGACCTCCGGCTTCATGCGGCCAGGCGCCTGGCTTCACGGCGGATGTTCATCAGGAACGGCGTCTGCCTCGCCTCAAAATCACCCGCCCGGACGAACATCAGAGCCACCGGAATCCCCGCCTCAAGGCTGAGCCGCGAGGTCAGCGACCCCGTCCGGCGAAGCTCTTCCCCCACCTCGGCGTAATCGTCCAAAACAACCAGCAGATCCAGATCGGAATCCGGCCTCGCCTCTCCCCGCGCGTGGGAACCGTAAAGATAAACCCCCTTCAGCCGGGGGCCGTACATCGCGCGAAGCGCCTGGCCCAATTCCCTGAGTAGACCTGGAACTGGAAGCTGAAGCTGGGTTTCTCGCTTGGAATCAATCCACTCCACGATCCAGCTCCTCCGGAGACGCCAAAGCCGTCCAACCTTGACCGCAGGTACCTTCTTCTTCTGGATCATCCGGAAGACCGTCTTTTGGGATACCTTCAGATACCTCGCCGTCTCGGCGAGCGTCATCAGCTCATCTGCCTCAGCAGAACCCTCCACGGCCAAATTCTTATGTACTCTAGTAGACTTTAGTGGACTTTTCATCTCAAAATAAACAATACCACGTTTGCGCCGGAAATAGCAAGGTATTTGTTTAGCGGATTGAAGTTCTCGACTCAGCCGGGCACGAGCGGGACCGGCCAGGGATCTCGCTGACGATGGAGGACGTAGGCCCGCCCCAACGTCGGCCCGATGGCTCTGCCCTGGAGGGCCAGCGTTTGCACCCAGCTCATGAGATCGGCATGCGTGACTGCGCCGGTGGGAGAGCGGCATTGATAGGAACGGTTGCGGATGATGACGTGCGGGCGGATCAGCCGCTCCGCGAGGTTGTTGTCCATCGCCAGCCCCGGCTGCTGCAGGAAGGTGAGCATCTGATGATGGTGCTTGAGAACTCGTTCGGAGATCCGACGCAGCGTTTTGTTCCGGTAGGGAGCCGCTCCCCAGGCCAGCAAGCGTTCCGAGAGCAGCCGGGTGCGGCGCAGGAGGACCCCCAGGGAGAGAGTCTTTCGATCCCGAGCGAGTCGCCGAGCATCCAGGAAGATCCTGCGCAAGCCCCGATGAGCTTGAGAGAACTCTGTAGAGAGGTTCTGGGGCGCTTCCTCTCGCATCTCCCGCAACAGATGGACCCAGCACTTCTGCTGCCGGATCTTCAGACGGTTGTAAGCGCTGAAGAAGTCGGTGACGGCGGTTCCGGAGTACGTGGGACCCAACACCTCTTTGGGCACCTTCGAGCCCCGGGAGGCATCGATCCGGTAATAGGCCAGCCGTTCGGTGACGAAGGCCCAGAGCCAATGCCCCTGGCCGGTGATCTTCCAACCGGTCTCATCCATGTGGATGGCTGGACTGGCCCGAAGCGCTTGGAGCAGTTCTTCGGTCTCGACCTGGAGCCAACGAGCCATCCGTTGCAGCGCTTGGGCCAGTCCTCCTTCCGAGACCGTGAGGGTGCCCATCTGTTGGAACGCCGTACAGATCTTGTTGAAGGGCAGCCCGTGGACGTACTTGAACAGAAGGGTGTGCGTCAGGACTTGAGGCCCCAGGTAACTGCTGGGGATCTCGTCCGGAGCCGGTGGAGCGGTGACGATCTCCCGGCAACCGGGGCACCAGTAGCGATGGTGCCGGAAGCAGGTGACTTCCACCCGAGCAGGGATCAGGTCTTCCTGGAGATGCTCGATCACTTCCACGGACTTCCCCAAAGGGGAGTGGCAGCGGGTGCACTGGGTCAGCTTCTGTTCGATCACGCGGTCAATGTGCGTGGGTTTGGGGCGAGTCACTCCTGGATGTCCCGGCTTCTGGCCGGGTCGCCGGGGACGCCGCTTCAGGAAAGAGGCGAATCGGTACAGGCAGGTTTTTTGGGAAGAGCGAAGCTGCTCAATGAATTGCTGGATTCTTTCTTGGAGAGAGGGCTGTTCCCGCTCGAGTTGCGTGACCAGCGCGATCAATTCCCTCTTGGAGAGTCCTCGAACTTCCTTGCGGAGGTTCTGTAAAATGGCGCCCTTTCTTCGGGGAGTGACTGTACCTTACTTCAAGTCCAGGGCGTCAGCAAGAGAAAACTTCAATCCGCTAAACAAATACATAGCAAGAGCACCCTGCCTTGGTTCAGCGGGAATTACGCCTGGGCAACTTCGTAGAGGGCCTGAACCAGCGCGGGGGAGAGCCCCTCACTGTACAGGGTAAAGCCGAAGGACTTGAGCAATCCCTCCAAGCGAACGCCGAACTCCGCACGAGCCCTGGGGAGGGTGAAGATGATCTTGGGCTCCACAGGCGCATCTTCCGGAAGGCCCATTTGCTTGGCGATCCGCTCTCTTGCTCTTCGTTCGGCCTCGTCCACGCTGCGGGCGATGGCCGCCCCTTCCGGAGCATCAGGATCCCACGGCTCCACGTGGTCGGCCTCCCACTGCCGGATCTGCTCCTCCGTGAAGCCCGCGTTCCAAGCGATGGTCCTCAACTGCTTGAGCCGCGCCGGATCCACCACGGCGATCACCGGCGAATCCAGCTCCGGCGCGTGCAGGAAGAATAGGGCCGCCAGCGTGGCCTCGTTATAGAGAATGTGCCCCTGCCCTTCCGCTGAAGCCGCTCCCAACCGGGTTTTCTCCCGGTCGCCAAACGCCCAACCTGCGCGAACCAAGAGTCCCGGCTCCGGCGATTCGATCATCGGAACGGCCACTTCGACCTCGCCCTCCTGGCCGGCGGAGGACCGTTCCTTCTCCCTGGCGAGAAGTTCTTCAAATTTCTGCCTCGGGTCCGCGGCCGTTATCGCCCGAACGACTATCCCTCGGCGGCGCTCTGGGGGAATGTCCTTGTGGGCGCACATCGCTTCCACCTCATCGGGTTCAAGCTTCGCCAGGGCCGCAGCCAATGTCGGGGTTGTCAGCCCGATAGGTAGTCTCCGCAATCGGCGTATGTCTTCCGCAACGCAGTCAATGAAATCCGGCTGTCCCCAAATTGCCTCCGGTATGGAAAGGCGCGCTATTCTTGCCGCAAGTGGGTCCATCACGCCGTACGCCTCATCGGGTCCAAGGACGTATCCTCTCACCAGCGCCGCTGCAAGGCCTTGCTGTACCCTTACCTTTTCAAACCGCAACTCCTTGGGCAACGTACCCCTTTTGCTCGGTCTCCTCCGCAGCTCCGTCAGCCAACCCCTCAACGCAGCTTCGACTCTTGACAGCGTGAGCCGCCCTTTCTGGAGGTCCAGCTGGACTCTGACCGTAACCTCTTGCCCGACCTCCATCGCCCACAGCGCCTCCCGCAGGATCACCTCATCGGGCTCTCCGGCGTACTGCACGGGGAGATCCTCTATGCTCTCCAGATATTCCTGGATGCCCAACTGCGGATCCAAGGAGACGTCGCCCGCCACGATGACGCCGTCCGGCTGGCGCAACGGCACGTTAAAGAGGGACGCGACCTCCGACCGCTGACCGGGAAGAACGGCTGTCACCACATCCGCGTCGGGCCGGAGGGAAGAAACGACTTGGCCGATGGCTTCCACCCGGGCCGGGTCGACGCCCACGACAAGGATCCTCTGCAGGGGACTCCTGCCTTCCTCCGTGCCGGCGGCGGGCTTTAGTTTGACAGTGGCGTCAGGGGGAAATGGAGCAAGGGGATCCTCCCATCTCTCATCATTGACCTCCACGGCAACAGTTCCCCCTTGGACCGCCCGGAAGAGCCGGGCGCCAAACGGTTCATTGCTTAAAGGATCCGGCGTTGGCGCTTTGCCCGTTAGAGGAAATCTTTCTGCTTCAAGGAAGCACAGCAAACCAGCCAGGTCCTGGACCGGGATATCCTCTCGATAGCCACCCTGCTGGAGGCCCAAGGCTGAAGCGGCATCGGCAGGGACGGCAAGTTTCACCGTATCCGGATACACCCACGGAACCGGCATGGGTTGGGAGGGCGGAACATAGTCCTCGTCCCATGGTTGCTCTGGCTCTCCAATCTCTGAGGTTGCCTCAGCGGCGACAGCGCCAAGGGATCGGAGGTACAACTGAGCCGGATAGTGCTGGTTTAGTGCCATTGCGTCAAAGAGATGCCGAGCCACCTCTGCATGGGCTCCGTGTTCCAGGAAGAAAACAAGGGCTCGAATGGCCAGCTCTTGACGAACCCCCTTTGGAAGAGCCGGCTGCTCAGTGAGGACGACTATCAGGTTCTTGGCGGCGTTGCGCACACGATCGCTCTCATGCAAGAGATCCTTCCATGCCGGTTCCAAAGCCGGAATGAGACGCTTTACGGCAACACCGTACTCCGCGCACGCGAATAAGACGTCGTAAGCGCCAGCCCGCACCTCGGGATCATCCTTAACGACATCGGAAAGCATAAGATCGATGGCTGCATTGATCCACTTGGGGACCGTCGATTGGCTCAGAAATCGGTTGACCAATGCTGTCAAATTGAGGAACTTACGGAGCTGCTTGAGCGCTTTTGATCGAACTTCGGGATCGGTACTCCGCAATTGGGGTACGACCTCCCTCAGATTGATGGAGGGTTCTATATGGAGGCCATCGAACGTCATGGCCAGAAGATAGAGGGTCCTTCTCCACTGCCTAAGCTTGCCCTCTATCTCGCGGCACCAGCGGAGGTAAGCACGTCCCTCTCCTTCAGGCAGCTTTAAATCTCCTTCCAGTTTTCCCAGGTTCGGAGGATCACCCAGGCGCTTATTCAGAAAAACCTTGTAGCCCGTAAGCAAGCTGAGGTTGGCTCCTATCTCCAAGGCCGCCATCGTAGGAAATTGGAACCCACCGGGTTTCAGATTCAAAAGAACGGAATCCAAGCGGATGCGATCCCCGAAGCGGCCAACCTCGACGAGGAGCCTTTCATCCTCGGGAAGTTCTTCCAACGCCTTATCTCCGATGTACAAGTCTTGGCTTTCAAAATCCGGGCTCTCCAACTCCGGCAGAAGGCTGGCATGATAACGCCGGAACTCTTGATCTGCCTCCTGGACGAATTCCTCGATATCTCTCACCAATGAATTGTAACCTTCCGCCAGGCCGGAGGCGACGGCCGTGGGTTCCCAGGTCTTGTCCGAGAAAGCCCGAACACGATGCATGAAGAGTTGGCCAGGGACGTAAAACATTCGCTGTTCCAGCACCACCACCGTGCCGGTACCAGGAGCGTAATCCAATGCATCGATGTGCTCAGCATCCGCCATCAGGGGGAGGCCCGCTTCCCCCGTGGTTGGGTCCAACAGTTGAACACCGGCGTCCCCATAGGGCTGCCCATACACAAGAAGCTGATTAAACGCTTTGCTCCAGGTGATCCTCGGTGGCTTCTCAAACGAACCCACCACACCCAGCGGGCTACCTGTCTCCGAATTGAACGCGTAGACACCTCCATTTCCTGAAACAACAAAGATCCTCTTTCCCGCCGGATCGTAGGCGACGCCATGGGGATGATAAACGTTGGTGGAGAATTCCCCCGTCAGAGCGCCCGTGTCTGAATTGAGAATCTGCACATGGCCGATAACATTCACAACAACAATGGCTTTTTCTTCAGCCGAATAGTCAAATCCCATGTGATCCGCCATTACGGGTTTATGGAACGGCGCGAGAATCTCCCCGGAGTGTAAGTCAACACGCGCGATCTTTTCGCTGTCCATGACAAGGAGAATCCGCCTGTTCGGATCCACCCTCATCAACACGGGATGGTGAGCGACATCCTTGAAAATCCGCCCTGTCGGTTGGCCGGTGGTCGCATCAAACTCTTGCACGTCGAAACCGACCATCACATAGACCTTTTTGTCAATGGGATCGTAGGCCACCGCCTGAGCATCCCGAAGCCAGTTCAGCTCCAGCGGACGGGGCTGAGCGGAGACGGCCCCCGCAGGATCCACCGAAGCCATGCGGCAGGCGGCAAGCATCGCCGCTGGAAGCTTCCTGGCCAGATCCCGCAGGTTCTTCCCATGGGCGAAGAGGAAAACCCGGTCGCCCACTCCACGCGCGACGGAGAATGTCACGTCCTGATCAAACACCCCCGCGGGGACTTGAGGAATCTCAGGCAAGTTCTCCACGCGAAGGATGACTTCCTTGGAGGTATCGGGAGAGCCCACCGTCTCCAGCCGGTTGGCGGACATCGGTTGGACCTGCTTGGCCAGCTCCTCAGGCGCCACCGAAAAGTAGAGGCTCAGCTCATCCCAATCCACGGAACCCGGTGAGAAAGAAAAGACCAACTGTCTCGGATACACATCCTTCGTGACCAGGTCGCTCGCTTCCATGTGGACGCTGACAGGGACCAGGTCCACGCTGACGACGCCGCCGTCGAACAGGGAAACACCGCGCACCCCTTCGCTCTGAAGAAACTTGACCAACTCCTCCGGACCAACAAAGTTTCCATCGGCATCCAGCACTTTTTGCTGATGCTGCTTGGCGTTTGCGTCCATCGCGGCAGCTAGTTCCAAGGCTCGCTGGATCTCGGACTGTCCCGCGGTTAGCGGCGAAACCTCGGCTTCGTCCCGGCCCGAGACGGGGGAAACGTCGCCCAGCACCGGCTCCACCCGGAGCCGCCCGGGTCCCTGCTCGACGACGCGGAACCGGTCCAGGGTGTTGGAGGCGTCCTTCGCCTTCTCGCCCGTCCGGTTGAGCGCGTTCAGGCGGATAGCCCAATGTCTCAAGTGCCAGGCCATTCCGCTCCAATCCCCATAGCCGGAGCCGTGCAGATCCCCAGGATTGCTGCCGCCTGCAAACGTGCATCTCTGGTAATCGAGCGGTGGACGCAGGAATTCCTGCAGGGACCCGAACCGCTGGAGGGGGAACTCGACCTCGACAGAGCTTTGGGCCTGCAGGATGTACGCCCGCAGCAGCTCCATGACCTGCGGGTTCGCGTCGGAACCCTGCGCCCCTTCCGGCGGGGTCAAGAGGCGCGGGGCCGCGGCCTTCACCTGCCCCTGGAGGAGCCCCTTGTCCACCAGGGCGCTGATGCGGGCGCCCCTCGCGGCCCAGTCCGAGTGCCAGAGGAAGCTGATGGGAAGCTCCGGGTCGTACTGCCCGGCCCGCTCGAAGCGGTCCCACACGTCCCGCTTGGCCGCCCCGAAGACAGCGAAGCTCACCACCCCGCCGTCCGCCAGGAGGTCAACGAAATCATCCAGGCGCAGGGTGATCCCCAGGTACCCCTTCGCCCACGGGTTGTGCTCCAGGAACAGGGGCGACATTTCCCGCGGCTGGTCCACGGGAAATTGCGAGTCCCGGTACCGCTCCCCCGCCCAGACCTCGGCCACGTGGCCCTCGTTGGGGTCCGTCGCCATGAGCTGCCATTTCACTTTGCCCAGCGCGGCCACCCTCTCCGCCTGCGCCGAGACCTTCCCCACCGTGGGCACGAAAAGGTGGGTGGACTCGATGTCGGCGCTGGACCAATCCGCGGGGAAGTCCGCGATGTGATCGAAGAACTTCTCCTGGAAGAACCGGTAGGCGGAGCGATCATGGGTGGGCTCCACGTTCTGTCCGGTCACATTGTCCACGATGTCGTCCATGGCAAGGATGCGGAGGCTGTCCAGGAAGATCAGCCGGCGGTCCCTGTCCATCGCGTTCAGGCGCTCGGCCAGCGCCGAGAGGAGCGGCAGCGGGGTGCTGCCGGTGGGGAGCCCGATGACGAACGGCTCGCCCGCCTCCACCGCCGGCCCCCACAGGGACATCACCTCGTCCGCTTGGAACTCGCCGGCCTCTTCCGCCGTCTCAAACAGCATCGCGGGCAGGTCCCGCTCGCGTCCGACGACCTTCCACCGCGCCGCGGGCTGCACGCTGGCCTCGTCCTTGCCAGCGGCAGCCTTCTTGGCCTCGTCGAGGGCGGTCATCAAACCCTCGACAAATCCCTGGAGATGCTCCCTATACTTCTTGGCTGCGCAGATGGTCAGCTGGCCATTCGTTTGCATCTTCTTATAGAACGGGTCCTCGGGCTTCAAACCCTGCGATATGATTGCGGCCGGGATCTTGCCCGCACCCATCGGGTTGATGACCTTCCGGATCAGATCGTCCCCGTTGCCGTCCCCCAGCTGCAGATCGGTGAGCACCGCGTCAAACGGGTTCTCACTCGCCATCGCCGCTTGATATGTCTCCACTGCACTCAGGTAAGAACCCGCTTCCACCACGTCCAGCCCGCGGCCCTGCCTCTTGGCCCACTCCTTCGCGGCGGCAACGACCTTGGTGCGGTAAACCGCGCTATCTTCCACCACGAGCAGCCGGCGGATCCCTTCCTCCGCGCCGGCGGCGGGCTGTGACAACCGCTGAACCTGTTGGGCTGCCTCGGCGTCGGACTCTGGGTGGATCCGCTTGATTTCAAGCTCTATGGGATCGGAATCGGTGAAGATATCACGCCAAAGGACCTCTGCGGTTCCTTTCCAATCAATAGGATTGGCAGGATCGATCGCCCCCAGAACCAATTGATGGCTTACCCAAATCTCGCCCAACTGGCCGGGGGTGTATTGGCCCGACATCACGAGATTCAGGACGGCCGCATTAAGCGGTAACGCATCGCTCCCACCAAATTGGTTGTTCAGAAATTTCCACAAGGGTTGAAAGTCGGCGAACTCTTCCTGTCCATCTGGACCATACAGCATGCGAAGTGTCGCCCGAATCTCCGTTAGGATGGAATGGGCAACGGTCTCTGACCCTCCGGAAGCGAGGGAAAGAAAGCTGACGAGTTCCGGGCTTGGATCCGAGTTGAATTTTTCGTAGGCTGTCACAGGTGCTTTCTGAGAAAGAACCACCTCATCGGCTGCGTGGGCTAATTCCTCCCGGCGGGCATTCTCCATCTGGGTTACGGAAGGGCTCATGGTCACATAGGAGACACCCATGGTTGAACTCCCATGCTCATCCTTCCAAACGATCCCAGGCGGCCTATGGTAAACCACCGGCCTTGGGACACCCACATTGGGTAGGAGATGTAACTCATAGCCAGACGCTTCAACCAGAAAGAGACGTCTGTGGATCACGGTTTGACCCGGCGGCACCACTTCAGGTATGAGAACGGCCGCCAGTGAGATTCCTTGGGGCAAAAGCAGATAGGCGTTTACCCAGCGATAGAGGTCTCTTAGGAGGCCATCACTGAGTTCGGTTGTGTCATGCGCGGCACAGATCGATTCAAAAGAGGTAACAGCGAACGAATCGGATGGATAACGACCGTTGGCCACTTCTCGTAATTCCTTGATCAAACTCTGTAATGGCCCAGAGACGTCGGCATCACCACGGGATTCAGTGGGGAACAGCAATGGAACGATCCTTTCCGCCAGAAGCGCCCGGTCTTCATCCTTGAGGATTGAAAGGAGTTGATTGTCCAAACTCACGTCCCACTCCGCCAGGCCGGGGGCGGGGATGGTGAAGGCGAACTCCCGCTCGTAGCCCATCTCGGAGCGGACGATGTCGTCCCAGCCGGCCGTGCGCCGCGCGGCCGCCATGAAGAGGTCCTCCCCCTGTGCGTCGGTGACGCCCAGCCCGAAGTTCTCGCCCAGGGAGCTGATCAGGACGATCCTCCCTTCGTCGGCGAAGGGCTGGCCGGCGTAGGCCTGCCGGAAGGCGCGGATGGCGCTGCCGAAGCGGGCCCCGGCGTCCTCGATGAAGTTCCGCGCGACGGCGTCCGCTGCCTTGGCCCGCTCGGTGATCATCACCAGCATCTGCTTCTCCACCTCCTGCAGCTCCTTCGGGATCCGCAGGCGCCGGGTGTCGGAAAGGCTCACCAGATCGTCCTCCACCAAGTGGACCACCTGGCCGAAGAGCTCCGTCTCCTGCTCGGGCGTCATCCCCGCCTCCCGCATCTTCAGGATGAATTGGGCTGCGAGCCACGGGCCGGCCAGGTCCTGCTCAAACGCCCACTCCCCGTTCGTCGGCTTGTGGGGGTAAGGAACGCCGGGCTTGGCGCCGGCGCCCGCGTATGCATACGTCCCATCGCCGCGGGTGATGAGGTGCCAGCCGATCTCGCCCAGGAAGGCCTCCACCATGCCCTCGACGGCGTAGACCGGCTTGCCGTCCTGGATGATGCCCACGCCGATCCCGGTGCCGAAGATGATCGCCATGCCGTGCTTACGGCCGTACAGCTTGCCCTTGGGGAGGTTGTGCTCGCCCAGGGCGCCGGCGGCCCCGTCGTGCATGATCCGGACGGCGACCGGTCTCCCGAACTCCTCCTCCAGCCGCCGCGCCAGGAGCGCTCCCAGCTCCACCATGGGGAACAGGCCGAGGTCCGCCATCTTCTCGTTCTCCACCCTGCCGTTCTCATAGTCGCCGGGGCCGGCCCAGGAGATCCCCACCTCGCCCAGACGCTCCGGGTCGATCCCGAAATGCTCCAGCGCCCCGCGCACCTGCCGAACCATCTCCGCCAGTGTGCGCTCCAGCGGCACCTTCTGGTCGGGGTACTGCGCGCGCAGATCCGTCCAGAGGAGCGGGGCCGGCCGGTTCTCCTTGGTGCCCAGGATCCCCTGGGCTGCGGAGACGCCCGCAGCGCTCTTGGTGCCGCCGACGCTCATCGCGACGTTGACCGTCTCCTCCGCGCCGGCGGCGGGCGCGGTGAAGAGATCCTCGGCGGTGAGGACCGGGTTCGATTCCATGCTCATGTGCTTCATGATGGCGGCGAACCGGGCCGGGTCGGTCTTGGCCACGCTCCACAGGGACCGGTCGGACGGAATCCCCAGGACGTCCTCCATGTGGGCCCGGTTGGGGATCCGGACTTCCAAATTGGCAACGGCGCCGTAGTTGGAGTTGGCCCGGACGCCTTGCAGCCCGACGTACCAGGGGCCACCCCGAACCTGCACGACCGGTGAGTAGGCAAGCTTCACATCCCGCCGGAGCCACGTCCCGAAAACCAGCATTTGTTGAGGATCTTCATTGAAGCCCAGGTGCCCGAATCCCCACGGAACGAAAAATTGATCGCCGGCCTTGACCTGAAGACGGATCGCCTCACCCGCGAGCCCGGGGTCGTCCAGCGAAGAGACGCGCCAGAGCAGGACGGAGCCCCGGCCTTCGTACACCTCCACCAGCTCGCCCACCGGCATGATCTCTGACTCCGCGTCCGGCTTCACATGGAAGTGCCCCCGCGTCCGGTAGTATTCGGCGCTCGCTCCGGTGCCGATCTGCCCGGGGTGAAGAAAGGTCAGGTGATATCCCATCCCGAACTGCTTGAGGGTCTGATCCATCTCCTCCGGCAGGACATACCGGAATGTCCTGGAAATCTCCCGATTGCCGTGCTGGTTCACGAAGGGGATGTTGTCGGCGTCCACGACCCCCGCCAGGCCGCTCAAGGTCTGCGTCTCCCCCTGGGGCTTCTTGGCGGGCAGCGGCACGGGGGCGGGCAGGCGGCTGGCCAGCTTCAGCCACTCCACGGCCTCCGGGAGATCGTCGCTCCAGAGGGTCGTCCGGACGATGTAGGCGGACCCGTCCTGGGCCAGGACAAAGGTGATCAAGACGAACCGGCCGGTCCTGCCGTCCGGCTCCAGGCGGACCTCCACCTCTTTCAGGAGATCCGCCCATTCGCCGGCCATCTCCTTGGAGGCGCCGGTCACGATGGTCATGGCGATGGGCCCCTTGTGCGGCCACGTCCCTGCCTCCTTGGTGTCGATGGCCGTCAACTGCTTGCTTCCGATTCCCAGGCCTGCCGCATCGCGCCGCTCCGACCCGTGATAATCATGGGCGATCTGTGCGTAAAGGGAGGTGGCGCCCTCCGTGTTTTTTGCCGAGACATAGGTGGAGGCGTAGTGGGCCCCCTCGACGTTGTTGGCGCCGGTCATGGCAATGAATTCCTCGATGGAACCGACCCGATCGGCCGCCCCCACCTCCACATGCCCGCCCACCAGGCTCCCCATGGCCGCGCGGAGGCGCGGGAACAGGTTGCCGTCGGTGGGATAATAGGTGTCGAAACCGGGATGCTTCTGGGCGAGCTCCTGCCCCTGTTGCCGCGCGGGTCCCAGGAACTTCCTCTTTTCGCTCCCCAGGGTGACCTGCCGCCGCTCCGCCATCCACTTCGAGAAGGCCTCTGGGTCGTCCACGTCCACTCCATCGGCCCTGGCGATCTTCTTGAAACCTTCCTCCGGAAGGTCAAAGGGATCCAGGTCCTGGGCCTCGCTCTTGGCGTGATAGACCCACCCCACCCGGCGAAGCTCGTCCGGGATGAGGGCCAGTGTCTTCAAGGCCTCGTACGATTGGGGCAGGTCGATGATCGCCGTGACGCCCCAGCTGTCCGGTTTTCCTTCCGCCTGTTTTTCGGTGACCTCCAAGGCGTCGGTGATCACCCCCTGGATCCGGACACCGCGGCCGAGAAGCTGTCTGAGCTTGGCGCGCAACTTCCTCATGTCCTTAAACCATATCTCCTTGCCCCGGTAGATGATCGTCCCCACCCGCAATGAAATGGAGTAATCCCTTTTCCCTTCATCTCCCAGGATGATGAAGGCCTCGCTCGGGTGCTGAATGGAATATTCCACCAGGGAAGAGAAACCCAGGGCAACGGCGTTGCCGTCCGAGACCACCTTCATCTTCCTGCCTTTGAAGAAATAGGAGCCCAGGGTCTGGTTGACCGACATCGGGATGCCGGCCGCGGCTCCGGGATGGGCGAACGGCTGCTTCAATGGTTTTCCGCCATCGGGCGGGCGAATGACAATGTATTCCACCTTTTCCAGGATCACCCCCTCGGCCGCCAGATCGTCGTACAGGCCTTTCGGCAGCTCCGCCGATGGGATCTCCGTCCATTCCTCCTGGCCGGCGGCGGGCACGTTGGCAGCCGTCTGTTCGCCCTCCGGCCCAAGGATGGCCAGGAGGGCATTTACCTGCGTGTGCGCTGGCGTATCGCGCCAGCCCCTTGCCGACTCCATCGTTTCGCTCAACCACTTCAGGGCCACCCGGATGCCGTCCACCCGGCCCGCCTGGTCCTCCCGCTGGCGCATGCTGCGCAGCGCGGCCGCGATGGCCTCCTCCTTCTCATGCCGCTGCGCCATCCCCCCAACGAAATCCCGCAGGCAGGCACTGCTCATGATCCTAGTGCTGGAAGCATTCGCCTGCTCGTGATGCTGCCTCACCAGATGCATCTCACCCGTCAACAACTCCAGGATCCGCCAGGCCCGCTCGTCACGGGGCGAGCGATGAAGGAACCCCTGCATCAGCTGCATCCGCGCGTTGCTCCGCCTGGGGTCGGCACGGACGGTCGACGGTATCTCCGGACCCAACAAAATGCTGCCCCACATCTCCACCTCGTCCAGGATCGGCACCGGCCACTGGTACGTCTCCCCATCCGCCGTCTCGGCGAACAGGAGGTCGCCGGGTGGTTCGGAAGAAAAACGGAGGGCGCTGACGGGGCCGGCCCCAGCCTGCAGGGTCGTGTGGAGCCCTCCCGATGAGAGGTCCCACACGCGAACGGCGCCCCCCTGGTTCCCAACGGCCAGGGCCCTGCCGTCCGGCCTCACCGCAGCCGCCGTCCCCACGACAGCGCGGTCCGCCAGCACCTCCACCCTCGCCTTCCTCTTTTCCCAGTCGAGGAGCCAGAGGAAGGTGATCGGCAGCTCAGCGTCGTATGCCCCGGCCCGCTCAAAGCGGCTCAGGATGTCCCGCTTGGCGGCCCCGAAGATGGCAAAGCTCACGACGGCACGGTCCGCCAGCATCTCCACGAAATCATCCAAACGCAGGGTGATCCCCTGATAGCCGGTCGCCCAGGGGTTGTGCTGGATGAAGAGGGGCGAGAGCGGACGGGCCGAATCGACAGGGAACCTGGAATGGGCCGCGGGATCCCGGTACCGCGCGCCGGCCCATACCTCGGCCACGCGCCCCTCGTTGGGGTCGGTGGCCATGAGCTGCCAGCTCACACCGCCGAGCTGCTTCACCCGGGCCAGCAGGGCGGAGACCTGGCCGACGGTCGGGACGAACAGGTGCGTGCTCTCCATCTGCGTGCTCACCCAGCCGTCCGGGAATCCGCTGACGAGCTTGCAGAAATTCTCACGGAAGAAGCGGTAGGCGGACCTCTCGTGGTCCTGGCCCACGTTGGTCTCTGTCTCGCCATCCACGATGTCATCCATCGCAACGATGTAGAGTTTCTCCAAATAGCGCGCCCGAATGCCCGGCTCCATCCCGTTGAGACGTTCCGCCAAGGCGGCTAAGATCGGCTTCGGCGTGGAGCCGGTCGCCAGCCCGATGACAAAGGGCCTGCCGCCGCCCTTGACGTTCCCGACGGCGGTTTTCCACAGCCACATCACCTGATCGGCCTGCGCCCGGCCGATATCCTCGGGGGTTTCAAACACGGTCAGCGGAAGGGTTTTGTCCTGCCCCTTCATCTTCACCCGAGCCTGGATCCCCTCCTCCGCGCCGGCAAGGGACGCGGGGCGAGCGGAACGCTCGGCCGGGGCGGAGGGGCGTGGGATGTTGCCGTGCGGGAAGACGCCAGGCGCCGTGGCGTCCCTGTCCCGGAGGCGGGAAACAAACTCGTTCCGACTTTTCTTGTTCTGCTCCTCGACGCCGGCCGGGCGCAGGGCGAAGGCCGGCCCGGGGCAGACAGAGGTCAAGCCAAAGAGTAAAAGAAGGGCGCAAACAAAAAAGCGGTAGACACTCCGCCGCATGCAAAATCTCCTCTCAAATTGGCTCGGGTTACAGATACTCGAAGTATACCTGACGGGGAGGGGTTTTGCTTGGAAAAATTATCTGGGATATGGAAACGACTAACTGTTGGGGCCTGCGGGGCCCAGGGGCTGGAAGTCGGCGGGAACCTCGTCGGAGGGCTCGGCCTCCTCTCCCTCCAGCGGCGGGGCCTCGGTGAGGACGGTCCTGCCCCAGAGGGCCCGCCCGTCGAACGTGGAAAAGCTGATGCCGGCGATCCGGCTGTCCTCGAGCCCCAGGTCTTCGGCCAGGATCTCGAGGGGGACCCATTTGCCCAGCTCCGGCAGCATGCCGTAGTACCAGAGCTCCTCGTACTCGGTCGGGGTGAACACCTCCCTTTCTCCCTCCCAGTAAACACCCATCTCTTCTCCGGAAGCCAGCTTGAAGCGCAGGGAGATCCCCTGCGGGGGATCCTGCGGATCCAGCCAGACCTGCTGGACAACCATCCCGCTACCCGGCATCTCCAGCGGCTGGGCCGCGAAGAAGCGGTGGCTCTGGACCCCTTTGCGGGAGGGATGGCTGTGGACCGCCGCGGCGCCGGAGGATGGGTCCTGCTCCCAGACCCACTCTCCCTCAGCCTGGGCACCCTCGGGAAGCTGGCCGTCCAGCCAAACCTTCTCAAGCTTGGGCGCGGGTGCCGGCTTCGCTGGGACCGGCTCAGGCGCCGCCGGTTCAGCGGCTGCGGCGGTGGACGCCGTCAGGAGGAGAAGCGCCAGCGAAACCGCCATCCATGGACGGAAACCGATCAAAACCATAGCGTGCCTCCTTCAGTGCAAAACCTGAGGGGGTCAGACCCCTCGGGGTCTGACCCCTTAAAACAGGCGGAAGCGGACGACCGCCGCCGCGAAGACGATCGACACGGTGGCCATGAGCTTGAGCAGGATGTTTAAGGAAGGCCCGGCCGTGTCCTTGAAGGGGTCGCCCACGGTGTCGCCGACCACCGCCGCCTTGTGGGCGGCGGAGCCCTTGCCGCCGTGCCGGCCCCCCTCGATGTGCTTTTTGGCGTTGTCCCAAGCGCCGCCGGAGTTGGCCATCATGATGGCCAGCGCGAAGCCGCTCACCAGGGAGCCGGCCAGCAGGCCGATCACCGCCTCCGGGCCGGCCAGGAAACCGACCAGAAGCGGGGCGATGATCGCCAGGAGAGCGGGGAAAACCATCTGGCGCTGGGCCTCGCGCGTGACGATGGAGACGCACCGGCCGTACTCCGCCTTGGCCTTGCCCTCCATGAGCCCTTTGATCTCGCGGAACTGGCGCCGCACCTCCTCAACCACCTTGCCCGCGGCCTGCCCCACCGCCTGCATCGCGATGGCGGAGAAGAGGTAGGGCAGCATCGCCCCGATGAACAGCCCGGTGATGGCGCGCGGGTTGAGGAGGGAGAGGTCCAGCGACGCCCCGATGGACAGCACCTTGTCCCGGTAGGAGGCCAGGAGGGCCAGCGCGGTCAGCGCCGCTCCCGCGATCGCCATTCCCTTGCCGGTGGCGGCGGTCGTGTTGCCGAGGGAGTCCAGCGCGTCGGTGCGCTCCCGGACGTGCGCGGGCTGGTGCGTCATCTGGGCGTTGCCGCCGGCGTTGTCGGCCACCGGGCCGTAGGCGTCGGTGGCCAGGGTGATGCCCAGCGTGGAGAGAAGCCCGAAGCCGGAGATGCCGACGCCGTAGAGCCCCATCTCAAAGTTCGCCGCCCCGCCGGCCAGGTAGAAGCTGGCCAGGATCGCCGCCGCCACCAGCAGGACCGGCAGGAAGGTGGAGAGCATGCCGGCCGCGATCCCGCCGATGATCACGGTGGCCGGGCCGGTGAGCGCCGTGTCGGAGAGACGCCGCACCGGGCCGTACTGCGAAGAGGTAAAGTACTCCGTGCCGAACCCGATGGCCAGCCCCGCCAGGAGGCCGGAGATCGCCGCCCAGTAGACGCCCATGTGGGCCGGCCCCAGGAGCTGGCGCACCGCGATGTACGAGCCGATGAGGGTGAGGACGGCGCTGGTCACGATGCCGCGGCGCAGGGCCATGAGGAGGTTCGCCTGGGAGGCCTCCTCGCCGGAGCGGACCGCCGAGATGCCGATCACCGAGGCCACGTTCCCCACCGCGGCCAGCACCAGCGGCAGGAGGGCGCCGGGAGCGCCCAGCCCCGCCCCGACGGCCAGCGCCATCGCCGCGACGATCGCGGCTGCGTAAGACTCGTAGAGATCGGCGCCCATGCCGGCCACGTCCCCCACGTTGTCCCCGACGTTGTCGGCGATCGTGGCCGGGTTGCGCGGGTCATCCTCCGGGATCCCGGCCTCGATCTTTCCGACGAGGTCCGCCCCCACGTCGGCCGCCTTGGTGAAGATGCCGCCGCCTACCCGGGCGAACAGGGCCACGGTGCTCGCCCCCATGGAGGAGCTGAGCATGGTGGAGGTGACCACCTGGTCGAGCGTCATGCCGCTGGGGATCGGGTGGTTGGAGTACCACCAGGTGAGGAAGGTGAACCAGTTCGAGAGGTCAAAGACCCCGAGCCCGACGACGGTCAATCCCATCACCGACCCGGCCGAGAAAGCGACCTGGAGCCCGCGGTTCAAGCCCTCCTTGGCCGCCGCCGCGGTGCGGGAGCTGGCCCGGGTGGCGACCGACATCCCAAGGAAGCCGGCCAACGCCGACCAGAACCCGCCGGTCACCAAGGCGACCGGCACGAACAGGGGGAGCAGGCCGGCCTTCACCAGGCCGATCAGTATAAGGAAGAGGCCGCCGAAAACGATGGCGATCACACGGTACTGCTGGGAGAGATAGGCAACCGCCCCCTCCCGGACGTGCGCCGCCACCTCCTTCATGTCCGGGGTCCCCTCGGGCATCCGGAGGATCTTCCAGGCGAGGAAAACCGCCGTCCCGAGGGCGAGGAACGCCCCGCCCCGCGCGAACCACAGGATATTCCAAACGTTCACGTTGATTCCCGCTTGGAGTAGAGCAGAGCGCCCGCCACGATGACCAGCCCCACGAGCACCACGGCCCCCCGCATGCGGGGGCTCCCCTGGTGCGCCAGGATCAGCGGAATCGCCAGCATGGCGACCATGTTCATCACCTTGATCATCGGGTTGAGCGCCGGGCCGGCGGTGTCCTTCAGCGGGTCGCCCACGGTGTCCCCGGTGACCGCGGCCTTGTGGGCCTCGGAGCCCTTGCCGCCGTGCGCGCCGTCCTCAATGAGCTTCTTGGCGTTGTCCCAGGCGCCGCCGGCGTTGGACATGAAGACCGCCAGCAGCTGGCCGGAGAGGATGGAGCCGCCCAGGAACCCGGCCAGGCCCGGCGTGCCGAACGCGTAGCCGACCACGACCGGCGTCACGATGGCCAGCAGGGCCGGGCCGATCAGCTCCTTCTGCGCGGCGGCGGTGCAGATGGAGACCACCCGCGCGTAGTCCGGCGTCTTCTTCCCCTCCCAGATCTCCTTGTCCCTGAACTGCAGGCGCACCTCGTGCACGATCAGCCCCGCCGCGCGGCCCACCGCCTGGATCAGGAGCGAGCTGAAGAGGAACGGAACGGCCCCTCCGATCAGGATCCCGATGAAGACCGCGGGTTCCGCCAGCGTGAGAGTGGCGGCCACCTGCTCATAGGACCGCTTCAGGATCGTCCCGATGTCGGTGATGTAGGCGTTGAACAGGGAGACCGCCGCCACCACCGCCGAGGCGATCGCGATCCCCTTGGTGATCGCCTTCGTGGTGTTGCCCACGGCGTCCAGGTCGGCCAGGGTCTGCCGCGCCTTCGGCTCCAGGTGGGCCATCTCGCCGATGCCGTTGGCGTTGTCGGCCACCGGCCCGAAGACGTCCATGGAGATGTTGTTGCCGGTCAGCGTGAGCATGCCGATGCCGCACATGGCCACCCCGTACGCGATGAAGGTCGGGTTCGTTCCGGCGTAGATGAGCGCCGAGGCGAAGATCGCCATGGCGATCGCCAGGATCGCCCAGACGCTGGACTCGTAGCCGACGGCGATGCCGGTGATGATGGTGGTGGCGTGGCCGGTGGTGGTGGACTTGGCCACCGACTGCACCGGGCCCTTGCTGGTCTCGGTGAAATGCTCGGTGAGCCGGTTCACCGCGAGCGCCAGGATGATCCCGATGAGCGTCGTCCAGACCGGCCGCATGTCCAGCCCCGGCACCCCCATGTCAATCCAGAAGGGGGCGGCCGACGCCTCGGGGAAGCGCAGGTAGAAGAAGCCCAGGACGGTGAAGCCCAGGACGGAGGCGACCGCCGAGAGCATGAACCCCACGTTGATCGCCTTCATGGCGTTCCTCACCTGGTCGGAGGTGCGCACCGCGTAGGTGCCGATGATGGAGGCGATCACGCCGATGGCCCGCACCAGCAGGGGGAAGATCACCCCCTTGTGCCCGAAGGAGGCCCAGCCGAGGATCATCGCCGCGACGATGGTCACCTCGTACGACTCGAAGATGTCGGCCGCCATCCCGGCGCAGTCCCCCACGT
>CAYJUA010000005.1:0-32283 GCA_964373295.1 uncultured Planctomycetia bacterium
TATCTCAGGTCCGGAGAATTGGCAAGAGGAAACTTCAAAGGGCTAAACAGATACCAAAGGGCTAAACAGATACCCGCAGAGGCGGTCCAGCCGGAGCGCTCGCCAGGTAGGCGTGTAATAATTAGTAGTAATGAAGTTGTTGAATTAAATTTGAAATAGGCCCGTTGGTGTGGTAGACTTAAGACGATCGCATAGGGAATCGGAGGAGGGAGGTCTGCCTTGTTGCGGCGGGCCCCACCGCCTGGCGGAGAAACCTGCCCTGACGGGCGAGGTCCTTTTTCTGACTGCGGAAGCGCAATGGGGAAGAGGAGGATGATGGAGAAGTTAAGAAGGCAAAGAGGCGGTGGGATTGCGCTGTCAAGCAAGGGGATCGCCCTGTCCACTTCCCTGGCGCTTTTCCTTTCTTTTGCCTGTCCCTCGCATGCCCTCCGGCAAACGCAGAGGGAGCATCCCTCTTCCTTGGGCGGGCTCGAGGGGAAGCTGCGCGAAGCCAGCGAGCCGGCAGGGCGTGAGTCCGGCCGGGAGGGGAATCGCGCGGACGAGGCCCGGCGATTGGCGGAAACGCTGGCCGACCAGCTCATGGACCCCGAAGCCCTGGAGCGGCTTTGGGACCGGCCCGGAGAACTTTCCCCCGAGGAGCGGCTGGCGCTCCTGCATGCTGACCCGGACGGCCTGCAGAGGTGGCTGTGGGCATCCCTAAGCACCTTCCCGCACCTTCAGAAACTGCTCAGGAGAAGCGGCGGCAAAGAGAAGTTCCGGCAGGCGGTCGATCAGGCGGCGCAGAGGTTGCGCGACCTCATCCCGCGGTGGGTGGCGGGGGAGTTCTCGGAAGAGGTCCAGGCGCAGTGGACCATCGAAAGGAAGATCCGCGAGGAGTTGAAGAGGTTGGGGTTGCCAAGGTTCGGGCCCCAGGAGAGGAGGAGGATGGCCAGCGCGTTGGTCGGCGGGGATTTCATGGGGAACGACCCGCGAACCGGTCAGCCGTACCTCACCGAAGCGGTGGCGCCGCAGAGCTTGGGGCGGCTTCACGCGCGTCTCTTTGCCGACGAAGTGGCCGTGCGGAGGCTGCTGGCACAGCACCCGCAGTTTCTGACTCTGGATCACGAGGCGCGGGGCGCGGCCGCGCGCCGCTTCCGCACGATCCTGCGGCCCAGGGGGCCGGACCAGATGAGGAGCCGCCTGGAGCGGGAGATCCTGGAGTTCATTGAGGAGACACTTGCGGGGAAGCCCAGGCCCCCGGAAGGGGCCGCGCCGATCGCCGCCCGCGCTTCCGAGCAGACGCCGGCTGTGTCCCTTGCTGAACGCGGGCGGGGGAGGGTGCGGAGATGGGCGCAGCGTCTGCTGTACGCTTGGACGGGGCTCTCGTCCGTGCTGGGGCTGAAGGCGCAGGAGCCGGTGGAGCTGGAGGCCGTCAAGACCAACGAGCAGGAGATCGAGCAGCTTCGCCGGATTGAGAGGGAGATCCAGCGCCTGCAGGCCGAGATGCACGAGCCGGCCGCGAGGGTCAACCGGTGGCGGGATGAGATGAACCCGGTGACCAACGCCGTCGCCAGGCAGATGGGAGCGTCCGGCGACCCGATCTCCGAAACCCAGGCCCTGCTGGACAAGCTGGCCCTGCTGCCGGATGCCACCGCCGCCAGCCGCGCCGAGGCGGTGAAGGCTTTCGAGGCGTGCCAGGCGGCGAACGAGATGGAGCGGCCCCAAGCCATCGAAAACTACCGCAAGGCCGTCCAGGAGTGGATCCGCACGGCACGGGAGGAGCTGACCGTCCACAGAAAGCATCTGAAGGAGTTTGCGGAGCAGGAAAGGCGCAGGCCCATCCCGTGGGCTCCCGACCGGCCCACATCCTTCAACATCATGAACAGCAAGGCCCAGGCCGATGTGGCCACCGCCGTCGCCGAGGTGGACCGGCGGAAGCTCGAGCTCTTCGAGCAGCTGTACGAAGCCCTCGCGCGGCTGGGGGCCGACCTGCCGATCCCCAACGCGGTGCTGCCGGCCGGGGGAGTCAGCGTCTTCCCGGAGATGCTTACCCCCCCGGATCTTCCAGGGCAGGCGGCGCTCAGCCAGGAGGAGCGGGAGGCCCTCTGGAAGGAGGTGCTCCGGCTCTCCGACGGGATGCTCGAGCTGGAACAGGAACGGCTGGAGGCGGAGATCACCTTCCGGGAGGCCGAATTCTCGTGGGTCGCCCTCATGCAGTACCTCCTCCCTCCGGTCGAATGGACCTTCCAGGGCGAGAGCTACAGCGTTCCCCCGGTCATGCCGGCCAAGTGGAATTCGGTCTGTCATTTCCGGACCCAGGCCATCCTCCTCAGGGCCAGGCGGATCCGGCTGGAGGCCCAGCGCGCCCTGCTGCTGGCGCAGTTTGGAGGGCTGGGGGATTTCCAGAAGAACACGGCGACCTTCCGGGCCCTGATGCAGTCGGAGGCGTTTGGGCGAGTAACGCGCGAGCGTCCACTGGATCGAGTGCTCGAGCAGCTCACCGACTCCGAGAAGGAGGATCTGCGCCGGTTTGTCATGGGGAAAGCGGTGGAGGATCTTCAGCGGGCCATCCGGGACGAGCTGGATGCGTCGCTGGTGGTGTCGGCCGGGTGGGAGGGTTCGGCGGGGTGGCAGAGCTTCGGCCCGGCCAGGGCCCGGGAGCTGCTCGATCGGCTGGGGGTGGCGCAGGAGTGGGACGTGCTGGAGGGCTACAAGCTGCTGGTCCGGCTGGGCCATCTGGATCCCGAGGCCGCCCGGGAGCTGCTGCAGAGGGTGGAGCAGCTTCTCCAGGACAAGGGGCTCCCGGAGGTGAGGAAGTCCAAGTTTGATTTCGGGCCGCCCGAGGCCGGGAAGGCCCCCCGCTGGCTCCAGGGCACCGTGGAGCTTCGCATCGACTCGGTCAGGACGGCCCTGGAGGCGCGGAGGCAGTTCGGCGGCAGCGTCACCGACGAGGGGCTGGACCAGAGGGAGCTGCTGGAGACGTACGCCCGGGCCCAGGTGGAGAACCTCGTTGACTCCCGAGAGGCGGCAGAGCACCTGCTGGCTCTGGGGCTGTCGATCGCCGCCCCGTTGGATGCCGCGGCCGAGCCGGGGCAGGTCGCCCTGGCGGTGCCCCCTCCCTACCCGGACATGCCGGCCGGCAGAGGATCCGACCGGGATTACAGCTACTGGGGCATGCGGAGCCTCGAGTTCGTGATGACGGAGCTCCCCACCCGGGTCTGGATCGGGGAGGAGATCTACCACCGGCAGGACGTCATCGTGCTGTTGAATCCGACGAGCAAGGAGTTTTATGAGGAGATCCTCGTCGACCCCAGGCGGAACATCGTGCGCCCCTGGGAATTCCTTCGGAGGTCCAGCCCCGGCACGGGCACGTGGAGCATCGAGAAGCTGCTGCCGGTCCCGTACATCGGCGTCAAGGATCCCCCCACGGCGGAGCAGATGGCGCATCACTTGAATGAGTTCCGGGAGATCCACATCCGCGGGATGAACCGGCAGCTCGGTTGCCTGCGGGCGCTGGTGAACGTAACGCAGAGAGAGGTGGAGCGGGTGGAGGCGACGAAGCGCCTGTATCCGCCCACGTCCAGTCCGCTTTCGGAGATGGAGGCGGTCACGCTGCCGCGGAAGCGGATCGCTCTCCACCAGAAGAGGATCGAGCGGCTGACGATCGAGAGAGAGATCGAGAAGAACTGGCAGGATGGCAGGCGGACCGCGAACCTGGCCTGGGAGCGCCGGAGGGTTCTGCTGGAGGAGCATCGGCTGGCGTATGAGCTGGCGCGGGGGGAGCGGGACTTCGCCGAGGCCGTCGTGCAGGGGGACAAGGCGGCCAACGAGCAGTTTGCGAGGTCGGTTTCCCAGGAGGAGATGCTCGAGCACCAGGCGGATCTGGGGCGGGCGGACAATCACCTGCGGCAGGTCGAGCTTCAGCAGGAGTGGGTCGACTGGCACATCAAGCGCGGATTGCCGATCCCGCCGAGCGATGCCCAGCTCGCCGGCGCCCCCGCCACCCTGGACAAGATCCAGAAAGAGTGGGTCGATCCCGTCGGCTCCGTTTACGGCGCCGGCCTCGTGGGGTCCATGCGGGTGCGGGAGGGCGGGGAGTGGGTCCTCAGGCCGCTCATCCGCGAGGGTTGGATGAACGTGGCCGGGTATCCGGAGCCGGATCTGGCGGCGGACCGGTGGGTCGCGGATCCAAAGCTGGTCCGCACCGTCTATGGGGGGTGGGTGCTGGCGGACCGGCCCCTGATGATCTGCGGGGACTTGGGCGGCACGGTGGGATGGGTGCAGGTGGCCTCGCAGATACCCTGGCCGCTCCACCCTCCCAAGCGGGGCGCCTCGTTCTGGGTGGAGGCGGCGGAGGGGGCCTACACGGTGGACCCGCGCCCCACCCCGATGGGCCGTCTGGCGGAGAACCCCGAGATGGCGGTCGCCGCTCACTCGGTGGAGCAGCTGATCGTGCTTCGCCGGCTCGATGGTTCGCTTGTGACAGAGAAACTTCCGGTGGGGGTGATGATCCGCCTTGTTCCAACGGATCCGGAGGATCCCGGGGATCCCTGGCGTCTCTTGGTGGAGCAGGGGAAGCCTCTCCCGCTGCGGCCCGAGAGCGGGCAGGTGTACGGCACCTTTTATCCGGGCGGTTTCCGGGCCCTGGGGCCGGAAGTCGAGAGGAAGTATGGCAAGGTGCTCGTGGGCGCAGACGGCGCCGTCCTGCGTCTGCGGAGTGCCGTGCTGCCCGAGGTGCAGACGGCGGACGGTGCGCGGTCGTACGAGGTGGGGATCGTCTTCAAGGAGGAAACGGGCAAGTGGGATGTGGAGTTCTATAAGCTGACGCCGAAGGAAGCGGAGGAGCGGAGGAAGGCGGCGCCGCCGGAGGCCGGTCTGCCCGCCTCGAAGGGAACGAAAGTCCCGGCGGCGCAGGAGACGCCCGGCACGGAGGTGCTCTTCTTCCATCAACCGGAGACCGTCCGATGGGCCGCTCCGATTGCGGTCGGCGGGTCGCCGGTGGCGGTGGTGGTGCAGACCTCCGAGGAGGCGGCCCTCCTGCGCCGGCAGTTCGACGCGGCGGGAGTCAACCCGTCGCGCTGCGCGGTGGAGCCGCTGGACAGGCACGGGGGCGATCTGGCTTCGGCCGCGGTGGCTCTGAAGGCGCAGCTCAGCGCGCGCGGGATTCCGGAAAACACCTTGATTCTGGTCCCCCGGGAAGCGGGGGAGGCGCCGGCGATGATGGGGTTCCTGGGACTGTACGACGACCGGTTCCCCGGCTCCTCCGATGCCGCGCCGGCGCGGGGGGAGCAGAGCCCAGAATCGGTGCTGGCCGATCTGTGGGGATTCCTCGAGGTCGGCCCCGAGGGACGTCCCGCCGCATGGGAAGAGCTGCGGAGGCAGCTGCACCGGCGGCTGGGGGAGCGGGCGGCGGTCGAGCGGGCCGTTCAGGAGCTGGAGCAGGAGCGGGAGCGCGCGGAGCACGAGAACATCAGTTACCCGAAAACGATCTACCGGGCGGGGGCGCTCCCCATCTCAACGGAGGAGAAGGTGCAGATCCTTCAGGCGGACGTCGCGAAGGCCTGGATCCGTCTAGAGCGGCTCGACCGGCTGCAGGGGCTCCACAATCGCCTCACGGAACGGATGGGTTCGCCCCGGACGGCGCAGGCGGAGGCGGCCCTGTCCGCCGAGGTTCGGGCCGCGATCCGAGATCTCCTGGAGATGGAGAGCCGGCTTCTGGATGCGGAGATCCGGCTCTGGAGCTGGCGGCATGCCGCCGTGAAAGGCACGATGGAGGCGGACCACGCCAGGCGCGCGGTCCTCTCAGCGACAGTTGCCCGCCTGCAGGCCGAGGAGAAGGTGGAGAGGGCCCTCGGCCATTGGGTGACGGCGGCGGATCCTGCAGCGCAGGAGAAAGCCCGGGTAGAGGTGGGCGGCGCGGTGGAGGGCTTCGCGCGGGCGGTCCAGGCCTCCGAGGAGGCGTCGTTTGCAGAGAAACACTCCTATTACATGGCCGTGAAGAAGGCCATCCACAAAGAGACCGGTCCCCTGCCGAGCGGGGCCAGCGCCTTCCTGGCAGCGGTGACGGCCGAGCATCGCGCGCGGAAGGCGGCCATGGATGCCTTGGGGATCCCGGAGCATCGGGCGCAGGAGGTGGCCAACCGGGCCTGGCTGGAGGCGGTGTTGGCCAGGAATCGAGCGAACCGTGCGGCCTCGAGCGCCGAGTCGGTCGCGCATCAGAGGGTGTCCGGGGGGGCCCTCTCCCTGCCGGAGGAGGCGCTGCTCCGGCCGGAGGACGTGGATTCCCTGGTTCAGGACGATCAGGAGTTTTCCCGGGCCCGCCTGGAAAGCCGCGCAGTGGACCTGGCCCAGGTCGTGCGGGAGAAGCTGTTTGACCACAGGCAGCAGACAGTGGGGTTCAAGAACGATGCGCCGGGCGACGTGAAGAGCTTTGACGACAGCGTCCAGGAGGTCCGGGCGGCCTGCGCCCTGGTGGCGCAGATCGGCGCCCTCATGGCGGAGCAGGGAATCTCCGGCTCACGGCTGGAGGATCGGGCCAACCTGGTGGATGTCCTGGAGAGGGTCCAGGAAGCGCTGCAGCAGTCGCAGGCGGCGTTCACCAATCAGGACCTCGCCAAGTATGGGCGGGAGGTCCGCGCCATGGGGGAGCGGGTCAAGGGAGGCCAGAAGGCGCTGGACGAAGCCAGGGCCAGATTCGACAAAGCGGCGGCCGAGTATCAGGAGAAGGGCGGGGGGATCGCGCTGGGCACCGCCGAGCACAAAGCGGCCTACGCCGCCCAGGAGGCGTACAACACCCTGTTGGAGGAGATCGAGACCTACCCCTGGAGGCATCACCGGTATCAGACGCTGGTGGAGAGTGTGGAGGCGCAGAAACAGCTGGCAGACCTCCTGCGCCGGCTGCTGGCGGAGATGAGGGGGAAGGGAGCGGTCTCCGGGGAGGCGGCGCAGAGCCGCCGCGTGGCCTGGATGCAGGAGATGGACGCGCTGGAGCGGGCTCACGTCGAGAAGCGGCTCAAGGAGCTCGAAACCTACTGGGTCCCGCAGATGGCCCGCCTCCGGCGGATCTATACCGAGACCGACGTCGCTCAGCGCCGGGCCGAGGCCGAGCTGTTGAAGGTGCGGCTCGCGGAGCTGATCGCGTTGGAGGGCCGGCCCTCCGGGCCGGAGGCGGCCCGGGCGCACCAGCCGGATCCCGGCAGCGCCCGCTCCACGCCCACAGGCCAGAGGGCCCGGCTTTTGGGGAAGGTGCGCCTCTACCGGGATGGGAAATGGGAGGAGCGGGCTCTCTTCAGCCCTGGCTGGACGTATGGGCCCAGGTCCTCGGCGGATTTGGCGTCGGCGGAGGCGCGGTCCTTGGAGATGGATGGGCGCGATCCCTGGCCGTATGAAGAGGGCCGCCGGCGGGTTCAAGCGGACCAGATGAAGGGTGCCTGCGAGCTGGCGTCCACGCCCATTCCCTTGGGCTACCGGGAGGTTCAGGGCAAGAGGATGGGGATGGTCCTCCAATACCTGCAGGGGACCCGGGAGATGCCCGGTCCCGACGGCAAGGTCAGGGAGGAGACGGTGCCGCTGGGGGCGCAGGTGCGCTATCTTCCGGAGGCGGAGTACGGGAAGCATATGGGGAGCATGGAGCGCCTTCCCAGCCGGGTCGAGGGGGAAGTGGACGGCGGGGTGTATCTGTCCGGGTACTGGACCTCGGGGCCCAGGGGAGAGGTGGTGTATGGGACGCCGGACCCGCGGGGCCAGCTGTTGCCGCCGGTGATGGCGCCGGAGGGCCCGCGCCATTGCGCCATGGTATCGGTCTACGACGAGGAAGCTGGGGAATGGACCCCCGCGCTGGTTGGGATTTCACCGGAGGCGGCGCAGGGCTGGGCGAACCTGCGGCCTGACCCCTCACCGGAGACAGCCAGCGAGAAGCCGCGGGCGGACGCGGGCATGGCCCCTCCTCAGCCAGCGCCCAAGGCGCTCCCCTCTCCCCAGCGGCCCCGCGGCATGCACCGCACCGACCAGCAGGGGCTGAACCTGTACATGGGGTCGCTGGTGCCGGAGCTGCCGAAGGATCAGCAACCGGTCTTCTCTCTGCCGCCGCGCGGGCAGGTCGACACCGGCGGGAAGGTGGTGTGGGACAAGAACCGCAAGATCATCCGGGCGGAGATGGTCGTGGTCTCCCGGAATGGGCCCATGGAGGTCCGGGTGGACGGCCGGCGGTGGCGCGCGGAGCGGGACGCGGCGCTGCGCCTGCGGCTGGACAGCGTCACAGGCGACACCGCCGTCTTCGAGGGGGCCGGCGTGAGGCCCCTGCAGGCCGCAGTGAGGATCCCGGTGATCCCGTTTGAGAAAGCGGTTCCTCTTCCTGCGGCGCAGGTCGCGGTCCTCTCGCCGGAGGGTGCACGCAAGGTCGGGCTTCCCGACCGGCTGGTGGGAAGCATCGCCAGGGTCGGGAACGTCTATCTCATGGTCCTGCCTGAGAGCTCGGGGGAGGAGCGAGGTCAATGGTCGGACCGATTGACCGACCTGCTCTGGGCCCTCAGGGAAAAGGAGGGGATGGCGGCGGTGATCACCGCCACGGAGTACGGGGAGCGGGACGACCCGGCGTTTGACAGCTTCCGCTGGGTGGCAACTCGGGGATATCTGGACGTGGCGCGGGAGCGGGTTTCCCTCACAGGACTGGGGTACGACGGCCGGGGCCTCCTGGGGCAGGTCCTCACAACGCTTGGCCGGATCGCGGAGCATGAGATCAGCGAGCATGATCTCAGGGGGCTCATGCTGGATCTTCAGGCTTAATAGTAATATATATGTTGATATTTTTTTACACAACACGGGTACGGTAGTGTAGACTTCTTGTATCCAACTTTGAGGAGGTCCATGGCGCTGTCCACAGAAGCACCTGAGAATCGCTTCTCCGGCGGCCCAGAGCCCAAGAGAGCGTGGGCCGGGCGGGTCGGCCTTCTTCTGCCTTCATGGACCCCGCGGTGGAGGCCGGTCCTGCAGGGGATCGCAGCCCTCACCCTCTTCGCCTTCACCCTCACCACCGTAGTGCCCCCCGGCTTTGCCCAGGACATGCGTCGCCGCGACACCTTGAGGGGGATGGCGGGGCAAGAGGCGGGGTCCACCGCGAGCGGCTTGGAGCAGGCGCTGCGCGAAGGGGAGGAGCAGGCGCCGGCGGAGCAGGTGCCGGCGGACGAAGGAGGCGGACTGAAGGTGGGGACCCCAGATGAAGCGCGCTCTTCTTCCAAAGCGCAGTTTCCTGAAAGGGACTCTCCATCCGGAGCTTCCGTGTGGGATCTCCGTACCGATGCCGGGGCACCACCTATCCTGCCGGACGCGGCCTCGTCTCCGGCCACCCCGGTGGCCCCGCCTGCGGAGATCACGCCCGTCCCGGAGCAGGCAGCCCCCCCTGCATCGACCCCGGCTCCATCACCAACGGCGGTCTCGCCCAACCAGCCCACCCGCCGGACGTTCCTGCAGGTGGTGGCCGCTGTTGGAGCGTGGGTGTTGGCATTGGGGGGAAAGAGCCAGGCCCAGCAGCCGCCTCCCGGTCAGCCCACGCCCACCGCTCCCGCGGGGGCGGCAGGCTATACCCCGCCTTTGCTTCACATGCTGGCCGACAAGAACACGATCCATCTGGACGCCGGAGATGGGAGGGCCATCGGTCCGGGCCCCCGCTGGATCGAGGAGGCCAGAGGGCCTACGCATCCCCGGTCACCCCTTCGGGCGTTGGGCAGGGAGCTTGCCAGCAAGCTGCAGCAGGCCAGCCGCTGGGTCGGCCGCCTGGTGGGCCTGCGAGGGACCCCGGTGCCGGAGCTGTTCCGCGGGCGGCCCTTGAGCGCCCAACCGGGAACCCTGCCGCCCGGCAATGGGAAACTCAGCTTCGAGCCCAGCAGAAGCTACACCTTTGAGAGGCCGTGGATGGTGGACGAGAGGTGGTGGCCCCTCATCTTTCAGTGGATGCGGGAGGCGGCCAGGCTCAAACCGGGTGAGAAGGGCACCGGCTACCATTCCCGGATCTACCTCGCTCCCTACGGCGTTCTCGAGCCATTCCGGCCCTGGTCGGCCAAGCAGATGGCCAGGTTCAGGATGGAGGCGCACCGGAACGGCGTGCAGGTGGTCTCGAACATGGGGAGTCCCCCCATGGCGCTCTATCCCGAGACGGCGGTGCAGATGACCCGCGAGCTGGGGCAGACGGGCCTCCTCTGGCCGGATCCGGACGGCGTGCTGAGACTCTCCTTCGACATCGAGGCGCAGGATCTGCCCGGCTATTGGGAGGAAAGCGACGAGCAGAAGGCGTTCTACTGGAGGAACGTCCTCGAGGGCGTGGCCGGGGAGCTGCAGACCCGCTTGAGCCGGCAGTTCAAGCGGGCGGGCTTCAAGGAGTTCTACCGGGACGTGGAGATCACCCTCCACGTCCCGCTGGATTTCCTCCGGGTGGCGCAGCGCCGGCACCTGAAGGTGCCCAAGGGGGTGCGCCTCCAGTTCATGACCTATTCGAACACCGCCGAGGGAGTGCAAAGGCTGGCCGAGGAGGTCCGCAATGCCTTCAAGCAGGATGAGGCGCGGGGCCAGAGGGGCGAGGAGCGGCTCTTTGAGGGGGTCACCTACGGGGTCGGGGTGGACATCCAGGCGCCGGACCCATCCAGCCCCACGCATCACCTGGAAACCCTCTGGGACAATCCCGAGCAGCGGTTGAGCGGGGAGCGCGTCGGCGTCCGGACGGCCGACGCGGGGAAGCGTCTGGATTTTGCCCTCCGCGGCGGGGCCGGGTTCAACGGGGAGCACCTGGTGAACTGCGGGGATGTCCTGCTCGATCTGGTGCCTTTCCTCTACCAGGGGGGGCCGGACCGGGCATGGATGGCCCAGCGGGAGATCCAGGAGTACCTCTACCAGCTGGAGGAGGGGATCGGGGAGATCGGGCGGTATCTGGCGGGGAACCCTCCGATGCTCCCGCCCGACGAATACGGGCCGCTGCCCAACGGCCGCCCGCGGCAGGAGGTCCTCCGTGAATACCTCGACCAGCTGGTCGGGCGGCGGGTTTCCTCCGGGGCGGCGGGCATCGGACCGCTTCGCGCCACGTACACGACGCTCGAGCAGACCGTCCTGCAGTCCTGGACTCGGGGCTGGCCTCATTTCCGCAACGACCCCGACGACCTCATCATCGGTCCGGACTTGGGGATCCCCTTTTCCATGGGGGTGGAGTTCTTCAGCTCGCGGCTCGGAGACACCGGGAGGATTGAAACCGTCGCCCGGACCATCGTGGACCCCTCCCAGCTGGGAGATCCGATCACGGGCGGGGAGATTGATCCCCGCGGGGAATGGGTCTGGGGGATCCGGGACAGGGCGAGCGGGGAGGTTCGAGTCACCAGCCGCGTCGCCGACCTGACGGAGGACGGGTGGTGGATCCGGGTGACTCCGAAGGACGTGGTCCGGGGGACCCGCCTTCCGGACGGAACGATCGTTCCGGGCCGCCTCCACACCCAGAACCCCGACATCCTGGTCGATGGGGAGAACGACAGGCGGAAGCAGAACGACGGCCACATGGATGTGTCCGAGACCAACGGCAATGACATCCACTGGACGGTGACCGTCCGCAACCACGGCGCGGAGCCGTTCCACGGGTTCATCCGGCTGAATCCCTACACCGGCTACGGGCAACCGATGGAGATGAGCTCGGAGGCCATGAAGCTCCTGCCCGGGGAATCCAAGACCGTCACCCTGTCCCGGCGGGCCGGCTACGATGACACCGAGACGCTGGCGGACCCGGAGTCCCGCACCCAGTCGGATCCCTCCAAGCGGAAAAGCATGATCCCGCGCCACTGCCTGATCCAGGAGGGCATCTTCCTGGTGAACACCGCGGGCGGCCCCCGCGCGGAACGCAAGGAGATCGCCGATGCGGTGGGGGTGGGCGCCTATCACCCGCTGGCGCTGGAGGTGGGCCTGCGGGATTCCCGGATGCGCCCGACCCTCCATGAGACCGCCCAGAAGACGCTGAAAGAGCACAAGCTCTCGGAGATGAACGTCCACTCCATCCGCCGCCCCATCCACGCCCTGATCGAGCGCAGGAAGGGGGAAACCTCGGAGCAGCTCATCCAGCGGGCGGCCCTGCTCAAAGACAGAGACGGCATCACCCACCTGTGTGTGGAGGCCCCCGAGCTGTACGAGCTCGTCGAGGAGTACCGAAAGTTGAGGAAAGACACCCTCCACTTCATCGAGGGCTCCGAGACGGCATTCACCATCCTGCAGAATCTGTGGAACCGCCACGAGGCGGCCCAGCGCCTGAAGGCGATTCTGAATGGAGCACGCGCCCGCGGCCTGAAGGTGAGCTTCCTGATCGACGGCGCGAACGTGTCCGATCCCCTGGATTTCTTCCGGGTCTTGAGGAACCTGACCGGCTCGCGCATCGTGGGGATCCACCAGGCCCATTCGCTGGTGGTCAGAAACTTCTCCAGTCTGGACGGGATGGGCGATGTCCAGAACCAGTTTCTTGTGGCCTCGGGGTACGCCGACGCGGAGACGCCGCTGGTCCTCCTGGGGGACAGCGACGAGCCCAAGGAGCTGAGCCTGCCGTCGGGAGAAAAAGTCCGGGTCCGGCAGATGCGCGATCTCAGCGGCGAGTCCACGGCGGACCTCTTGAAAGCGCTGGAGGAGGATGCCCAGAAGGGCGGCCCCCTCGGGCGTGTGCTCGTGACGTCCGAGCAGTGCGACGCCTGCAAGCCCATCCAGGACCCCGAGGAGCTGGTGAAGCTTCTCATCGGGGGTCCCCCGGTCCTTGGGGAGGTCTCCAGGGGCGGCGTGGTGACGCCGGGCTGGCTGGCGGAGCAGCTCGTCGAGGTTCGTCGTTACCTTACCCCCGCGCGCCTGATTGCGCTGGACGCGCTGCGGATCCGAAAAGCCACCCCGCTCGCCACGGGGCTGGGCAGCGTCGCGGCCGAGCAGCTGCAGCCCGATCCGTCGCGGAGCTTCCTGTTGCGCGTCCGGCTGGTCAACGAGAGGGGGGAGCTTCAGTCGGTGGAGATTCCGGCGTCCGGGCAGTTCTTCGACTTGCAGGAGGCGATCCGTCTGGTCATCACCGATCTGAAGAGGGGCATCTATGTGGTTGACTTCGAGGTGGCCCAGCAGCCCCAGGCGCGCGTGGTCGCCGGCGAAGACCAGCTGAACACCGCGCCGTTCGCTGTCGTCCAGGCGGGTGGCCGCACCTCCCTTTGCCCCATCAACACCCTGTACGACCCGCCGGACCCGCAGGGTCGGAGAACCGAGTCCTGGGTGCCGGCGGGAGACCTTCGCCTGCGCATCGAGGAGGCAGCCCCCGAGAAGGGGCGTGAGGATCACTTGACGGTGGAGGTCAAAGGGAGGATGGGGGGCAAGCTCCATCTGACCCGGGATGCCACGAACGAGAGTTTGGAGTTCTGGTGGGAGGGCAGGGAGGGCGAGAAACAGAAGCTTGACCGCCTGACCCAGCCCCCCGGGGAAACGAAGATCGGGGGCCTGCCGGTCAAGGTCGAGATGGAGAAGACGTACGGCCGGATCCGGCTTCACCTGGGCGGCGTGCAGGTGGAGCTGTGGGGGCTGCGCGACCAGAAACCGGTGAGCCACTGGCACAATCGGGTGGTTGTCCAGGACGATGGCGAGGGGCTCGAGTTCATCGCCACCGCGGAAGAGCCGGTTCCCGGCACACGCGAGCTGGCGCCCGACGCCGCTCCCCCGGCCCGGGTGGGTGAGGTCACCGGGGTGGTTCGAGACATCACCGCGGAGCAGGGGGTTCCTTTCTCGCGGGTTGGCGAGAAGGCCGGCATCTACGCCGCCTGGGGGATCCTGGCCAACCTGGCCGCGGGGGTCGCCCGGGGAACCAAGCGGACGTACTGGCTTGCCCGCACCGCCTGGGCCAAGAGCACGAAGCGGGCGGAGGCGGCCACGCAGGCCGGACAGCTCGGCGAGGAACCGAGGCGCCTGACCGAGGGATCGGTGAACTGGTTCCAGCGGCTCTGGAACGGGGCCTGGGCCCTGGGGGCGGCCGCCCTGGCCTGGAAGCTCCTCTCCTCTGTTCCTGCGGTGGCGGTGGCATTGGTGGGCGGCGCGGTGGGCACCCCCTTGGGGCTGGCGATCGTCGTGCTGGTGGCGATCCCGCTGGGGGTCTTCGCGGGAGTGGCCCTGCTCAAGGCGATCCCGGGGCCCGGGGGGTTGAGCCTGTACGATCATCTTCCCGCCCCCATCCGGGGCCTCCTCGGCTACGTGAGCGTCATCGGGAGGGCGGGGATCGCGCTGACCTTTGGCGGGGCCATCCTGTACGGGATCTCTGCGTCCGCAGGCGCTGTGGGCGGCTGGCTGGGGACGCCGCTGGCCACGCCGCTGGCCGTGGCGGCTGCCCTGATCCTCGTGGGGGTGGTCGCCTGGTTGGGCTGGCGGGCCTATCACCAGCGGGGTGAGACCCATTGGTGGAATAATCCGTTCCTCAGGGCCGGAGGTCGGTGGTACGGCGTGGTGTTGGGGCTTCTGCTCTTCTTCCCCGCCGTTGCCGGGGCGGTCGGGATTGCAGGGATCTCGCTCCTGCTTCTGCTCCAGCTCTGCACCGTCTACGTCGTGGCCATGGTCATGGGCTACCTGATTGTCAGCCTCTTTTCCGCGCTCCTGGCGTGGGCGATCTCCTTCCTGCCGATCTCCTCGTTGGGGAAGGATCGCGCCGGACGGCTTACAAGGCTGACCGAGATCCGGGAGCGCGCGCTCCGGAATCCCTTGGCGGCCTGCGCCGTTGCGCTGGTGGGCGTTTTCCTCCTCGCGACCATTCCGGTCTGGGTGGCCTGGATCCCGGTGCTTTCGGCCATCTTCAGCCCGATCCTGTTCAATATCCTTGTCGGCGTGGTGGGGGTGGCCCTGGTGCTCTTCCTGTACAACCGCACTTGGTACAGGGTCGTTTGGCCGCTGGTGACCTGGCTGGCCGAGAGGAGCGGGATCCAGAGCTTCCGGGATTGGGCGATCGGGCGGAACCATCCCCGGCTGGACCGGTATCTGCTGACCCGCCTCAACTACGATCTGGTCATGGCGTCGGAGCGGGACCCCTATTCCCAGGATCCCGAGGAGCGGCAGGCCGTGGCCCAGCAGCGCCGCGAGCTGGTTGACCTCTACGCCACCGCGATCCGGCAGGCCATTCCCGAGGGGCAGCGCCGGAACGAGCTGGCCGCGGCCTGCCGCCAGTTGGCGGGCCCCGTGGAGGGAAGGCCTCTGGCCCGGGGGCTTGCCCTGACCCGGGAGGAGCACCGGGCGATCGAGGGGCAGGTGGCCCGTCTGCTCTCCATGCGGCTGGCGAACCAATTCATCCAGTCGGAAAAGGGACGGCGGTTGCACGGGGTCACCGGCCTGGTCACCGACATCGAGATGCTGGCGAAGGCGAATCCGCAGGCGGCGAGGACTCTGCTGAACGCCTTCCAGTTCCGGGTGCAGCCGGTCCGTTACTTCCTTCAGTTTGATGTGGGGGCCGCGTACGCCTCCGAATGGTTCGCCACCAAGCTGGCGGAGGTGATCGAGTGGATGGACGCCCATCCGGCGATCAAGGCCTTCTTCCCCGGGATCTACGTGATCCCGGAGTGGCTGCCGAGGATGTTCGAGCGGCTGGACGTGGTGGGAAGCTGGCTGATCTTCTTCTCGCAGTTTCTGCAGTACAGCGCGTCGATGGTTGTCCGCTGGATCCGGGGGCAGGAGCCGGGCATGGATGTGGTCCGCTCGGTCCTCTCCTACGTTCACTCCGATATGGATCCGACGTTCTTCCCCTTCATCTACGAGGTGCAGGGCCGCTGGCTGGGGGGCCACCTGTTTTACACCATCGCCGGCCTGCACGGGCGCTCCTTCCACTGGCTGGAGGATTTCTACATGCCCAAGACCCTCGCGCGGATGCCGGGCGGGGTTCAGGCCTGGGCGCGGCTCCTGGCGCGCCGGCGGGATGCGCAGGGAAGGCCCGATCTGCCCTCCCGCCTGGCCGGCCAGTACGGCAGCTTTCCGGAATTCCGGAACCTCTTGTACCAGATCGGGGAACAGACGCGCATCACCGATCTCCAGGTGCAGACGTTTGAACACGAAGAGGACGGCATGGGAATCCCCTATCCCGAGAAGTTTGGCGGGTATGGGGACGAGCCGTTTGACCCCGGGGTCTGGGCGATCCAGCTGACCGGCAGGATGCATGAGGTGGTGCTCAACTCTCCCTTTCGGTTGGAGGTGACGGAGGACGGCCAGATCGTTGTGGGCAGCCGGCCCGGCACGTTTGCCGTGCATTATCTGCCGCCCAGGGAGGATGGCTCACCTCGCACCGGCCAGCAGACCCCCAAATCGTACCGGATGGGAGTGGCCCTGGCCCTCCTGCTTGGAATCTTTGAGGTCCGGCCGGAGGTGGATGAGAGGGGGAATGTCACCCTGCGGGGAGTGACCCCGTCCACCGAGGGCCCGGGGGTGGAGGTCGAGCGGGCTCGGGGACAGATGGATCCGGCTCGTCTCGAGGGGAGTGGTTTCGCGAACGAAGCCTATCGCCGGCTGGCTCCGCGTTATCGCCTGGACGGCCTGCCGAGCCAACCCGGCCTGGCAGAGGTAGAGGACCGGATCATGGACGCTGGCCCCCGGATGGGCTGGAATGCCCACGTGCGGCGGGGCTCCGGGATCCGGCTCTTCCTCTATCAGCTCGCGGATGTCGTCACCGGCCGGCGCTGGGGAGAAGGGTGGCTGCGCTGGGAAAAGGGCAGGCCCCGGCTCGACCTGAAGAAACGGCCGCCCCGGGCGCCCGGGATATGGGGCGCGCTCCGCTGGCGGCTGACCCTTTTTGGCCAAGCCCTGGGTTTTGCCTGGTTCACCCTTCAGCCGTTCCTCTTCCTGGCGGCCGGGATCGGGTTCCTCTTCTTTGGGCCCGGTCTGGTCGCGGGCGGCCTGGTCGTCCTTGCGGCGATCGGGGTCATCCTTGGCGCCCGCTGGCTCCTGGAGCCCCTTCTGCGGAGGGTGGTCCCGGTTGCCTTCTGGGGTTTCCGGGAGGATCCCCTCATTGCCATCTTCCGCCATGACTACGGCCCGGGCCACGTGGTCAATCTGGTGAAAGCTGCCACCGGCAAGTTCCTGCCCGACTCGGTGACTCCCGGGTTGGATCCGCCTCCTCCGGAAGTGCTGGCGGGTGGGGTGGATGGCTACACGGATTTCCTGAAGCTGGGGCGGCTCGCGTTGAGACGGCAGGGCCGCCTGTACGATTGGGTCATCCAGCTCGGGCGGGGTCTCAGCGAGGAGCGGTTCGAGCAGAACCCGAACCTGGCCGAGCACGATTGGGAGCGGCTGTACGTTGATCTGATCCAAGGCAGGTTCCGCCGGATTCCGAGGGAGGAGCGGCTGGCGGCTCAGCACGCGATCTTCCGGATCCTTCAGGGGCACCGGATGGCGGTCGGTCAGCCGGAGGAGCTGATGATAAAGCTCTACTACGGCTCCCACGATCCCGGCGTGCGTCCCTCGGGCCCCGTGGACCGCATCTTCATGCTGTTCCCCTCTGACTCCAGGCACCACGATCTGCCGGAGCATCTGATCCTCCGCGCCGCGGTGCGGAAGAAGATCTCCGAGCGGAGGCGATCCTGGGCCTGGGACTCAACCGTCCTGGGAGGCCTGCGGGTCAGCAGCATCTATGAAGATCCACTCGATGCGTATCTGAATTCCGACTCCAGTCTTGCTCCGACCGAGTGGTTCCTGGACCACTCCCACCTCCAGCCGGACACCGATGAGATCAACCGCCTGGAGGCCCTGCAGGCCCGGGGCGTCATCCAGGGCACAGGCGCGGGCCTGGCGGAAGGGCGGATTCTGGGTCCAACGGGGAAACTTCTGAGTGGTCCACCCGCGCAGGCGGCCGGGTCCGGGGGAGGGCTTGTGGACGAGCGCGGGCGGCCTCTGCAGCGGCCGCAGAGGCCTATCGACGAACAGCGCGCTGGGGTGAGGTGGGTTCCCCGGCTGGGCAGCTTCAGGTGGTTTCAGCTTTCCGCGGAGGCATGGCACTCCGGCTACTTCCGGATCGGCGGCAAGCCGTGGCGGCTGCCCTTTGTGGATGGGGCGCTTTACCACGTCAGCCATTGGCTGGATCATCATGGGGGGCCGGTCGGCCGGTTCTTCAACCGGGCCATCGGCACCGTGGCCAGCTTGACCATCGGGGTGGCCGCGGTCGTCAAGCTCCCGGCGCTGGTCATCGGAGGGTTGACCCTCCTGGGAGTCCTGCCCGCCGTGGCCGTCGTGGCGGCGGTGATCCTGACCGTGGTGGTGGCCTGGGCGGCGCTGACAGCAGCCGTCAGCTCCTGGCACAGCGTGGATGGGATTGACGGCTACCGGCTGGATGCCTACGTGGATCGGGGCCCGCGGGGGGACGGCATCCGGGCCCTCTCGCTCATTCCCGGTTACGTCCAGTTCGCCCTGCTTCAGCTCCTCTGGAGGGCGCCGCTGTGGCTGATCTTCCTGGTTCCCGGGATCGGACAGTTGGGGGCCCTCCTGTGGCTGGTTCCGTTCCTGGCGCCGATCCTGAGCCCCCGCCACCTGGACAGCTTCGTTCCGCAGTGGCTGTCGGAGGCGTGGTACGAGTTGGGCCGCAGGATCCCTCTGCCCCCGTACGGCTGGGACGCGTGGCAGATCGCCACACGGCTCGGGTGTCATCCGGAGATGTACGTGGGGCTTTACGACCGGTTCGACCGGCCATGGTGGCTGGGGTTTCTCCCGCCGGGCCTGCCAATCCTGAAGTGGACCCTTTACACCCAGAGCTCGGGCGCGTGGGAAGCGGCGCCGCTCCCCATCCCGGTGGCCAAGCGGCGGGCCGGTGAACCGGTTTGGACCCGGGGTGTGACCGGTATGAACTGGATCAAGGGCGGCCAGATCCTTCCTTGGGTCGAGAACCAGCGTGAAACCCTGGCGGAGGATACCCTATTCGACTGGGTGATGGCGCTGGGGGACACCGGTTTCCCAGCCACGCCGGCCATCTCCCTGCATCGGGAGGCATGGATCCTCAAGCGGTTCCTCCAGATGCAGAATGACGAGGAGTGCCTCATGCGGGCCCTGCAGTTTTACAAGGGGATGGGGATGCACGATGCAGAGGAGGCCCTTCGCGGAGGGCGCAGCCCGAAGCAGATCCAGGAGGTTCTGACTGAGCTCGGCACCCTGTCGGCCGAGGGCCAGATGGATTTCTTCTCCGGCATCCAGAGCCGATTGGAGGGGCTCCAGCGGCCGGAGGTCTCGTACGGGGTGGGCCGGGGGGCTGGGGTGTACCGGTATCTCTTCACCTCCGATTCGGCCGGCCGGCTGTACGCCAAGCTGGTGCAGCCGTACGCCGAGGGGGAGGTCGATTCCCTCTTGTGGTTCCTGCTCTTTGCTTACATCGATCAGAACCGGGGCGGGGCTCTCAGCCGGCAGCTCGAGCAGATGAACCTGGACGAGGGGAAGCTCGACGGAGGCAATCGGATTCAGCCGCGCCAGACCCTGATGGATCAGGCGGTGCGGGACCGGCTTCTGGAAGGGAGCTTCGCCGATCCCCGGCTGGCGCTGGCGGCGCTTTGGGTTGCGCAGGCGTCGGGCGGCGCGCTGTCCGTTCCGCTCCGGAAGATCACCCAGAAGAGGGACATCTCGCACATCGAGGTGCGGACCCTCCGGGGGCCGACGTTGATTCCCCTGAGCTGGGGCGGCGGGTTCGACACCCTGGTCTGCGAGGCCCATCCGCAGTTCCGCCAGATGCTCCGGATCTGGAAGCGGGAGGGGAAGGCGGACCTCATCCTGGCCGGGCCCGCCATCCTGATGGAACTGGAGCGGCTTGTCCGGGAGATGCCTGTGGGCAGCCCCCCGGAGGACATCCTCCCAGCGGCCGACGCCGCCTTGCTGGCCGGGCGGGAGGGGGATCCGCCAGCCAGCGCCGGGATGGAGGGGAAGGAGCAGCTCCAGACGCAAGCCGATCTTCGCGCAAGGCGCGCGGAGATCCTGGGCAACGTGCGGATGTTGAGCGAAGAGCTGGCCCTGCTGCTGGATAAGATCCGGCGGCTTCAACTGCCGAAGGGTGTCAAGGCCTCTCTGAAATTCGGCAGGGAGGTTGCAGAGGAGCTGGGCCATCAAGTCACTCTGCTTGCGCTGAGCGCGCCGGCCTTGGGGCTTAGGCAGCCCGTCGCTGATGGGACGACCGCGGTGGCCCAGGAGGCCCAAGAGAGACTCAGGGAGTGGGAAGCCGCCGTCCGGCAAATGACAACCAAGTGGGACGAGGGGGACACGGAGGCCGAGGAAGACGAGGGAGACGAGGAAGGCGGCTCCGCGGTGGATGCGCCGCCGTGGAGCTTCTCCATTCCCGTGGCTCAGATGGAGGGGCGGGACCACCCGGAATACATCCTTCTCAGCGTGGATCGGCCGGCCAGCGTCGGAGATAAAGGGAAGCGGGAAGCCCTCCTCATCTCTCTGGGCCAGATGGAGGAGAAGCAGGAGCCGTCCGAGCTCCAAAAGGAAGCGCATCGTGCCCTGGTCTGGTCCGAACGGATCACCCGTGAGGAGCTCTGGCCTTCCTTCCTGAAGGTCAAGTCGGACCAGTCCCTGCTGGGTCTGGTGCAGTTTCTGGATTCCTTTGACGAGCGCGCGAGGAGCTTGAATCCAGAGCTCGAGCCAGAAGAGGGTTTTGCGCGTTTGCGGGAAGGGCTGCTGGGGCGGATCGGCACGAGCGTCGATGAGAGAACCTTCACCCATCTTGTCTTCGAGGCGTTCCATCCGGAGCTTCTGGCCTCCCTGGCACGAGAGCAGAGGAGCGAGAAAGCCCGCGAGCAGCCCTTCGATTCGACCGCTCCGGAGGCTGGCCGGATCCGCGCACAGCAGGCCCAGGTGAAGCCGGTGATCTGGGGCGCAGCGACGCTGAGCCGGGCCGTGGAGCTGGAGCAGGGGGGCTACCGGGTCGTGGTGCTCTTCCTCGGAGAGCACGATCCCCGTTGGACGACCGAAATCTTCGGTTCCGAATTGGAGAACGTGGCGGCCGCGCGGGTCTCGCTCGTGGGCTCCGAGTGGAGGCCTGAGGTCCCGCGCCCGCCGCACCGAAAGGCGGACCATGTCGCCATCAGGGATTGGATCGAGGAGGCGTTGCGGGATCCCCGGGTTGCCGAGCGGGTCGGGCCGATCCTCGCCGGGCGTCGTGCATTGGAGCGGGAAGGGGCTGGTGAGCCGGCACTGGTGGGCGAACCGGCGGCGGTGGGCGGAAGGGACGAGGACGGGCTTAGCCGGCGACAGGTGCTCGTTTTCGCTCTTGGTGCCTTCGCAGCGGGGGTGTTCACAGGAGGAGGAGATCCCTCGGACCCGGGCTCCAATCCTGCTCCTGCGCAGCCGCCGCCGCCCGGCGGAGCGCCTGCGCCGGTCAGCGGGAAGCCTGTGGGGGCGATCCGACATGCAGAGGGGGCGATTCTCAAGGAAGAGAGCGGCGAGATCGCCGCCGCAAGCGACGTGGGCGGGATCCGTTTGGACTGGCGGCAGCGGTTCGCGCAAAAGTTTGGGGGCCTGTGGCAGCTTGAGGAGGAGACTCTGAGACGGGACCAGCTCCGGCTGCGGCGGCGGCAGGAGCCGATCTCCATCCTCCTCCAGAGATTGCTCAACGGCGAGGAGCCGTCCGACGTGTGGCCGGAGCTCCGGCGGGAGATGGACCGGCAGATCGCGGAGGAACGGGCCTATCTGGAGTCTGAAACCAAGCGCTCCTGGATCAAAGACGATTCTCCGTTGAGAGTATTGAACAACGTGGAGTACCAGTTTCAGGGGGAGTACAGGGGGATGCTGGACCATCGGATCGCGCAGATGGAAAGACTGCGGGACCTCTTCGAGAAGCTGGTCGAGGCCGGCTCCCACCTGCCCCTGCCGCGCGGCCGGCCGGCCGGCCACGTCCGCAACATCCTGGAGACGGCGGCGCCGATCCTCAATCCGGTGCGGATGAAACCGGCAGCGGAGCGCGAAGCGGCCGTCGCCGCCGCCAAGGCAATCCTAAGCGAGCTCCTGGGGCTGGAGATTCCGATCCTGGAGGCGGAGAACCGGATCGCCCAGCGCGACTGGGACTGGGCTGATGGACAGAAGCGGAAGCCGCTGATGGGGGGAGCCGCACGCATCCCGGAGACAGCGTGGGCAGCTCACCGGCAGCGCTGGCTGGTGAACCCGGTGAGGACGGCCAAGATCAAGGTGATTCAAGCCCAGCAGCGGCTGGTGGCGGCCGAGACGGATGACGAGATCATCGCCGCGCAGGAGGCGCTTCACGACGCGATCTTCGGGCAGTTCGACGCGATGGAGGCCCACCTCGATTCCGTCATCGAGCAGAGCAAGATGGTGGCCGAGAACGCCGAGGAAATCTACCGGAAGGGGCTCGTGCAAGCGGTCGGCCCGCAGTACCCGACCCAGTCCGACGTGGAGATCACTCAATTGAACGTGGAACAGGCCGAGCTGTGGAAGAGAGAGCTCCTCCAGCGCAGAGAGCTTTGCCGGCACCGGAGGGCGCTGGGAATGGCATTGGCCCCGGCCGGTCTGAAGGACCGCCTCTATGACGCGACACCCGGGGTTGTCCGGCTTCTGTTCGATCTCGATCCCCTGGTGCCGTCCTATCAGATCGGATTGGCGGCGAAGCCAAGCGAGGAGGCTGTGCGCGGGCACTGCAGGGCGATTCACGACCTGGAGCGGGATCTCTTGGTCGATGAGCTGAAGGGCTTGAAGATCAAGGAGCGGCAACTGCGGTTGGCGATCGAGCGGGAACAGAAGGAGCTGGAGTTCACCGGATCCGACGCCAAGTACCACGTGACCCAATTCGAGAAGGAGGTATTGAGCAATTTCATGGTGGTTGGGGACGTCCTGCAGAGACAGCAGGCGGTGCTGCAGGCCGAGATCGACATGATCGAGGCGGATGTCTGGAGCGACAATGCCGGCCGGTTTGTGCGGGATGAGAAGAGATTCCAGGGGGCCCGGCAGGCGTATGAGCGGGAGATTCAGTCCCAGGTGGATGAGGAGCTGGCCCGTTTTGAGGGGTGGAGGAGTGGTTGGAAGGGATGGATTCGGGTCTTGCAGGAGCGGCTGGCCCTGATGAAGGCGGAAGGGAAATTCACCGAGGAGCAGCTGAACGCGGAGCAGGCGGACCTTGAAGCCAATGAGCATCACCGGGGCGAGCTCCAGGCGCAGCGGGCTTGGTACGACGCGCTCCTGGAGCGGGGGGATCCGCTGGTCAAGCCGGAGGGGCCCTCCGAGCTGCTTCCCAGTACGCAGATCGCGGAGTTCCTGATGGATGCCGGCGAGGGAGCGAAGGTCGCCGAGGAGACCGTGACCCGCTTTCCCGCGGTTGTTTACCTGGGCGGCTTCGTGCACTTCGAAGACAGGTACAAAGGGGATGTCCTGCCGACATTGCTGCCCCTTGAAGGTGAGACCCAGGTGGAGACGAATTACCAGGTGAAGATCGTCTACGACGAGGAAGGGAAGGAATGGGTGGTGAAGTTCTTTAAGGTCAAGAAACCGGAAGCCGGCCAGACCGATCGCGAACCGGTTGAGCTGACCATCGCCGGCTGGCGGTTGATCGCGCGTCCCACGTACGTCAGTGGCTCCCGCTGGGGTGAGGGGCTGCGCTGTGAGCAGGTCAAACCGCCGGAAGAGGGGGAGAAAGAGAGGCGTTTTGTGGGCCGCTGGATGCCCGCCGGGGAGGTGCAGATCTACGGGGACTTCGCCGAGGCCAATCGTCAGTCTCCCGACAGCTTGAGGACAACCGAGGTGGCGACCAACGGGTTCTGGCCCGTCGTGGAGGCTCAGACGGGATACTTCCGGGAGGAGGGCCCGAGCGATGGCTACTCCGTGGATCGGCGCTCCAGGCCGACTCCGGTGGGGTACAGGAAGGTTGCGGAGGGGAAATACGTCGGCGTGGTGAGCTACCCCGTGTTCGGGCGCAAGGGCCTGCCGCAACCGGATGGTTCATCGAGGAGTGCGCGGGTCCCGGTGGGAGTGCGATTGCGCGAGGTGTCTTTGGAAGAGTTCGAGGCGCTCCGGAAGAAGAAGAAGCCGCTGCCTCCGGAGAGGTTCGAGCAAGCCGGAAGGGATGAGCGGGAGATCACCCCGCAGGACGTGGCGGGGATGGACGCGGGGGAGATCGCGGCGGCGGTCGAGAAGGCGAGGGCGATGGCGGAGTCGCCGGATTCGGAGGTCTCCATGTTGGGAAGCAGGAATCTGGGCGTTCTGGTGGAGACCACGCGCAGCGCCGCGGCAGGCCAGATCCATTCGGCGGGCGGCTCTTGGGAGCCGGCGGGGGATCAGTCGAGCGCCGCGGTGCTCCTTTTCAATCGCCCGGAGTTGGTCCGCTGGGCTCCTTTGGTGGTGGGCAGCGGTGCGCCGGTGGCGGTGGTGGTGGAGACGTTCGTGGAGGGTCTGCGCCTGCAGAAGCTCTTTGAGGCGGCGGGAATACCGGATGGGCGCTACGCCATCGAGTCGCTGGATATGCACGACGATCTCGCTTCGGCCGAACAAGCTCTGAGAGAGGAGTTCGAGAAACGCCTGATTCGTGCTCGCCTGGTGCCGGTCGATGGAGAAAGCGATGAAGAGGTCCGGGAATCCCTCTTCAACCACGGCGTGAGGTTCCTCACCGACGACATCACCCCCGTCCTGGAGCAGATCGACCGCTACCTGGGCAGCCTCGCCTAAATGGGGCAGCCTCCCATGCCTCTTCTGCGCATTCTTCGGGCAGCCGCCGCCTGGACTCTGGCCGCCTTCACCCTCAGCGCGGTTGTCCCTGCCGGCTTTGCCGAGGTCCTGCGCCGGCGCGATACTTTGCGCGCGCAGGCTGGCCGAGAGTCCGAAGTCGAAGGCAGGTTGGAGGAGAGGATCGGCGCTGGTCTGGAGGAGGACCCGGCCGAGGATCTGGCGGCCCGGCTGATGGACAAGGACTCCCTCGCCGCGCTTTGGAACCCGGAGGCCGCTCTTTCCACCGAGGAGAGACTGGCCCTCCTGTACGCCTACCCGGACGGGCTATGGGAGTACCTGCGGAGTTTTGATTATTTCGACCGGATGCGGGAAAAAAAGAAGAATCAGTTCCGCGAGGCGGCGCACGAGATCCGGAGCTTGATTCCGGACTGGGTGCTGGAGGGAAGCGGCGCGGCGGGGATCGGGAGCTTGCAGGAGAAAATCAAGCGGCAGCTGGTTGAATTGAATCTGCCGCCGGAGTTGGCGGAGGAGCTGGCCATGGGGTTGCTCATGGGCCGGTTCATGGGTGCCCTGACCGATAGGGTGAAGGAGCAGGGATCCCTCCCGCGCGCTCTCCACGCGCGGCTCTTCGCGGACCGATCAGCCGTGCAGCGCCTCCTGCTCGAGGTTCCCCACTTCGGAAGCTTGAGTTGGGAAGATCAGCAGAGCCAGGTGGAGCAGCTCCGCGGACTGCTCAAGGATTATTCCCTTCGGCTGGAAAGCCCGGGTGAGTTGAGCCGGAGGCTGACGCGGCTGGGCCGGAATATCGCGAAGCTCAGCGAGCAGGCGGTAGCGGAGCATCCGGCTACCCAGGAGGAGGCAGCGCCTACCCCCGTGATCAGCCTTCCCGCCCGGCCGTCCCGCCCGCGGAGCCTCTTGATTCGTTGGGCCGCGGCGCTGTTCCTTGGGGCCCACGTGTCCCTGCCGGCCGAAGCAATTCCGCCGGCCGCACCCGCCGCACCGGCCACGGGTGGCATCGGGGCGATTCGGGCAGCCGAGCAGCAGCAACTGCGTCTCGGGGGGCGAGGGACCACTATCCGGGAGCAGACCGACGACAAGGATCTCCAACGGGCCTTGAAGCTGAACGCTAAGGCGCCCGGCGTGATCGCCGCCGATGAGATCGAGCGCAGGAGGCTGCTCCAAGGACAGCATCCTGTTTTCCAGAGGCAGCGGACGGTCCTTGAGATCCTGGAGGAGTTTCTCGAGGCGGATGAGGATGCGCGTCCCGCCCTCTGGCGGAGGTTGGAGGGCACCCTTCAGGAGCAGATGCGGATGGAGCGGGCCAGCGTCAAGGCCGATGTCTTCTACATGGAGAGCAGGCTGGCCGGGGCGAAGGAGACCGATCGGCGGCGCCAGGAGCGAGGCGATTCCGACGCTTTCACGGAAGGAGAGGAGGATCGCTACGCGGCCGCCTTGGAGAAGGCGCGGATCCGGTTTCAGCAGCTCGAAGGACAGGAGGTGTTGTACGAGAAGCTGGCCCGCCTGACCACCCTTCCCCTGCCTTTGACCTCGAGGCCAGGGGCTGGCTTGCGCGACGTGAGGAACACGGTCCCGCCCCTCCCCAACCCCAATCCGCCGCCCACGGGAGAGGAGAGGGAGCAGCTTCTCAGGGATGTTCGGGCCGAGGTCTCTCGGCTCCTGGAGCTGGAGAAGCAGATCCTGCAGGTGGATATTGACTGGTGGCCGAGGCGGGTCGCCCGGGCAAGCAAGGCGCATCGGGACGGCGCGATGCCGGAGGAGCGGCTCAAGCGGTTCGAGCTTCTCGTTCCCATGGCGGCCCTCCGGCAGGAGCAGCAGGGGGTACTCACCGCCCAGCAGGGGCTGCTGGCCGCGGTGGAGCCCGCGGACCAGGTTGCCGCGCAGCAGGCGCTGGATGCGGCGGCGCAGAAGCTCTTGGGGGCCATCGTGGATCTGTGGCGCGCCCGGGATGAACAGGGATCCTGGTGGCGGAGCAGAGTGGAGGCGCTCCTCGACAAGGCGGCCAGCACGGAAGGCGAGTTGGACAAGGCGTGGCTGGACAGCGCGCTCGCTCACGATCAACTGGAGCTCTGGCAGGTCCAGCAGGAGCTGAGCGGATACCACCTCCTGCTGGGCAACCCGGTTCCCCTGCCGGAGGGGTCCACCCTCAGCCCCGGCTCGTTCGAGGCCGGAGATCTTTTTCCCGCGCTCGGGACGGCTCCGGATCCTGAGACGATTTCCCTCCGCGGGGGGCCGACGACCGTTCCGCGCGCCCCGCAGATTGAGGTCGCGACGAGGCGCCCGGCGATACCTGCGCCGATCCTGATCGAAAATCCGCACAGCGCCGGCGGCCTCACCGTCCCGCGGACCGGAACAGCCGGGTTCAGCCTCCTGAGACTCTCCGCGCTGGTCACCCCGGTGCTCCCCGGGCTTCGGGAAGCGCCTGATCCGGAGACGCGCCGGAACGCGGTGCGCGCCATCCGCAGGCTTGATCTGAGGTCATTGGAGATCCAGGCGCTGGATCTGCTCCACAGGATGAGGGCCGCGCTGCGCTCTCACCGGCGGATCAAGCACCCCTATCGGGAGGGCGCGTTCTCGCACCGGCAGTATGAGGCGTCCATCGACAAGGTGCGGATGGCCTGCGCGGAGATTGCCCGGGCGGGCGCGCTGATGGCCGAGCGGGCGATGGGCTCCGAGGGGGCCGGCCCTTCGGAGGAGTTCCTGGAGGCCCTGCGGGATGTGGAGAAGGAGCTCCAGCGCCTGCGGCAGGAGAGCCCCGCGGGGGAGGAGCTGATTCACCTGGAGAACCAGGTGATGGCGGAGAGGGGCGCCCTGGACCGGGTTCACGCGGAGCTGGATGCGGCGGAGAAGGGCCTCGATCAGAGCCGAATCGAAATCAGGAAGCGCCAATTCCGTGTCAACGACCAGATGTGGAAGGAGCACGAAACCCTCTACAGGAAGTACTCCAAACTCCGCCGGGAGATGATCGAGATGGAGACGCGCCGCTCGCAGCTGCGCATGTTCAGGAGCAGTGCTGCGGCCGAGGCGCGGCTCTCGGAAACCCTGGAGAGATTGGCAAGGGAGGTGACCGTGGATGTCGCCCCCGCGCCGCGCGGGGCGGTCCAGCGGTACGAGAGCTGGTCGATGGATGAGGTTGCCTTGGAGCGGAGGCGTGTGGAGGAGCACCTGGCGGAGGTGCGCGACCACTGGCTGCCGGGGATGAAGCCGTGGACGAGAGAGGGGAAGGGCGCTTTTACACAGAAGGAGATCGACAGAGCTCGAGCGGAGGTCGATTTCCTGGAGAACCACCAGGAGCAGCTGATCGCGCAGGAGAGCTGCTACGCCGAGTCGGCGGCGGCCGGCCATCCCCTGGTCAAGCCTCAGAACCCGGCCTCCAATTTTTCGAGTCAGGATGACCCGCGGCTGAGGCCCGGTGTGCGCAACAAGGAAACGGCGCGGTTCCTGGGAACGGTGCGGGTGTTTCGGGATGGGGAATGGCGGGAGGCGCAGCTCTTCCGGGAGGGCTGGATGCGGATCAGCCGTCCGACGTACGTGGCGGGGGAACGCTGGCCGGAGGAACTGGGGTACACGCAGGATAGCTGGACGAAGCAGGAGGTGATCCGCGGGCGGCCGCTGACGATCTTCGGTGACCTGGCGCACCATGTGGATGCGCGGCTGCCGGGGAGCTTGGGGGAGGTGGTGATTGAGTGGCAGACCTTCTGGTCACGCTATGAGGTGCCGCCCGGCTGGTTTTACGTGCAGGGAATCGAGGGCGGCTACATGCTGGCGTCGAGGCCGGGGGTGCTTGGATATCAGCTGGAGCCGCTGGCCGATGAGGAGGCGAGTTCGCTGTTTGATGAGAACGGACAGCCCTTGTACGTGCTGGTGAGTTATACGGTGAAGCAGGTGGTGGGGATTCCGCTGAAGGGTGGGGGGGTGGAGCGGGGGGCTTTCCCCGTGGGGGTGGTGGTGAGGCGGGTGCCGATGAAGGAGTACAGGGCCTTCGCGGAGCCAGTGGAGGGGAAGGTCAAACCCCTTTCGGAGGGGCCCGGGGTGGACTACGGCAGGATCTTCTTTGGTGATTGGGTCACTTACGAGGAGGAGGGGGAGAAGCGGTACGGGATTTTGGGTAAGGAGCCGACAGGTGACGTGCTGCCTCGGGTCCTGGTGCGCGAGGGAGATCGGAACGTGGAGAGGCGGTACAGGGTGAGGAACATCTTCAAGAGGATCGGCGCGGAGAGCGGCGAACCGGAGTGGCAGACTCATCTCTTCAATGCCTCAGACAAGAAAGCCGGCATGGCCGAGCTCGAGCCGGCGATGCCCGGGCCCAATGCCGAGTACATCAGCGTCCTTCTACAGCAGGTGCAGTCGGCCCTGCAGCAGACGGGGCTCAAGCGCGGCGTCCGGCCGGCGCTGGAACAGGCGCGCGGCGACCTGCGCGGGGACCTCCGGATGCTGCCGACGCTCGGGCAGGGCGACGCCGACCGCGACGACCAAATACGGCACAACGCGCGGGAGCACATCGCCGCGGCATCAGCGCTCCTGGGCAGGATGGGGCTCTCGCCCCCCGCGGCGGATCCGGAGAATCTGGCCGCTCAGGTCCTGCGGGTCGTGGGGGAACCGGGCGTCTCGCAGCAGATCCGGCAGAGCGGATGGGCCTCCCTGGCTGGGATCGCCGGATTCAGGGAAGGAGATTTTCTGATCGACACCGGCAGTGGCACCAAGGTCGCCCTTCCCGTGTTCAGCGGGGTGGTCGTTTACCAGGGGGGCCTGCCGCTTCCGCTGGCGGTTGGCGATGTGAAGCTCACAAGCAGCACTCCCGGGGAGCTGGCGTGGGAGATTAAGGCCCTGCACAAAGAGCTTCAAAAGTCGGACTCCGGGCTTTCCGTGAACGATGCGCTGGTCTTCAACGCCGAGCAGCTGAGGCCGGACCAGATTGTGGACTGCATCCCGGAGGGGCTGCGGGGACGGGCTGGCCCGGCAGCGGTCGCCTTCCAGCCCCGGGCCCTGAAGAAGCTCAACAAGACCCAGTTCTGGTACATCCTGGCGGTCTCCCGCCAGACTGGGCCCCTCTACATCTATCGGATCACCCCCATCGACGTCGGCGACCAGAGCTACCTCCTCGTCCAGGCGTAACCGACTCCTTCTTTTTGTGATAAAATTCTAGCGTGAAGAGGCCACTCCCCGACCTGTTCATAGGTGCGATCATTTTGTCGCTGATGGGGTTATGGCTGCCGGCCCCTGCGGCCTCCCAGGCTGGCGCTGCCACCCCGCCTCCCGGCGCCGGAATCTCCGAGAAGACGCCCGAAGCGATCCTGGTGGACGACTTCGAGACCGGCCAGACGCAGGGGATCTTCGCCGAGCGGAAGAACCGGCTGGACGCCTTCCAGGGCACCTGGGCCCGCCGCCCCTCCTCGACGGTGATCACCAAGGTGCCGGACACCCGCCCCGGCTCGGCGGGCCGCGCCCTGCGCATCGAGTACAGCAAGTCCGGCGGCTGGTGCGGCTGGTACACCCTCTTAAACGGCATCGACGTCTCCCGGCACAACGCGCTGACCTTCTGGGTGCGGGGCGAGAAGGGCGGGGAGCGGTTCGACATCGGCCTCGCCGACAACAAGATGCAGGACCTGGAGATCGACGCGGTCTACGTCGGCTCGATCGCCGGCTTCCTCCCGCAGGGGATCAGCGCCGAGTGGCAGAAGGTGAAGATCCCCCTGCTGTCCCTGCGCACGGAGCTGGACATGACCCGGATGGGGTCCCTGGTCCTCTGGTTCCGGTACGAGGGGGCGGGGGCGGTCCAGATCGACGACGTGTGCTTTGCCTTCGACCCCGGGGTGGAGAGGATCATCCAGGAGAACGTGCCCCGCGCCCGGCGGGACGAGCGCAGCCCGCGCGCCCTGTGGGTCTGGAAGTGGGACCCGGTGAACAAGCTGGATGTGCGGCGCGACATGCTGGAGTTCAGCCGGCGGACGGCCATCGAGCGCTACTACATCTATCTGGGGGAGGAGCCCCTCTCCCAGACCCCGCAGGATTACCAGAAGGGCTTGGCCCAGTTCCTCCGGGAGGCCCACGCCCAGGGGATCGAGGTGCAGGGCCTGCAGGGCAACCCCCTCTGGGCGCTCAAGGAGTACCACTCGCGCGTGACCGACTGGATCCGCGGCTTCCTGGAGTTCAACCGGAAGCGCCCCATCGAGGAGCGGATCGACGGCATCCACATGGACATCGAGCCGTACCTCACGCAGGAGTGGGAGACCGGCGACCGGGAGAGGCTGAAGAGCGAGTTCCTGGTGCTGCTGGCGCAGTGCCGGAAGCTCATCGACGAGGACCAAGAGGGGTCGGGTCAACCTGGCACCGTCTCTGGCGCCGGTCCGCGCCCGTGGGCGCGGGGCCCGACGGCCGGTAAGCCGTTCGTGATGGGGCTGGCGATCCCCCTCTTCTACAACCGGGAGCCGGAGATGGAGGAGAAGCTCCTCAGGCATCTCGACTACGCGGCCCTCATGGACTACTACGACACCGCCCGCGACGTCATCGACCAGGGCCGCCCTCACGTGGAGCTGGCCGCGAAGGCAGGGGTGGCGATCGTGATCGGCGTGGAGACCCAGGACCTGGTGCAGATGAACCAGGGCAAGCGCCGGAACACCTTCTTCGAGGAGGGGTGGGAGGAGATGGAGCGGGAGCTCTCCGCGGTGGCCGACGCGTTCGCGGGCAGCCCGAGCTTCGACGGCATCGCCATCCACTGCGATTACAGCTACAAGATGCTCCAGCGGGGCCGCAACGTCCCCACCCGGGAGCGCACCGACAAGGTGCCGCCTCTGGACGCGGCCTCGCCGGGCCAGCGCACCCAGGTGGACGGCGACCTGTCGGAGTGGGCCAAGGCCGGATGGGCGCTCTTCGACAAGCGCAAGCAGGTGCTCTACGGCGCCGGCGCCTGGGAAGGGGCGCACGACCTCTCGTACCGGCTGGCGATCCGCTGGGAGCCGGAGGCGGTCGTCCTGGCGCTGGACGTCACCGACAACGCGGTCGTCCAGGAGAAGCGGGGGGCGGACATGTGGGAGGGGGACCACTTCGAGATCTGGTTCGACGTCGACCTCTACGGGGACTACACCGAGGCGGTCAACTCCGCGGATGACTTCCAGATCGGCCTGAGCCCCGGCAATTTCAAGGGGCTGAAGCCGGAGGTCCACGTCTGGGACCCCTCCGTCGACCCCGCCTCCGTCCGGCAGGTCGAGCTCGCCGCCCGGAAGACGGAGAAGGGCTACGCGATGGAGGCCCGCTTCCCCGCCGCGTTCCTGATGCAGAACGTCCCGAAGAGGATCGGGGTGGAGCCGGGCCGCCCGGAGCTCAAGACGCGCGTGCCGATCCCGCCGGAGGTGCTGGCCCGGCACCAGGGCATCCTGCACGCCGGGAAGCTGGCGGCCGGCTTCCAGATGGGGATCATGGTGGACGGCTCGGACTGCGACGCGGCCCACCAGCCGCAGAAGTGCCTCCTTTCCAGCTCGCCCGAGCGGCAGTGGGGCGACCCCACCTCCTTCAACATCCTGGAGCTCAAGTGAAAAGGCAGTCCGCTTCTCAAAATCCCACTTCTCGCCCACACGCGGAGTTTCTCCTATGAGAAGTGAAAAGGCAGTCCGCTTCTCAAAATCCCACTTCTCGCCCACACGCGGAGTT
>CAYJUA010000006.1:0-21794 GCA_964373295.1 uncultured Planctomycetia bacterium
GTTCGCTTTCACGAACGACGAGGTGGCCCACCGCATCGCCTGCCTGGAGTTTGCTGAGGGGATCTTGGTGACGCCGGGCGAAGCCTCATCGGAGATTGCCCTGGGCATGATCTCACAGTACGATCCAGAGCTTGACGGCGTGCTGAGCCACCGGCGCGGGGTGGAGGTGGTGGTTGTCCGGGATAGGGATGGGAAGAATGTTCAACTCCAATACACCTCTGACGCGTTGACAGCCGTGCGCATGCAGGACCCGGGTGAGGTTCAAACGGCCATTGAGAGGGACACAGAATTGTCCCTTATGTATTACAAGGCGATCAATGACTTGGTGAAGCGGAGGAAGCTGGGAAAGACTCAGCCGAACGACCCGCAGGCGCTCACCGCGCAGCAGTTTGATGAAGAGACCCGGCGGCTGGTGGCGCGTGTGAAGGCCCTGGAAGCAAAGGTCGCGGTCTTCAAGGCTGAGCTCAGCATCGCGCTGAAGGGCAGCCAGAAATACCTGAAGGCCAGGAAGGTGTGGAATTCCGAGAAGAGCCGCTTTGAAATGGAGTTCGAGATCACCAACCTTCGCGGGCAGGTGCTTGCCAGGGTCTCTTCCGGCCGCGCGTCGCAGGTCATCGAGGCGGAGCGGGACAACATCAAGGTTCATACCGACCGGAAGCTGACCTTCGCGGCCGCCAGCAGGCGGGGCTTCCCGACGTTCGGCCTGGGAGAGATTTCCTCTCAGCTCGGCGCACTGATCGACATGCGGGTGCACGCCGGCGTCCGGGCTGGCGACTCCAACAGCTTGGTCATCTCTCATGATGGGCTGACCGGGACTGCCGGCCAGCTCGCGCAACTGACGCAGGAGGCGGGATCTTTCGCAGGGGGAGAGGAGGACGGGCTGAACGAGCTCAGGCTCCGAGAGTGGTTGAGGCGAGTATTCGCGAAGGGCGAGGGGACAATCGTCAGGACGGGGGTGGGCAGTTCGGAGTACGTCAACGTCGCAGCGCGCGGCATCTACCGCTTTCTGCTTCCATTCCTCAATTATGACACCACGACGCCGGCCCGGCTCATCTCCACTGCGGCCCACTACGACCCGGAGACAACCCAGGCAGGCGGCACCACCTGGTCCGCCACGACGGCGCTTACCCTGCTTGCCCTGCAGTGGCTCAAGAGCCAGGGGCTCTTAGTCTTGGGGATCACGGGCAACCCCACGGTCCGGGATCTGGCCGACATTGTGGAAGACTCCGGAGGGACCATCCACGCCCGGAGCAAGAAGGAGGTGGCGATCTACACGACCGTGGGTTTCTTGATGATACTGGAAGCGTTGTTCGAGGACGCGATCTACCTGAACCGGCTTGCCCAGGAGGAGACGAAGGATCCCCAGTTTCGGGAAAAGCTGAAACGACGGCTGGAACAGGTTTATCCCGATTATGTGGCGCTGCCGGAGCACCTGGCGGGCATCCTCAGTGACGTCGACAGAAGCTTTGAGGACGAGGACTCCAAGCTCTGGAAGATGGCACGGCACTCCCGGCGCTTCGGGGCGGCGATGGTCATCGGCGACTACTATAACAATCCGATCCCGGATGAGATGGCGATCAAATTGGGGGAGACCAGGAACATCGACTTCTGCTCCTATGACATGGCGAGCCACAAATATGAAAGCGTCGTGAAGAGGACCCCAGGCATCAACGTGGAGTGGATCCTCAATGCGACCTCCCTGCCCAGGATCCGGAACGCCACCGAAGTCCTCCGGAAGGCGCGCCGGCATAAGGTAAGCGTCGTCGTGCAGACCTTCCCCAAGGAGATGAAACTGTCGGAGGAGGAGCAAGGGGCCTACGGAAAAGACTGGGAAGAGTTCTTGAAGGAGATGGAGGCCCTGGAGCGGGACTTTGACGGGGAAGGGGACAACCCGTTGGTCGCCCGGCTCACGGTGCCGAAGGTGCACTTCACGCTGCAGCCCATGATGGATGTGATCCTGGGACAGCTGTACGGTGTCCTGCTTGCCCTGGCGGCCGGGTACAGCAACGAGGCGACCGATGGCCCCAGGAACCTCGCCAAATCGGTGACGGTGCTGTCGGTGGCGCTGGCCTTCGGCGCACTCATGACGGTTTCGGATTTTCTCGGGAAGGACGCGCAGCAAGCGGAAGCCCTCCAGGCGGAGATGGCCGGATATCTCAAGGCGCTGGAGGCCAGATGGGAGAAGCTCGCATCGGCCACGGACCAGGGGATCCACAGAATGCCGGCCCGTGTCCAGGAGGTGTTGGATGGCCTGCGTCTCCAAGGGAAGTTTGACCTGAACGAGCAGGCGCTCAAGGAATCGTTCGGCCCGACCCTGGAGGGATTAAAGAGGGTTGTCGTCCTGTACGACGCCGAGGAGGCCGCGGAGGTGGCCGGAAAGATGGCCAGCATACCCCTGTCCAACAGCGAGGTGGTCCTGAGCGATTCCCAGGACGACAAGCTGTTCGCCGAGGCCAAGGATGACCGTGGGCAGTTCCGGGTGAACGCGATCCGGCGGGCCATCAATGGGCGGGCGGCGACGATCCGCTTCCGTCGGTCTTCCGCCGACCGCCAGGCGGAGAACCGGATCAGCATCCAGTTCGACGGCGAACCGGCGCCGGCCGTGGAATTCTCCGGCGATCAGAGAGGAATCCTGGAGGTCGTGGCGGCGCAGGAAGGGGTGAACTACGACGCCTCGGAGAGGACACTTAACTTGGCGGACCGGACCTATGTGTTGACTGTGCTGCGCAAGCGCGGGATCAGCCTTAAGTCCACGCAGCCCGATCTGCTCGGCGTCCCTGTTGTGCTTCACCGGCCGGCCGACTTCACCTTGGAAGAGGATGTGACGCCTGGCACGCTGGTGATCGCGATCAGCCGGAGCAACCACCGCGGCGCAGATGAGGCGGAGGTGGTCGGCATTGCCTCCCCACAGGGCCGGGACGCTCAGCAGAAGGGCCAGGTGGCGGCGGAAGGCATCGCCGACCCCATGTTGGCGGAGGCGCTGGGCCGGATGAAGGCCCGCGGGGCGGCGATCCTCACGGTGTGTGATGACCGCAGCCCGCTCCAGGCCTACGCATCGCACGGCTCCGCCCAATTCGCTGCCTCCGACATGGATTCGGTGCTTGCCGTTCCCTCGTACTATGCCGCCCTGCTGCTGGTCGGCTCCCGCTTGGGCCAAATGAGGGACGTTCCCGACGCCAAACTGCATGAGCGGGCCCTCTCCACGGTTCCCAACATGCTGGCGAGGACCCTCAACTCCCTTTACACCGAAGTGGCGGAGACCGGGGACCGTCTCTTTCAGCGCCCGGACGTAGCCGCCGTAACCGTCCCTCTCGGACACCGCCCGGCGACGTTCACCTACACGCCCACCGTGCCGCGTGAGGGTGGCGAGGTGACCTCCGGGATCGTGCGCATCCGCAGGCTTGCCGAGGACGGAACCGAAGAGGCCCTGGAGGTGGAACTGCGGGTCAGCGGAGGTGCTGTGACCGGCCTCAAGGATCCGCAGAGGGAGCATGTCATCGGAGGCCGGCGATACCGGGCGAGCTATGACGTCGCGAGGGGATTTGTGCTGGAGGGGACGACCCCCGATTTCTCAGGAGGCGGCTCCCTCCGGGACGCGCTGGTCTCGTTGAGGCAGAACCGGTTCGGTCCCTCCGACAATCCGGGAAAGCAGTACCGCTTTTGGGGCACCACGGGGGGCGTGCAGGACCGGGCCAGCGCTGCCGCCATGGATTTGGGGATGCAGCAAGCAGGCTTACTAGTGAAGCACCAGGAGGTGGATGAGTCGGTGCACGGCCACTTAGCTACCGTGAATGACGACATCTCCAAATTCCCGGTGCAGAACTGGTTCTTTCGGGAAGGCGTATCCCCCGATTTTGACCCAGACAACATGGAGGATGGCCGACTGGACGGAAAGGACGTTGCGATCGTCATCTTGGCGACAGACAGCCGCACGTTCGGCGCTGCGATCGTGGACGCGCAGAGGGTAAGAACACGCAACGGCAGGTTCATCTTGATTGTCAGGGAGGGGGACCGGAATAAGCCCCAGGTGGTCAACTCCGGAGCCCACTTGATTCTGACGGTCCCGGACACGTTCAACGAGATGACCAGCTTCTGCCAGGAGCTCATCGGGCGCGTCCTGGCGCACGAACTCAAGCGTTCCGAAAGCCCTGAGTACGCCTACCGCGAAGGTTCCCAGTGGGCCACGCTCGCGCAGCTTCCTTCCGTGGAAATGATGGAAGCAGGGGGTGCTCGCGTCGGGCTGTCGGTCCTCGCCCAGGACCGCCTGGAGACGGAGTTGGAGCACCGTGGACGCATACCCGCGCAGGTCGACCGGCTTGTGGGAGTCTTTGCTGAGAACCGTGGCGGGTATGGACCGCTGACCGTCCGGATTGCCCGGGAAGGCAACTACCACTGCCTGTACGTCGCGTTCCCGTATCGGGAGGCTGCCGGTCTTCCGAATCCAAACATCGGCCTCCAGGATGCGCTCGGTGAGATCTCCCAGAGGTCCCGCGGGGGGCCAACGGACCCTCACGATCTCTTTGTCTCCGCTTTCCAGGAGAACCCCGACTCCCCAGAGATTGCTCTGGTGCGCTTCGAGATGAATACACCTGAGGACGCCGAGTTCGTCGCCAGGAACCTGTCCGAGATCTGCCGGCCTTACAGCGCGGTGGGGGAGCTCCCACCGGCCCCCGTCCCCGCCGGCGCTCCCGTTGCTGAGCCGCCAGCCCCTCCACGTGCGGAGATCACGCCCGCTGAGCAGTTTGATCACGACCAAGCCCGGCAGAACCTCCTCGGTCAGTTCCGAAGGGATCACCTGGTCAACTTCGTTGCGGCGCCAGGACCGGGGGAGAACCAAACCACCCTCTTGATCGTCGGAGAAAGGGAAGACGAAGGAGTGCTGAACTGCGTGACTGGGCCTCTGGAGGCGCGCAGCATCAGCGTCGACAGCACCGTGACGGCCAATTTCAATCACTCCGGTGTCACGACGTTCATCATCAATGATTCCTTGGGCACGGTGAGGGAAGCTTTCTCTGCCATCCAGGAGGGAATCAATGCCCTGGTTCCGGACGATTTCAGAGAGGTAATGCGAGCCCTCCCGACCACCCAGCATGGTGAGCTGCGATCCCTGTATGGGTTTTATCGGTACTTCCTCAGGATGCAGGCCGCGGGCGACCCTGCCGCGGTCTTCGTATCGCAGGATCCCTATCGGCCCGATGAGCAATGCGTGCTGACCGTCCTTGTGCCGTCCTCCAGCGATCTCCAGGAGGTTCGGGGGCGCGTGGAGGGGTCGGGCGTGTTCCCAACCCCCCCCACCGGACCGCAGGGCGTTCCTGCGCCCGAGGAGGTCGTCTTCCAGGAAGCCAGGATCTTGAGGTACTCCGTTCCCGAGCCGGTGGACTCAGACCTAGTCCATTCCCTTGATCAGAACGTCCGCACGGCCTTGGATATCTCCCGCGCCCCGCCCCAGGCCACTCCGCCCGGAACGGGGCCGCCCCTGGTCGCTGTCACGGCCGCCCCTCCAACCGAGGTGGTGTCTCTTCCGGCGACCCAGCGTGTTATCGCTCGGCACGTCTTCCGGGGAATAGAGAGTTCGCGACCCTGGACCTTGACCTGTCCAAGTGTTCAGGGTGCACAAAACGAATTTTTGATATCAGGGAAGAACTACCCTTCCGTGAACGCGGCGGTGAAGAATGCTCTCGCCGCGCTGGGGGTGCCTCCAACCGGCTCGGTGAATGTTGAAATAGACGCCGCCGCAGCGACGGTCCGCATCACCGCGGGGCAGGAGGAGTTCCTGACGTGGGATGAGGAGGTGGCGGCGTACGATCCAGTCGCCGCGATTGAGCAGGCCAGGCGGTCCTCCGAGATGCTGGAGTCTGTCCGCGAGGTGAACGCAGCCGGCCTGCCCAATCTGAAGAACCTGGCCCAGAAGCAGATCAGCCGGCTGAAGAGAAACGGCAACTCTGCGGCAGACTGGAAGCGGGTGATGGTGGACGCGGACATGACGGACGAGGATCTGGACCGTATCCTCGGGAACCAGTTCTGGGGCGATATTGAGATCGGGAAGATCGGAGAAGGCGAGGTCACCTTGCCCACCATCGGGTCCATCCCCGTGGGGATCCGGAACTCGATCTTCTATGGGAAGAACCGGATTGCCGGGGGAGCCGTGGTCGAGGCTTCCACCCTGAGGAACTACGTGGTGAAGCGGGGCGCAGGCGTCCGGCAGTCTACCCTCGTGGTGGATGACGCCGGGACCACCTTCGGGCTGGGGACGCCGTTTGAGATCCGCAACGAATACGGCAAGCGGGAGCTGCTGACCTACCCCGAGATGACCCTCCAGGGGGCGCTTCATCTGTCGGAGCGGCTCCTTGCGGATCCAGAGCTGGCCAAGAAGTACCGGGAGCGGCATGACGAGTATGTGCGCCAGGCGAAATCCGCGTGGGGCATTGTGGAAGAGGGGGCGCTCATCGAGCAGGTCGGTGATGTGACCGATGCCTACGTCGGCCGAGATACGGTCCTCCGGAGCGCAACCCACGTGAGGCAGTCGATCATCATGGGCGGGTTCTCACGGGCGGAACGGGAGGAGCTTGAGCGTCTGGCGGATGGAACCCAGAAGACCCCCGTCCTGCTGGCCGGCCTGACACCCGATAAGATTGATGCGCTGCGGAAGGATCCTGCCAAGCAGATTGCGGCGTATGCCAAGCAGCAGCGGATTGAGATCGGGGCGGACGCTCAGCTGACCTTTGTCGTGATGAAGCCGGGGAGCCACGTGGCTTCGGCCGCCCGCGTCGTGAAGACCTTCATGGACGAGCACGCCACCGCCGAGGAGGGCGTGGATGTGCTGAACGTCTACCTGGGTCCCGACAGCCTGGTGGCCAAGGGGGAGTTCGGGTCCGTCTTCCTGGAGCCCTTCGTGGTGAGCCACCACAAGGGCTCTCTGAGCCTTGGAGCGCACCTGGGGATGGGGATCAACATCGGCAGCGCGGGCCAGACCTCCAACCACGACGGGTACGGGCCGGACCTGGAGGCGATGGTCGCCAAGGGGATGTTCCTAGGGACGCAGGTGGTCCTGGTCTACCCGGTGAACCTGAAGGGGTCGCCGCATTCGATGATCCAGACCAAGCTCAAGGTGAGCCCGAAACAGGAGGTCTCATTCCCGTGCATGCTGATGGGCGAGGCCTCTCAAGCGATCCTGTCGCAGGTGGATCCCAGGTACCGGGCCTACAACGAAGTGGTCCCCGGCTGGGTGCTGAGGGAGTACATGTACCTCCTCCTGCGCAACGAGGACAAGTGGGGAGCCCGGCAGAAATCGATCCGGTACCGCTTCAACTTTGAGATCCTGCAGCCGGATGTGGTGGACCTCATGGTCGGCGCCATACAGGCGCTGGAGGGGGTGGATCCCTCGAAGGCCATGACCGTCACCACGGTGGACAGGGACGGCAAGGAAGTCCAGCGTCAGATTTATCTCGGCGAGGATGCCGTCCGGGGTCTTGGGAACAACTACCTCACCGAGGACAACCGTAAAAGGGGAATCGATACCTACAAGGCGTTTGTGCGGTATTACGCCCTGCAGGGGCTGTACCGCCAGCTCGGCCGCCTGAGCGCGGCGGGCAACCTGACTCTTCAGGCGGTGCAGGACCTGTTCCTCCAGCCCGCCGCCGACCGCCGCTGGGAACACGAGAGGAAGATCCTCCAGGCAGACCCCGGTTTGGTCGGCCAGAAGCTGAGCGCCGTTTTGGCCCAGTTCAGGGATCAGCAGCTCTCGATCACGGAGGGCGTCAAGCAGCCCCTGGACAGGCGCCTGGCAGAGTTCACCCGGGTGATGGGACAGGCGGGCGAGGGAGTCCTCGAGCCGGCCGCGGAGAACTCCTTCGTCAAGAAGAAGCTGCAGCCCACGACGGACGGCATTGTGAAGGGCGTGGACCAGCTGACAGCCGCTCTGACCGCCGCTTCGGCGGATGTGACGATCCTCGCCGGCCAGGACGAGGGCAAGGCGCCGGCGCCGGTGGAGAAGCCGGCGGGGCTGGCCGAGGTGGACATCGCGCGGCTCGAGGAGCTCAGGAGCGGGATTCAGGATGCGGCCAAGACCCAGCGGACTGGAATCGGGTTCTATGGCGGGCCGAACGCTTCGGTGCTTGCTTTGTGCACAGCCCTGAGTCATGCGCGCGATGGGACAGGCGCTGCGATCCCCGTGGTTCTGATCGTCCGCAACGAGCGGGAGCAGGCCCTCGCCAACAAGCTGGCCCCCGCAGCCCGCGTGATCCGGTTGGACGATGGCAACATCGGGGGGAAGGTGAACGTGGCAAGTGGGGAAGCAGAAAATTTCCTGCGGGAAGGTTTGGGAGTTTCTCAGCCGGTCCTGCTGGGAACAGATGCTCCCGTTTCCGAGGATCTCCAAAAGAAGCTCAAAGAAGAGTACGGCATCGAGATTACGCCTGAAACGCTGGTCCTCTGGCTGGAGTTCATCGACCAGGCCACGCTGGCGTTCCAGGCGTAACCTCTTTCGGGGACATGATGACGTTGGGATGAATTTCGGTGAGGTGATGAGAAAAAGCCAGCACCGTTTGGCCGCCTGGATAACGATCCAGGCGCTCGTGTTTACGCAGGTCGTTCCCCCGTCCGCCTGGGCGGGAGAGGAGCGGCCCTCCCTCGCCCGCGAGCAGCTGCGCGGACAGGCCGGCAGGGAGTCCGGCACGGCGTCCGGCCTCGAGTCCGCGCTCACCGCCGGCCTGGCCGAACCGGATAACACCCCTCTAAAGGACGCCGGTGGCCAAGAGGAGACCGTCGGCTATGCCGAGCTGCTCACTCTGGCGATGCCCAAGCCGCCGGTGGGCGACGCCTGGAAGGGCCACCCGAACTTCAAGTCGTTGGAGCGGATCTTTGGGTCTCCGGAGGCGGCCGAGGAGGCGGTGCTCGGCCTCATCGCGCGCGAGGATCCGGAGGGAAGGAGAGGCCTCACTCCCTACCACGCGGTCCAGGGATTGCTGCATCCGGATTCCCTGAATGGTTTTCTGAGCCGCGCCTCCCCGCAGGATCCTTCCGGAGAGTGGGCTCGCCTGTGGCAGGACCGCGACGACGGTGCCGTGGGTTTCGCGTTGGAGCAGCTCTCCAAGGTCTCCGCAGACGCGCTCGATTTCGGGGGCGGGTCCTCCATCCAGACGAACTCCCAGGTGAGCCGCGGACACCCGCTCCTGGACAGGAGGGTGGGGGTTGGTGTCACGAACAACTCTGACAACGGGGGCAGGACACGGGACATATTCAACATCCTCCTTGGCCCCTTCGGCCCGACGGAGAGGGCCGGAGACGTGACCGCCGGAATCAAGGGAGGATTCTCTCCAGCCGTGCAGGAAACCCTCCTCGAGCCGGATCACGAAGGGATCTGGCGGGACTCCAAGCACTGGAGCCGGCTCGGCCCGGACGCGGGCTCCTTCAGGGCGAGGGTGGAGCTTCTCCTGGCGGAGTTCGCGAGCCAGCCGGGCTGGCCCGAGATCTTCGACCGGGAGGAGCGGATTCCATTCCTCCGGATGGCCGTGGAGCTCCTGAACATCGCGGCCCTCACGGACCAGCACTACGTAGCCCCGGGCCGCTTGGACGTCAACCTCCCCAGCGTGCGCCACATGATCCGCAACGCGGTCTTCGCTGGAGTGGGCGCCTACGACGGCAAGCGCCGGACAATCGATCAGGGCCGCTACTGGGTGGGGGACTACCTGGCCGCGCAGGCCTTCGGCCCGCTCATCATGGTCAACTCCACGGCGGCCCAGGAGCTTCACGCCGAATGGGTCGGCTCGGATGGGGAGGTCCGCAGTTCCATGGAGACCATCACCACGCCCGCGGAGCCGGGATCCGCCCCGATCGAGATCCTCGATCGAGGGCAGGTCGCCATCAGCCTTTATCCGGATGCGCGTCGGAATGACGAGGGGGTCGTCGATTACAGGACGTTCGGCGTCATTGATCCAGAGGCCGCTGGCCAGAAACGGGTGGTGCCGATTGACGTGCCCCCGGATGGTGTCCTGGAAATGCTGATCCGGCACGCGAGGCCGGGGGCCATGATCCGTTTCGGGCCTTCGAGCTGGTTCGCGAGCCTGCTTCCCATCCTCCTTCCATCGTACGCCAAGATCGTTGCGAAGGAGCGGCCGGATCTGGCGGGCACCTTGGTGCTCAACCTCACGCGCAACAGCGAGACGGGGGGGTGGTCCCTGCGCAACTACGTGGAATCCTGGGAAGAGCATACCGGCTACCCGCTGCAGGAAACCGTGAAGTATCTATTGGTCAATACCCGGTGGCCCAGGAAGGAGGCCTTTGGGGAGGCCCGGGCGCTCGCCCTGGCCGCGGGGGAGGGGAAGGTGCTTCATTATCCGAAAGCCCTCAAGCAGTTTGACCCGTCCACCCCGGCCTGCAAGGCGGCGCTGGATCGGTTGCGGGATTCGGGCGTCGAGAGCCCGGAGGATGAGCTGGTGCTGGCCCTCGCCCTCTCCGACCATGGCGACAGTCGCGCCACCTACAAGAACCGAGGCGGGGTGCCCATCCTGAGCACAGAGGAGCTTGAAGAGCTCCGTCGCCGTGGGATCACCGTCATCCTGGACGATTTCACCACCACGTGGATGGAACAATACGTCCCGGGAGAGGGACGCGGCCAGCGCCGCGGCGTGGGGCACGACAAGGGCCGGCTCGGGCGGGCCTACGCCTGGATCGCTGAGGAGCAGAAGCGACGCATAGATCGTGGGGAGACTCCTTCGCAGGGGGGGATCCACGATTTTTCGCGGTTTCCCCTTGAACCGTTCGATCTCCTGGACCTGCAGGCGATGGGGCCTCCGCTGGCTGAGATCCTGTGTGATCTGGACGAGACGGGAGCGCCCGACCGGGACGCTTCCGTCTCGGATGAGACGGTGACCTTGGTCGGGGAGTATGCGCGACTGGGGGGGGGATTTCACTGGCTCTCCAACCGCGACGAGGAGAACATCACCCGAAGGGGGCGAGTGGAGGAGATCCGCTCTCGCGCGGGGAAGCGGGCTGAGGCTCGCGTGGGGCTGCACGCCGGCTCGGGAATGGCGCATCCGGCGCTCCAGGGGTTGGTGGCCGGGCGCGGACTCGGCGCGGAAACTCTTCAGCAAGCGCTGGCGCAGGTCACGGGGCAGGCGCAGCCGGACGCCGTCTATCCGGGTGACGCGACCGGGAACCCAGCTCACACGGTCTGCGAGTACGGGAACGTTGCCCTCTACCTGCCCAAGGCGGGGTCGCCGCCGGGCACCATGGCAATCTACGCGTACCGGCCGGCAGTGGACACGGGAAGAATGACCAAGCAGGAGGCCCAAGTTGCCCGCCGGAAGCTGCGCGCGGCGCTCATGAAGACAGGCCTGTTCCCGGAAGGGCAGGTCTGGCTCCAATACGCGGGGACCACCTCCCTCAACGTGGAGGTGGCGGGCAAAGCGGACTTGATCCGCGAAGTCTACCTGAACGATCCGGGGCGCCAGGGACGTATCGCCGTGCTGGACGACGAAGCGCTGCCTGGTTTCAGCGGCTACGCCATCTTCACGCTGGACCATCCGGATCTTGTCCAGATTGCAGTGGACCGGACGAAAACCGGGCACACGCTGCCTGAGCGGGTGATCCGCTCCGGGAGGCAGGGGCCGGAAGCGTTGAATCGGCTCCTGAAGATCGAGATTGCCAAGCGCAGGGCGATGCGGCGCCTGCACAAGGGGTGGGGGCACGTCGCCGCCCGGATCGCCATGCGGCCGCCGGGCCAGTCGGCCGTGCAGGCGCTGTTCGATCTGGCGGCCGGGCGGAAGGAGGGGGCGGCGGCCGTCGCCATGCGGCTGCAGATCCCTGCGGACCAACTCACTGCGGCCGGGACACACACCGACTCCTCCGGCTGGCGCTTCGAGATGTTCCGGGGGCCCGCCGGCGAGCTGAGCGTCGCCGCGCAGGCGCCCGACGGCCGGTGGCTGGTTCCGATCGTCCGAAACAAGCTGGTCCATGAGGCGGGCCTGCCCCAACTAGAGCTCTGGGCCCTCCGGCGCGCCCTCCTGACGAGCCCCCTCTTCCCCCCCGATTCTCCAGCGCGCCGGGCGGTCGATTGGGTTTCCCAGATCCCCGCCCAGGTGGAGATCCGGATCCATCGCCGGGATCTCCCCGACAAGGCGAGGATTGCCGCCGAGCGGGGGATCGTCCCCCACTCGTACCTTCATTACTCCGCGCATGACCCTAAGAGCGGCAGGGAGATTGTCAGCCTGATGTTGGGCTTCTCTCCGGAGAGCATGAGCCCCCACGACGTCATTCTGGCCGACGTTTCCATGAACCAGGCGGAGTTCGGCCACACCGGGCTGGATCTTCAACTTCTCAAGTGGGTGTTGGCCGAGACCATCCACCCGAGCGTCACCCAGTTGGGCCATCGTCACTATGAGGACCCGGAGGAGCGGGAGCTGGCGTTGCGGATCGCCGCTCTGGGAGAGGGTCAGCTCGAAAACAAGGGGCGGGTCCCCTTCGAGGGTGAGGAGAGTGAGATCCCTCGCTATGAGATCAAGCTGCCTTTCAGAGGCCTGGACGCGAAGTGGTGGGCGGGGAATCTTCCAACGGAGGAAGAGGGGGTGCTGGGACGCCCGAGCGTCACCCTCTCGTTGGTGCCGCCTCCCCAGGAGTCCTACTGGTCGCATCTGCTGGGGGGACCGCAGGGGGCAGTGCAGTCGGCGGTCACCCCACGGCCCGCGGCGCCCCTCACGGTGACAGCTGCCCCGCTCGGGGGGGTCACCTCGACGGAGGCGTACAGTCTCCTCCCGGAGGTGATGCAGGGGTTCCGGGGCTTAGGCGGAATTGAATACGTGTCTGCGGCCCCTTCCACGACGGGGATTGTGGTGGATTTGAGCGGTGATCCCACACAGACGGCCGCGGGGCTGTTTGTTCCTCCGGGAGTGACGGTGGTGGTGGCATCGGTGGATGCGCTTCTGGACGCTGAGAAATTGACCGGGCGGACTGCGGAGGATTTGGGGATCAGCGTTTTCTTTGTGGATCAGCGGGGCTATGAGGCGGCGCTGGGCGGAGCGATCAACGTGATGGCAGGGATGGAGAGTGTGGAGGTCAACTCCAACCAACCTCCAGAGCAGGTTCAAGCGGCGGTGGGGCCGCGCAGAGGAGTGCTGGTGAAAGCGGGGCTGACGACGCGGCAGATCCTGATGAACCTTGGGGCGGTGGCAGGGGCGGCTCTCAACTGGCTGATTGGGCTGCTTGAAGCCGCCGCGGGCCTCGCTGAGTACGTGTAAGCCGATGGCGCAGGCGGGGGGTTGCGGGATGACGAGAGGGACCTTCAGATTCTTCGGCTGGATCACGCTGCAGGCCTTCCTGCTGGGGCAGGTTCTTCCGCCGTCCGCCTGGGCGGGAGAGGAGGGGCCCTCCCTCGCCCGCGAGCAGCTGCGCGGACAGGCTGGCAGGGAGTCTGGCGCGGCGCCCGGCCTCGAGGCCGCGCTCACCGCCGGCCTGGCCGAACCGGATAACACCCCTCTCAGCGGCGCCGTTGACCTCGACGCGGTCACCGTCATCCCGGAAGGAGGCGTGCCGGCCGGACCCGCCGATCAGGAAGGCCTTGTTATCGCTGTCGGCGCCGGAAGGGCCATGCGGTTCGCGGACTCCGTGGATGCGGGGGTACAGCAGGGCCACCTTCCTGCAGGGACGCCTCGGAACAAACTCCTTTACCCGCTCACCGTAGGAGGGAAACAGGTTCCGTCGGTGGCCATCCCCATTGGGGACGCGCTGAGCCAGGGGCTGGACGTCCTGATGATCATCGGTCCTCCGGAGCGGGATGGGGACCTCATCCGGCAGGCGTGCGATGCCCACGCGGCGAAGCCGATCACCTACGCGGTGCAGCAGGAGCCAAGAGGGACGGGCCACGCCGTGTACCACGCCCTGGCCGCCTTCAGGGAACCTCAGACCCTGGATAGGCCGGTCATCATCATGATGGCCGACCAGACCCTGCTCGGCGATGCGCTGAAGGGCTTGCGGGAGTTCGCGCGGGAGCAGGACGCGGACGTGGTGGTTTCGGCCTCCCGCTTTGAGGACCCCAAGGGGAAGGGAAGGGTGGTTACCCGCCGGGGGACGGACAACGAAGTGGTGGCGATCGTGGAGCAGGCGGTTATCGACGACATGAAGAAGGAGCCGGCACGGCGCCTGCACACGTACGGCCACCGGCAGCTCGATGGGATACGGTTCTGCAACGTCTCTCTGTACTGGATCCGCAGCGCCCGGCTGCTTTCGGAGCTCCTGGGCCCGGTCACTCTGACCCAGCCCAAGAACGAGTTCTATGTGACCGATCTCGTCCAGAACGCCGCGGAGGCCGGTCTGAAGGTCGTCCTCCACGAAGTGAATCCCAAGCTGCAGGCCGACCTGACTTATGTGAGCAACGTCCCCGAGGTCCAGCAGGTCCTCAACGAGCTCGAGGCCGCCGCCGGAAGAGAGGGAGAGATCGTCGAGGCCCCCGCAACAGGTTTCACAACCAAGGTGGACCACACCACCAAGAAGGGGATCCAGGTGGCGCGGCGGGTGGAGGGCGAGCTGGTGGGCACCGGCAAGTGGAAGACGACAAACAAAGAGCTGGGTGGAGTGGCTCCCGCCGGCGATGCCGCGGCGGTCGATCCCAACGCGGAGAAGGTCGCCGCCTGGATGGAGGAGGGCATCCAGTGGCTCCAGGCGCGCAACAGCGACGATTTCCCGGCGGTCAAGCAGCTGTTCGAGGAGCTGGGCGACCGGGAGATCCCGATCGAATTCCGGGCGAACCACGCGATGACCCTGGATTTCATGAGCCAGGGGCCCGCCATCCGGTTGGACACCACCATCGGCGAGCAGATCAAGAAGGTCCGCCATCAGAAGGGCCGGGCCGTCCTGTACGGGCTGGCCCTATTCCACGGGGCGGCACAGGCGCTCGGCTACTCCGACCGCGCCTCGATCCACCTGCTTCTCTCCCTCTACGAGCGCCTGAAAAAGCCGGAGCGGGAGGCGCTCCACGCGCTGCTGCGCTCCCCGCACATCGACCACGGAGGCACGTGGGACTTCTTCTTCCAGCAGATGACGGATGACGCCCTCTTCCGGGCCAGCGCCACACGGGATCAGGAGCGGCTCCCGGAGATCCACCTGACCGACAAGGGGATCCGGGGCGTGGACACGCTCACCTTGATCGACCAGCGGGACGCCGCGGAGTCCCAGGCGGACCAGGACCGGCTCGACTGGGTGATCGATTACCGGGACATCTGGGTGAGCTGGCTCATCGGCATGCTGCAGTTCGACATCCCCTTTGATTACCAGCGGTACATGCAGGTTTTCCGGGACGACTCCATCGACGTGGACACGAAGAAGCAGATCCTCCACCAGATTGTCCGCGGGTACGACAAGGGGGTGGAGCGGGACAACGCGCGCCGGATTGCCCGGGTGGCCAACGAGAACGGGCAGAAGCTGGTGGGCGGCAGGGCCAGCACCGCCTTCCAGGACCAGGCCGGCGAGGTGGCGGCTGCCCAGTTCGTTGAGGTCACCCCTGAGCTGCGCCAGGCCGCCTCGCGTCTGCACCAGCGGGCCAACGAGCTCCTGGCGAAGGAGGTGAAGGAGGGCGACAGCGGCGCCCAAAAGGCCGCGCAGGTCCTGGTCCGGAACAGCGACGGCTTCCTGACCACCGTCCTGCGGGCGGGGGGCGTCACCGAGGCGGCGATGGCCGACTACCTGGATGAAGAGGGCCATGTCGGCCACCTCCACGCGGCCCTCGACCGCTACCGGGTTATCCGGGAGGAGGCGATCGGCAACGCCCGGGCGGCGGCCCTGCAGAGGCACCGCTTGAGCGCCATGGGCCACCGGGGCCGGGAGTTCAACGACGCTGCCTTTGTCGAGGCCCAGCGGGAAGTGGACGAGACGATCTCACAGATGCGCAGTCTTCTGCTGAACGCGGAGCGGGCGCTTGACCGGTGCCCCAAGCAAACCTACGCCCGGATGGTGGCCTTCCAGAGACCTTCGGCCACCGGCTCCGACCGCTACGGCTACGGCATCGGCTTCGCGAAGCGGCCGGGCCAAGCCCCCAACCTCCGGGAGGCGGCGGTGCGCCGGGGCGGTCAAAACTCCTGGATGAGCCCGGACCTGGCCTGGGTGGAGTGGGTCAACTACCTGGTGGAATTCATCCCTCTCTTCATCGGCGAGCGGATCATCCGCGCGGAGCTCCCGGACGGCCGCGTGGTCGACCGGCGGGAGGTGGAGGTGAACCAGCAGGACCTGGAGGTGGCGGTCCGGAACATGGCCGACCCGTTCGGCCTCAACGCGGAGCACGCGCTGGACTCGGAGATTGTGGCCATGGCCCGGGCATCGGTCTGTGAGGTGCGCTTGGGCTCCGCCGCGATTGACCAGATCCAGAACGAACGCCACGTGGACCGCGAGGAGGCGCACCGCATCGCCCTGCGGGAGGCGCCGCCGGAGCAGCAGGGTCAGCTGGTGAGCGAAGTGGCCCGGGTGTCGGCCTGGCTCCGGAGGCGGATAGATGAGGAGATGGACCCGATCCAAGAGGGGATGGTCCAACGGTGGAAGCAGGGTGATCAGATCAGCCGTTTTCAGGCGCTGCAGGAGCGTTATCTCCAGGGGATCAACGGCAGCCCGCCGCGCTACGGGGAGGTGCTGGAGCGGGCCAGCGCCGCGATGGAGCGCCGCCCGGATAAAGAGGCTCAAGCCCGCTTCACCGAGATTGCCCTCGACCGGCGCCGGCCGATGCCGATGTGGATCATGGGGACCACCGAGGCGCCCAGCCTGACCGAGTTCTTCGCCATGGGTTGGCTGGAGGAGGAGATGACCCTCCGGAACGTCATCCGGGCTCACCACCTTGAAGGGGATGTGGATCAGCTGATGGAGAAGTACCGGGAGGAGATCGTCGAGCTCGGAAGGGTGGTCCTCGCCGAGTTCGGATACACCCAGCAGATCGCCGCCCGGGCGGCCGAGCAGGGCGTATCCGAGGCCGAGGCGGTCCTGGGGCTGGTGGCCGAGCACCTGGAGTTCCAGAGAGAGGTGGCGAAGCTGGCGGTCCTGCGGCGGGCCAACCTGGAACCGGCGGCGCTGGAGATGGCCAAGAGCGAGACGGCCCAGAAGGAGATCGACGAGGAGGCGCGGCTGATCGTCTGGCACCAGAACCGGGCCGACCTCCAGGCCGGCGTCGACAAAGCCATGGGGCAGGGGGCCGATCTGGACGCCGTGCTGGCACAGGTGATCGAGAGTGCCCAAGTGATGGGCAGGAAGCCGTACCTGGAGCTGTTCACGTCCGCGCGCGTGTGGGTGGCCCGGGACCGGGTGATCCGGGAGCGGAACCTGGAGGCGGATGCCAACCGCTGGTACCGGGACCATGACAGCCGCCAGCTTGCCCGCACCACCGCCCGTCAGACGGTGGTGGACCGCAACAGCCTGCGGGAGCTGATGACCGACTCCCGCTACCTCTACAGGAGCGACGGCAGCTATCTCTCGGAATCGAACACCTGGGAACCCTCGCCCCGGAACATGTGGTACCTGGTCTGCGCCGGCCCCAGCCAGGTGGACCTGGCCGGCGAGGCCACCACCTCCACCCAGAAGAAATCGATCGTCGTCTGGCCTCAATGGGTGGGGGTGATGAGCAGATTGGGGGAGGAAACGGCCCGGGGTTTCTATGAGGCCTACCACTACGACGTGCAGATCCTGCGGCTGGACCAGGCGGAGGACGCCAAGGTCCTCAAGAACGCCGATACCGCGATGGGGCGGGCGGTCCGCAACCTGCTCTCCGCGGTCACGGTGAACGACATCCAATCCCTTTGGTATCAGATCAAGCGCCACGGCCGGCCGCTGGCCGACATGTTCGCTTTCCAGGCGGTGGACAGGGCGGGCGCCACCGCCGGCTACTGCATCCCGAAAGACATCCTGTTCAAGGTCTTCGTTTCCACCCTGCAGGACCGGCGGGCCATGGAGTACATCGGCGTGCCTCCCGGGCAGGTGGATGAGGCGCTCAACCTGGCGCGCCGGGTGTGGGCCGCCCGGAACGATTTTGGAAACGCCCTGGAATGGGAGCGTTGGGCCACGGGGGAGCTCATCCGGCTCAACGAGAAGTTCAAGGGTTACGTCGACCTCGGAGAGCGGGGCATCCTGATCTACAACATCACCCGGGTCGGCAAGATGCTGGACCGGCTGGGCGTCCCGTCCGCCTATCCCGGCTTCACGCGGGACCTGTACCAGGGGCTGGCGGCGGCGATCGCGGCGGACCGGATCGCCGACCTGGAAGCGGTGAACCGCCAGCAGGCGCTTCAGATGACCGTGGGCCTCCTGGACGCGGTGGAGTACGCGCAGACCGTCAACCCCGGCGCGGCCCTGACGCCCGACGCGGAGGTCAGCGTCCAGATGCCGGCCCCTTACAAGGGGGTGGGATGGGGGACCGCCCTGCTGGATGACGTCCGCTATTCCCGCACCTTGACGATGGCGCACGTCATGACTGCGCTGACCGGGAAGGCCGCGCCGCCTGAGCTGGAGCGCACCGCCGAGCGCCTGATGGAGCCGCTCACCGCCTCCCTGCGGTGGCAGGACGAGGCGCTGATCTGCCTCGGCCTGCGCGGCTTCCGGCCCGAATCCGACGAGCGGCAGGACCTGCTGGCCACCGCCCTGGTGGCTCAGCGCTATCTGGGCATAACCAGCGCCGCTTTTGAGACCACTCCCGCCTTCAAAGAGGCGCTTGGGAAGCTGAACCCCCAGGACCCGGCCTACCTCCAGCAGATAGAGAAGCTGGTCCTGCGGTGGACCGCCAAGCTGGTCCGGGAGGGGGAGGACCCGTCCTATGCGGCCCAGGTCAAGCGGCTCCGCGAAGAGCGGCCTGCCCGCCGGGCCCCGGGCCGGGTCACGGTGACGGCCGGCCGCAACACCTCGATAGAGGCGGTCCTGGGCTACATCACGGAGAAGGAGCTGTGGGGTTCAGCCGCGGATGAAGCGCTGGCTATCCTGACGGCGAACGGGTTGACGGAAAAAGAGATCCACGCGCGGGCCTCCAGCGGCGATCCCTTCCCCCAGTGGATTGCCCATCTCCCCGCGGAGCAACAGGAGAAGATCCTGGCCAGGATCGGCGGGCTGCACATCCCTCTGGCCATCCGGGAGGGAGGCCTGGGCACAAACTTCTGGCTGGACATCCAGGGCAAGGACGTCATCGTCTTCGGCGTGCCCCACGACGCAAACCTGCGGGCGAACCCGGCCCATCTGATCCAGTCGATGCGCCGGGGGAACCCGACCTGCCGTTTTGTGATCGCGGACGACCCGGTCCAGGGGCGCACCCGGATCTGGTACGGCCACCGGGAATGGGCGCCGGACGTGATGCTGGCCTACGCCGCGGGGCTCGGATACGACAAGGCGGGCCAGCCGGTCACCGACTGGGCGCGGCGGGAGACCGAAGGGCGCCGGGTGGTCTACGTGGCGCAGTCCCTTCCGCCCGGCCACGAGATCACGGAGCGCTGGCGCACAAAAGAGCTTGAGATGGAGCGCCGGGGCAGGCGCGTCTACGAGGCACTTGCCGCCGTGGCCCAGGCCAAGGAGGGGGCTGAGCGCCGGAAAGCGGTCCAGCAGTGCCTGAAGGTTTTTCGCGAGCAGGTGACCCCGGCGGTGATGGAGAACCTGTACCGGCAGGTCCTCGCGAACGAGGAGGAGGCTGGGCCGGACGGGCTTGGCCTCCTGCGGCCGAGGGACACCGCCATGACCGGCGCTCTGGGCACGCTGGTCCGGGGTCTGAATGAAGCGGCCCGGCAGAAGGGAGACCATGCCCTGTGGCTGGGCCATGCCAGCCGGGCGGAGATCGCCGCTTTGGGGTTGATGTTCCTCTTGAACGGCGAGGCCCCGGAGCGGATTGAGGAGACGCTTGCCACGGTGGACCGCGCGCTGGGGCATGTCGCCGAAGAGCTCCAGGGGCAGGGCCTCACGCTGGATACGCAGTACAGCCCGCCGATCGGCGCGGAGAAGGGGGAGGCGTTGACCGCTCAGCTGATCGCGCCCCGCCTGCAGATCGAGATCTCCAAGCGCCAGCGCCGCCAGGTGGAGGCCAGCTCCGTGAAGGCGCCGGAGACGGTGACCCGGACGCTGGCCGAGCAGGCGGCGCTGGTCCTGGGGGCGGACCGAGAGATCAACCTCGGCCGGCGCTTCGCCGGCTACCGGGCGGTGATGGACGGGATGACGGCGATCTCGGCGCCGGCCGCTCGGTGGGACGCGGCGGTCACGGACGCCGGGGCCGACCTGGAGGCCGTGTCGGCCGCTCTGGCTGCCGGGGAGCTGGTGGACGTGCATTCCCGCACCGGCCGGATTTTCGCCTGCATGCAGGTGGCGGCCCACGCGGCGGTGGACCGGTGGGTCCCGAGCCGGCAGGAGCGCCTGGACTGGCACGCGCAGATTGACGCTTTGACCCGCGGCCGCGAGCTGGACGAAAACAGCTGGGGCATGTTCGTCCGCCTGAAGGGCCTCCTGCCGCGGCTTTTTGAGCTGGCCGGGCAGGACCCCCAGCGGCGGGAGCAGCTGGGACAGCTGATGGAGATCGCCTACGCCGCCCTGGCGCTGGAGAAGATGTCCCCCCACCTCCTCATGGACCGGGCCTACGTCAACGAGCCGGCTCTCTGGCTGGACCTTCTGGACTTCTTCGGCAAGACGATCAACGACCATTTCTGGGAGCGGCTCCCCTGGGCCACCTCGCTGGCCAGAGGGACCGGGTTCAAGGACCTCTTTGACCCGCAGGAGCAGCTCCTGCCGGAAGAGCGGGCCCGCTTCGACCTCTACGATTTCGCCTGGCGCCACCATCGGCGGCTTTACGGGATCCTCCGCCAGGTGATGGTGTCGCGGTCCCAGCTGGCCGACTGGGAGGCGGACCGCCGGGACGACCTCCTGGGGTGGGTGTCGGACCAGCCGGGCCAGACCCTGCCGGGGATCGGCGGCGGGGTGCCGGAGGGGGACACCCCCCTGCAGAGCTGGCGGGGCTACCTGCAGTTGCGGGAGATCTGCAACTGGTCCCAGACCTCGGTGGCGATGCAGAAGGACACCTTTGGGGCGATGGCCGCCCAGGTGGGTCCCGTGGACCGAGCGATGATGCCCTATGTTTTCAAGGACCCGGTGGACCCGGGATTGATCAAAAGGAAGCGGGACATGGCGGTCCTCTCCGGACCGGGGCGGCCCCATTACCAGCACATGGTCCGGGAGGCCGCCACCGACTCGCTTGACGGCAACATCTTCGTGACCGACCACGGACGGCTCCTGACGCCGGAGGGGAAGCCGCCGGTCACGGAGGAGGATTACCAGCGGGCCGTCCTGTGGATCGACGACGCCCATTTCTGGGTGCCGCTCCCCACCTTCCGGCGGATGCTGGTCGAAACGGAGGGCTTAAGCCCCGAGCAGGCCGACCAGAAGATCAAGGCGCTCCGGGCGGCCAAGGAGATCCACCCGAAGGGGGTGCGCGTGGCGGCCCGGTTCAGCCGGCCGGTGGCGGTCGGGGCGGCGGTGACCCTGCATCACCATCCTCTCAGTCCGCAGCTCAGCCGCGCCGGTTACCCGGCCACCGACAAATCGGAAGTCCTCTTTGAGGTCACCTACGACAAGATCCTGGGGCCAGCGATCGTCGAGGGCACCTCCCTGAATTACCCTCCCCAGGCAAACATCTACCAGGATGAGGTGGCGGAGGCGAAGCCTGCGGCCGCCCGGAAGTTGATCCTCGAGACCATCACACAGCAGCTCGAGACGTTGCCGTTTGCATCCGTCTTCATCAAGGGTTCCCGGGAGTCAGGCGCCAGGAATCTGCTCCGTTTCTTCGCCTGGCTCCTGGGCGGAGGGGTGAATAA
>CAYJUA010000006.1:21804-31572 GCA_964373295.1 uncultured Planctomycetia bacterium
GTTCACCCAGAAGGTTGCCGGCGGACAGCACGTGGTGGTCTCCGAGGATAAATCGTTGAACAATTCCAACCAGACCTTCCTCAGCCCGGATGCGGTCGAGGAGATGCGCACGCGGGCGGTCCGGGAGTTCGGCGTGGACGTGGACCTGAAAGCCCCCGGAAAGGCGGATGTCACCACGATCCGGATCACCGCCACCTCCCCCCGGCCAGAGCTCCCCTACGAGGTGGCCCATGCCCTGATCATCACCAGCTACACGGGGCCGGCGACCAACCTGGCCCGCCAGAACGTGGCGGAGCCGTTGAGGCCGGAGTTCCTTCAGGACGGGGTGCGGCAGGACCTCCTGGAGAAGGTGGTCCCCCAGGGGCCGCTCGGCATGAAGGCGATCGCCGATTTCTGCCGGAGGTACTGGCACGAGGGAGTGACCCTGCCGGACGGGCGGGTGATCCGGTCTTACAAGGAGCGGTACGCCGAGCAGCACGGCGTGGAGCCCAGGGAGTTCGATGCCCGCGGGGTCCCCTACTGGTTCCCCACCTGGATGATGATCGACGTCATCCCGGCCGCCGAGTTCCAGGACCCGAAGAGCGGGGACGCGCTGGAGGATGTGCGCATCGTCGATATCGAGCCGGGAGACCCCCGCAACGGGACGCTCCCCATCTTCACCCTGGAGGACACGAAGGGCAACCGGATGGTGGGGACCGTGAGAAGCCACACGGCCTGGCTGCTGGAATGGAACGTCGGCATCGGGCAGGTGCCGGAGTACAACCGCCGGGAGCAGCACTGGGAGTACCAGCGAGCCCGGGCTGAAGCGGCGCAGGCGGGAGACCCGGAGGGATGGTTTGACCGGGTCCGGTGGGATGCCGCGGGGTACGCGGACCGGAAGATGCTCTCCACATGGCTCACCGCCAGCCGGGAGTGCCGCGCCGCCAAGGGATACGGTGACGAGTGGCCGGATCCGCCGACCGGCCCGGTGCCGGTCCCGACGAGGCCCCGCCCGCCGTCGCCTCCCGCCAAGCCGATCCGGGTGGACCCGCTGGCCGCCTCCCTCCGCTCCGCGCAGGCGCGCCTGGGGGCGGTCCCGGTAACGGAGAACACCTTCTCCTCCTGGCTGGTCAACTACATCTTCCAGTCCCGCCGGGATCTGTTGGCCGCCCGCCGGGCCGCCCTGCAGAACCCTGAAACCTACACCCAGACCGCCCACGAGATCGTGGAGGAGGCGCTGGTCCTCCTCGCGGACGCGGAGCTCCCCTCCGCCGTCATGGAGCTGGCCCAAGAGCAGCATCTGGAGCTCACGGCGGACCGCGTGGCGGAACTCCTGCAGAGCCCGGCGCCGGACCTGCAGGCCTACCGGGAGCGGATCGCGGCGCAGGTGTTGGAGCTCTTCCTGGCGGACCCCCAGACGCAGATGCCGGTCGTCGTGGTGCCCGCCTCCCTGACGCCGGAGCAGGTGCGCCGGAACCTCAACCAGCCCAACACGCTGGCCGTGGTCGTGGGCCGGGAGGTGCGCATGAACCACGCGGTGGAGCCGTTCGCCGTCAGCGCGGGCGGCCAGCCGGTGGATGTGGTCGGGCTCCACACCGACTGGCTGACCCAGGATGGGCGCGTGTCGCGCCTGCAAATCTACAACACGGCCGAACGGGTCGTGTGGGAGGTCCAGCTCACCGAGCCGATGACGCTGCCCCGGAGCGATCACGCCACCGCCATCCCGCGGGCCTACGTGGTGGACCTGCCGGAGGAGGGGGAGGTGGCCGCGCACCGGGAAATCACCGCGCGCCTCCGGGCCGGCGGGATCGCGCCGATCAACCCATCGGGTACCGCCCAGGAACGGGCGGATGACAAGCTGTTCCTGCTCAGCCAGCGGGATCCCAAGCGGGCCCATTCCCACATGTTTTCCAAGGGCACGCCTCCCGCGACGGTGCAGAGCGAGGTGGGCGCTTTGATTGATCGCAATCCGGGGGTCCGCCTGGTGGTCCAGCCCCGCAAGGAGACGACCGGCGCCCGCGGGGTGACAGTCGTCCCGCCGGGCTCCTCGCAGCAGGAACAGGCGGCTGCGGCGGTGACAGCACTGCAGGAGGCTGGGCATGACGCGATTGTCCAGCGCTTCGAGGGGAACCTCACCTTTGACGGGCGGGAGCTCGTGCTTCGCTCCCACGTCTCGGGCGACGAGATTCAATCCGGCTACGTCCTGGCGGCCCCCTACGGGGAGACGGTCGTTTCCACCAACCGGGGTGCCGTGGCCCATCCCCTGGCGGATGTGGTGGGGCATTTGGTGGGGCCCCACGGCCCCGTCTCCATCTCGCCGGAGCGGATGGCGGAGCTGGACCGTGAGGCGGTGGAGGCGGTGAGGGCGCTCAATCGCGGCGTTCCCTCGGCGGAGCGGTTGGGGCTGGTAGCGCTGGACCGGCGGCTCCTGGTGGATGAAGAGGGCCAGGTGCACCAGGTGATCCTGGAGGCCAACGCCCGGGGCGGCGGGTTCATCGCCGCCGATCCGCAAGCGGTGGCGGCCTCTTTTTGGCACGCGATGGGGCTCCGCCAGGCGCCCTCGCTCGCTCAATGGCGGCAGGCCCTGCAGGAAGAGGCCCAGGCCGCGGCGCTGCTGGGCCCCCACTATGCGGCGGACCAGGCGGCGGCCAAGAGGGAGCAGCTGCTCGGTTTTCTCGGGAAATTGAGTGAGCTCAAGACCCCCGCCGGGGAGGCGCCTTTTGCCGAGGAGATCGGCGCGGAGATGCCCCGCACCCCGGGCCGCGCCCTGCTGATGGGCCGGCATCTGGATTACCCGGGCAACAACGGGGGATCGATCGGCTCCCCCACGCGCGCGGAGATCAACATGGTGGTGCAGGTGGTCGACGGCATGAAGGGAGAAGTGGATGTCTACGCGGTGGACCCGCCGGGCAGCGTGGCGCAGGACTACCCTCAAGAGGGGAAGGGTCCCCGGCGCTTCCGTCTGGGCGACAAGTCCGTGACGCCCGACCGGCCCATCCGGACGCTGGAAGAGTGGGACGCCTGGGCCGAGCCGGTGACCCTGGAGCGGCGGAAGGCCCGCGACGCCGAGCACCCGGAAAAGGCGAAGCTCAACTACGCCGATGACCTGGCCGCGGCGGCGGTGGCTTTCCTCCGGACGGAGTTCGGAGATCCCTCGGGCCGGGTCCGGGCCTTTCTGGATGAGCTTCAGCGGCAGGGCAAGGGGCTGCGCATCGCGGTCACCGGGGACCTGCCGCCAGGAGGCGGCCTGAGCTCCTCCTCGGCGACCTTGCTCGGTGTCGTCCAGGCGCTGGACAAGCTCTGCGGCGCCGGCCTGGGGATCGAGGGGATGATCCGCGCCGGCTACGCGGAGCGGACCTACACCGGGGTGAAGGCCGGGACCAAGGACCACAGCCACATCATGACTCCGGCCGCCTTCCGGGGCGTGGTGCCCAGCCGCCCGATCGCGGAGATGACGGTGCCCGAGGGGGTCGCGGTCCTCCTGGTGGATTCCAAGATCGACCGAGACAGCGCGCCCAAGTATTCCGCGAAGATGTCTCAAGAGGGCAATGACGAGCAGAACATCAAATGGCGCACCGGCATCGGGTACGCCCTGGGGGTGCTCTGGATCCGCCAGTATCACCCGGAGTGGGAGGATCGGCTTCTGCCGGGCCAGTACAAGGAGAGCCCCTTGGGGCTCCTGCGGGAGCTGCTGCCCGGCTCCCCGAACGGGCTCACCCTGAAGGAATTCTACGATCTGCTCAGGGAGATCCCGGCCGGCGGGTTGACGCGGGCGCAGCTCTACGAGGCCCTTCCCCGCTTCCAGAAGGAGTTGGACTTCCTGTTCGGAAAATCGGCGGCGCAGCCGGCTGGGACTCCGGAGCCGCCCGCTCCGTATCCGGTCCGGGAGATGCTCCTCTTCGGGCTGGCGGAGGAGGCCCGGAACTGGGAGGTGGTCCGCGTCCTTCGCCACGGGGAGCAGGGTGGGGCGGCCGCTGAGGTTTCTTCGGGTTTGCTCAGCGTCGTGGGTGTGGCGCACGACGGGGACCGGGTCAAGCGGTACCTGATCTCCGGCCAGCTCACCGATGACACCCTGCAGATCGAAGAGCAGGACTATGACTGGCGCCTGACCGACGAGCGGCTGGACGCGCTGATCGCCGACCCGGACTCGGAGGAGGCCGTCCTCTGGAAACAGCCGGGCTGGCTGGAGCGCTCCATCGAGCCGCTGGATTTCCTGGTGGACTTGATCCGGTTCTACGACCAGCAGAACGGCGGCGGCGTGGCGGCCGCCATGGTGAGCGGGGCAGGCCTGGGAGGCACGGTGACCACGGTCCTGGTCCGCCCGGACCACCAGCAGCCGCTCCAGGATTTCCTCCTCAAGCACTATTACAACGGATTCCTGAAGCTGAACCTCACGGAAGCCCCGGTCCAGGTGGCCCGGCCGGGCAAGGCGGCAAGCATCCTCTCTCTTCCTCACCGGCCCTTCAGCGCCGGGCAGGACGAGAAGGCCCAGGCGCTGGCGGACTACTTCAAGGATCAGGCTGAAGGGGAAATCCCGCTTTGGATGTACGGCCGGACCCCCATCGAGGAGCTCATCCCGATCCTCCGAGCCGTGCCGCTGGGGCCGGAGGACGAGATCTGGGACCTGGGAGCGGGGGATGGCCGGGTCGGCATCACGGCGGTCGTGTTGGGCATGGCGAAGAAGGCGGTCCTCGTGGAGATGGATCCCGACGCTGTTCAGGCGATCCGGCGGGCGGCAGCCCACTTCGGCCTGAACGACAGTCAGGTTGAGATCATTGAGACGAACGTGTTCGCCGAGGATTTCCAGATCAGGCCCTCGGCCACCTGCATCTACCATTCGGTGGGCGGCGTGTACGATCCCGATGGGACTCGGGGACAGATCGCTCCCATGGCCGTGTTCGGCCAGGTAGTCCGGAAGATCAGGGACGGGGTTGCGCCCGGGACTCGGGTGGTATTCAACCGGGCAGCCGGAGGGGTCACGGACGCGACCTATGGGCTGGCCGTCTCCGCGGCCAGTCTGACCCCGCTGCCCGCGTCGCAGGATGCCCAGATGCTGGAGATGCAGGCGGAGTTCTTCGAAGTGCCAGCGGCTGGCGGAGAGGAAGGGATCCTGAAGGCCCTGTTCGGACAGATGCCGCAGCCGGCCGCTGGGCAGGATCTGCCGCAGTGGCTCGCCGATGTCGTCCGCCAGCCGGTCGGCCCGGGTCTGGCGGCTCCCGCATTGGCCGCGGCCCAGGCGATCGCAGGTGAGGTGGAGGGCGGCGGGAAGTACAGCTATGCTCAGCGGGAGGAGATGTGGAGCCGGATGGCCCGCGACCTGCCCGGCGAGATCGGGGATCCGTTCCGCGCGGCGTGGGCCGCCGAGGTGCTGGGCCACCTGGGGCGGATGGTTGATTCGCCGCCCGGCGGCACCCACGTGCGGCAGGCCCTGCAGCTCGCTCGCGCGGTGACCTCACCTGCCGGTGGCCAAGCTGATATGGTCCGCGAAGAGGTGATCGATGACATCCTTGCCCACGGGATCACCGTTGAGAAGTACCGCGGGTTGAACCCAGCAGAGCGGGAACATCTGAGGAAGCGCACGACGGAGGAGCTGAACGCGCCGGCATCCGAGTTGGGCAAGTTTGTGTCCAGACCCCCGAACCCGCTGACGCAGGATGACCGCCTGAGCGAGCTTCTGGATTTGGTCCGTGAGCTGGACCGCAGATACCCGAAGGAGAGGTTTGTCTGTTTGGGGACGACCCCCCTTCTGCTTGGCGAGATGGCCCATGTTCTTCCGGGATTTTCCCGCCGCATGGAGTATGTCGCCCTTTCAAATGGGTGGTACGAGAGGGCAAGCGGCAAGAAGGGCACGCCCACGGGATTTCGGCCTCGCTCCCACCCAGGGCCCAATCCGGAACAGATCCTCGCCTACCGCACCTATCTGGCCCAGAGGGGAATGGACCCGCAAACCATCGTGCGGGAGGCTCAGGCGGGCCGCAAGACGGTCCTGTTGGATTACATCGACGAGGGCGGCACGATGGAATCCTTCCGCCAAATCCTCTCCCACTGGGCTTCGGAGCATGGGCTTCAGGACTCCTTGTGGAAATCGATCGTTGTCGTCGCGCTGAAGTTCCCGGGATCACCCGAGCTGCCGTCCTTCCTGGGTCTTGGATCTCCGCAGACCCTGGAGGTCGGCGAGCGTCCTCACCGGCTCCTGGTGCCCAGCATCCATCAGTACTATCAGCTTGGTGTCCCTTATCCCTACTCGCAATGGCGGATGGACAACTTCCCGCCTCACCTGGGGGAAGGGGGCCCCACGCAGGCCACCCTCACCCGGTTCCTCCTGATGGATTTCCTGGCGCGGAATGGCGCGCCCGCGGGGCCGGCCGCCGGACAGGAGGAGGTGGGCGAGCATGTGGAGCGGATGAGCGAGATCCTGGATGAGCAGCGCTGGGGAGATGTGGGGCAGGCCGCGCGTGACCTGGCTCTCCTGCTGGCTGGGTCCACAGTGCCGGGCTGGGTTGCCCAGAACGCGGAGGGCCTGCGCCGGTTGGATGCGCTGGTCCAACGGGTGCAGGCGCTGGGTCCGGAGGAGCGTCCCTCCGAGCCCGATGGGGTGGGGGACCGGCTGCTTCGCCGCTGGGAGGCCAACGCCGTGGCGCTCCTCTCCGCCGTCTCCTTCGGGGGACAGCATTTCCTTTCGGAGGAAGCGGCGACACACCTGCTGGAGGACCCTCAGTCGCTGGAGGGGCATCTCTTGTTCCGCCTGGGAAGGTACTGGGACGAGTCAGCGGCGGAGCACGGGCAGGCGGACCAGGCGGGCCTGACCGGGCTGGGCCAGCGCTATCCCGACCTCCCGCTGGATCTCATGCCGGCGGGCCAGCCGGTGGAGCAGGAATCAGCGTTCTGGATCAATGCATGGGAGGTGGTGAACTGGTCCACGCCGCCTGGCCAGTACGAGCAGACCGCGGAGGAAGTCCACGATAACCAGGTCCTCGCAACCTCCATGAGGATAGCCCAGGCCATCCTGATGGCTGCCCCGCCACCCGGCGATGCAGATCTTCAGGCTGTGCTGCAGACTATGCTGCAGAGCGTCCAGCCGGCGTTTGAGATCCTGCGGGCACAGATGGGTCGCGTCCCGCCCGAGGTCCGGCGAGGGCTGCTGATGAGAAGCGATGCCGCCACGCTGAACCTGGCGGCGGTCTTCTATCACACGGCCGCCTGCGTGGCAGCCCTGACCTACCGCATGGAGGCCGCACGGGCTCTCATGGAGCGGGCCGAGCGGCTCTACCAGAACATCCACCAGCATGTGGATTCGGCGTACCCCGTGTGGCGTCCACCGGGCCTGCCCGGCGTGGAGATCCCCCTGCCGCTTCCGGACCTGTTCACCGCCTGTCTGGAGGCTGTGAACCGAGCGCTGGCCGGCAGGGACTGGGTTGGGCTTGGAAACGCCGCTTCGGAGATGAGCTACATCATGGTCCGGACCCTGGAGCTGGACGGGCCGGAGACGGTCTCCGCTCAGCTGGGCCGGCTGGACGAAATGGTGCGGGATCTGCAGACGGTCCTGCAGGAGGGGGGCGGGCCGCAGGATCAGCAGGCGCTGGAAGCGGTTCAGATCTGGCAGGTGGCGGCGGTGGTCCTTCTGGTCAGTACGGGCCGGCTCTCCGAGCTGACAGCCGACCTGATCCTGCAGGATCCCCTGGTCACCGGAGGGCATCTCTGGACTTACTTGTTTGGCATCTGGCAACAGCTTCTGATCAACGACAGGACCCAGCACGTGGCGGTGTCCCCCAGACAGGGGGAACCTGGGGATCTCTTTCGGAACGCGCTGGAGGCGTTCCCTGTGCTTGCGATCACCTCTCCGCCTCAGGGGGGACAAGGGTCAGGCGCGCTCGTGCAGGCGACCCGCAACAATCTCCTTCAGAGATGGCGGACGCTGCTTGTGGTGGGCGAGGGCAGGTTGTTTGTCGCTGACCCCGCCAGCCTGGATCCCCAGCAGATCGAGGAGAATTTGAATGTGGTTCTGGAACAGATGGGGCCGATCCCAGATCGCCTGAGGCGGGAGATCCTGCTGAGGCGGGACGCGGCGATCGTCAATGTGGGAGCTGCCGTGTCGGAGGTTGCCTCCCGGGTGGCGGCCCGGATGGGGCTGACGGAACCGGCCGGCGTGCACCGGCGCATAGCAGAGGCCACATACGGAGCGGCTCAAGAGCTCGACCCCGGCCACGAGGTCTGGCGGCCTTTCGGGCTCGGTTCCCACGTGCGCTGGATGAACGGGCTTCTCGACTCGGGGGATTGGAGCCAAAGCGGGATGGATCTTATCCAGTCCGACGTGGGTGTTGGGGGAGTGCGGGCGCTGACGGGCGGGGTCGCCCCGGAAGCGGGGCATCTCCGAGACCTGGAGCAAACGCTCCAGCGGGTGCAGGCGCTGGCCCGGGACCAGCGCCCGCAGGATCCCGGGATGGATCTGCAGCTGCGCGCATGGGAGGCGATCGCGGTCGCGATCCTCTCCGCCGCATCGGCGTTTGGAGAGGGCTCTTTCCTTTCGGAGCAGACGGCCTACGCTTTCCTGGATAATCCCAATTCTCTGGAGGGCCATCTTTGGGTCGTGCTCCGAGGCCTCTGGGATATGCCTCTCCGGCAGGGTGGAACGCCGGCCGCCATGGGCCTGACAGGGATCATGGACCGCCACCCGGGATTCCCGTATCCCCCGGAGATGGCCGAGCATCAGTGGAATTTCTGGCTCGACGGGGTGTGCGTGCTGATCTATACAGCGCCGGAGGCCGGGTTCGATCCAGCGCAGGATCCTCGGTCAGTGCGCAGGACGGAGCCGGCCGCGCTTGCGCCGAGCTTGATTGCCCAGCATGACCATGAGCGGAGAGGCGAACCTCCTGCCCAGGAGCCGACGCTGAGAGCGTTTGAAAGGGTGGTGGAGGAAGCCGGCCAGCCGCCCTTCTCAGTCCGGCTGGCGTTCCTGAGGCATGAGGACGTGGCACGCAACGACGCAGCAGCCATCAACCTCTCTTCCGTTTTCTATGAGGTTCATGGGAGAGTTGCAGAGGCCGTAGGAAGAGAGCGCGTTGCCGAGATGTTGGTGCAACAGGCCGTCCACCGCTACAACGCGATCAACTCGGTGGATCCCGACTATGAAGTCTGGCGTCCGTTCGCCAAGCCCGGGGAGCTCAGCCAGCGGCTGGCGGAGGCGCTCAGAGGCCACCCGGCGTCCTTCACGAAGGGCGGGCAGAGGTTCATCTGCGGCCCGCATGATCCGCTTGGGCTTGCCCTGGGGGCCGCGCTGAGCCATGTGGTGGGGCCGGACGGGCAGCCGATCCCCGTGGTCCTGATCGTCCGCAGCGCGGAAGAAAGAGAGCTGGCGCGGCAGCTTGCGGCCCCCGGAACCCTGATCATCACGGTGGGCCACGAGGGAGACCAGGATCCCTACAGCTACCACGGGGAGATGCAGGTGGCGCTGGACGCCGCCCGCGATCAGCTGCAGGGCACGACCATGGGCCCGGTCCATGAGCTGGGCACGACGGAGCCGGTCCCCGCGGGCGTGCAGCAAAGACTTGAGGCCGAGTACGGGATCGTCATCAGACCGGAGTCGATGGCGGTTTGGAACGACTTCATCGATCGGGCTCACCTTGCCTTCTGGGCGTAACTCTATGAGACATTGTCTCATTCTTCGTTTCCTGATCCTCGCCGCGGTGATTGCCGGCTTCGCGCCGGCCGCGTGGGCGGCAGAGGCGCCCCCTCCCCCGCAGGACTACGCGCCGGGGCAGGTGCGGGTCCAGGTGAGGGAAGGGATCGCCG
>CAYJUA010000007.1:0-6743 GCA_964373295.1 uncultured Planctomycetia bacterium
GGAGGATGCGCCTGTTTCGGGGCCGACCGGCGTCGTAAGAGCCGAGGCAAAGGGATCCGGTCCGACGGTTGCGGTAACCCCGGCGGCGCTGCCCAGGGCAGATCTGACATCTGAGACGACCGGGGTCGGGATCGCGGCCGAGGAGATCCCGGTCAACGCAGGCGAGGTCCGATATGCTGTTGGCAAGGAGCGGATGCAGAAGCTGGACTTGACCAACGCGAAGGTGGAGATCACAGGCGATCCGAACCCTGACACGGGTAAGGTGAGCATCAAGTTGACGAACGCCACGCTCAAGATGGAGAGCGGCGAGACACGGAACCTCACGATCAAGGGGGAGGTCGACATCGAGATCAGGGACACGACCGTGGTCCTACGCAGCACCGGCGAGACGCTGGGGACGCTCGAGAACTTCAAGCTGGAGGCCTCGGAGTACTTCGAGGTGAACAGCAATGTCCTGAAGACGGAGCTCCAGGATGCCACGGTGGACATCTACATCGGCGAGGACCCGGTAGTCAAAGTAGATGGGACTTATCAGATCATCCGGAAGGTGGAGTTCAAAAGCGAGAAGGGCGTCGAGAAGATCACGGTGAACGTGGACAGCTTGAAGGAGATGGGCGGTCCGCGGGCGGACGGCTCGCAGCTGGTGGAGCTGGACGTGGTGGAGAAGCAGGCGGACGGCTCATACAAGACGGTTGGGCAGGAGAGATTCGTCCTCGGCGAGGACGGCGCGATCACCCCGGCGGCTGCAGGGGAGAAACCGGGCGCGGAGCAGGCGGCGACCACCCGGGGGCGGGCCCGCGCCGAGAGCTTCGCCAAGGGCCATGCGTTCGGGAGGCTCCTGCTGGGCGCCGTCCGGACGGCTAACGGGGACATGACGACCCAGGAGTTCGAGGAACTGGGCGCCCAGGCGGCGGAGATCGCCGGCGGGATCGGCCCCGACGCGCAGAAGGCGGTCGAGAAGTTCGTGAGGAGCGTCAGCGACTTCAGGGCCAGCGGCGGGGACCTGTTGGAGCTGAACAAGATCTTCGGGAATCTGAACGCCGAGATCTTCGTGCCCCGGGGGCTGTTTGTGAAGCTCTCGGCGGGCGAGGTCACGGACGCCAGCGGTACCGGCTACTCCCTGGAGGTCGGGCTCTACCGGATTGTGGGGGAGAACAACGAGTTCCTCAGCAAGGTCCGCCTGCTGGAGGGAGTGGACGGAGCTACCGGGGACACCCACGGTTGGTACGACCAAGCCAACAACACGGTCCAGGTGGATGTGGGCTCGGTCCGGGCGGATACGCAGAGTACGCTGTTCGAAGCCGCCACACATACCCGGGATGGGCGGCCAAGCTCCGGGGTGGAGCGGGATGTGGACGACGCGGTCCTCCAGTCGGTCCAGGCCGGGCTCTCTCCGGCGGAGCTGAAGACCTTCGACCAGATGATCGCCGATTTCCGGAAGCGTGGGGCGGAGGCCGGCGCGGTGGTGGGGGGCAACGAGCAGTACCGGGACCTGGTCAAGAAGATCGGTGATGGCGCGGTGAAGGGGGTGGCCGCTCACGAGGTGCGCCACCGCAGGGTGGACGGCACCGGCGCGGATGTGCTGCCGATCCCCCGCTCCCTGGCGGAGGCCTATTACGGCAGCCCGGGCCAACTGGCCCGGCACATCCAGCGCAGGCAGCTGACCGAGACGGACTGGAACTACATCAACACGGCGAAGGACGAGATCTCGGCGTACCTCACCACCATCCACGAGAGCGGCCAACCGGGCCTGGCGGCCCTGCAGATTGTGGAGGCCGGCTCGAAGAAGAGGTTGGAGTTCCACGGCAGCGAGGGGCCGAAGGCCATGGTGGCGGACGCGCTCCTCCAGGCGGCCAAGGAGCAGGGGATCGTGGGCCTGGACGCCGACCTGAGCGACTTGGCCAGGAAGCTCGGCAAGATGGATCCGCAGGCGGTCCGCGGCCTGGCCGAGAAGGCGTGGGGCAATGAGTTCACCCGGGACGCGATCGACCCTAGGTCCGGCCAGCGCGCGGAGGAGGCCCCGCGGCAGGCCGACGAGCCGGCCCGGCCGGCTGAGAGGGGGGAGGCGGAACAGGGTGAACCCAAGGTGACGGCGCAGTCTCTGAAGGTGGCGGCTGCAGTGGCGGAGATGGATGAGCTGGTGGCTGTTGCTAAGGGTCTTAAGTTTTCCGATATAGACATAAAAGGCACGAGTGACGAACTGAAAGGGATCATCCTGCCTAAAGTGCAAGAGCGGGTCAAGGCCAGTGGAGTGGCGGTAAACGAGGGGACGAAGGAGGTGATACAGCAGTCCCTCTCCTTTTTCCCGGAGAAGATGCGCGCCGCGCTGGCGGTGGTGGGTGAGCCGCTGGACGGGAAGCCGTCGAAGCCCTTGCGCATGGCGGTGGGCTCCCTGGATCAGGATGAGCTGGCGGACCTGGCGCGGACATACCGCGTGCCGCTCAATGGATCGCCGGAGGATCTGGAGAAGGACGGAGCGCTCCGCCAGAGCGTGGTGGACCAGGTGGCCGGGAAGCTGGCAGGGCTGGAGGGATTGAAGAACGAGACGCTGGTTGTGCTGGCACAGAAAAATAACGTGGCGCTGACCGGTTGGCTTCTGGGCGAGTCGAAGGAGAAAAACCTGGAGAGCCAGTTAGCAGCGCTGGGTTCGAACCGGTCATACCGAAGCGAAGTCATCGTGGGGATTGCACTGGGCGTGGGGAAGGCCGAGCCCCCGCCGCCTGCCGATAAAGCCGCTCAGCCCGAGCCCGGCCGGCCTGGAGGGGGCCCGGTGCGCGATGCAGGGCCCCCGATGACGGATCTGATCACCAACACCGTGCAGGCAACCCTGGTGCCGGACTCCGTTCGGATCAAGACCGAGGGAGACAAGGCGATGATCGTTGGCACGGTTCGGATCGAGGGACAGGACGCCGAGGTGGAGATCTCGATCGAGAACACCGACGTTCAGTTCAAAACGAAGGATCAGATGACGTTGGAACTCAAGAAGGGGGCGAGGCTGGAGATCCGGATCAAGGACGCGGATAAGTTCCACGTCAACGTGGAGGGGGTCGCCCGGCTGGTCGTGGAGGAATTCTTCAAGTTTGGGCTGAACGTGGACCCGGTGGGCGACGTGCAGGGGGCTGACCAGAAGGCGGGCCGCGTGACGATCCTGGCGAGGGCGAGCACGATGACGTTTAAGATCCAGGCGCGGGACGGCACGCTGGAGGAGGGCACCTTCCAGGTGGATCTTTCAGCCGAGCCATCTGACGAGGCTGCGGAAGCGCCGACGGTCATGCCGGCGGCGTCCAAGGTCAAGAAGGCGGATACCACGGGCCTTACACCAGGGGTGGGTCGCAGCCCGGTGCAGGCGCCGGAGTTGCCGGAGCCTGCTCCGGGGCCAATCGACTTGAAGAGGGCGCCCGCCTCTTCCGAGGCACAGCCGACTGCGGCCGGCAGTCCGTCCAACGCTCAGCCGAGGGCTCCGCCGGAGGCGGGAGCCAAACCGCCAGCAGCAACTAGTCCTACTCCGGTCGAGCCATCCGCTCCACCGGCGGCGCCAACCGCTGGAGCGCCCGCGGCGTCGGCAGCTGGATCTCCCGCAGCAGCGCCAGCCGCCGCAAAACCAGCGTCCGCTGCACCAACTTCCGCCGCGCCGGCCACTTCCGCTGCGAAGCCACCTGCTCCCGCCGCCACACCGGCTACTCCTGCGGGCAAGCCCGATGCGGTCAAGCCGGACGCCGGCAAGAGAAGGGCGACCGGCTTCTCGCCGGTCGTCATCACCTTGCCGGATGGGCAGGCGGACGGCCAGCCGGATTTGGCCCGGCTGCCGAAGGGGGAGCGCCGCTTCGTGGAGCTCGCCCGAAAGTGGCAGGCCGCCGACGCCGCCGGCAAGGTGAGGATCGAGCAGGAGCTGGCCAGTTTGGCTGCCGGCGAGAGGAACCCCGCCGCTTTCAGCGAGCGCGGTATCTCCACGCGCGACGCCATCGCCGCCTTCAAGAAGGGGCTGGTCAGCGAAGAGTTTTTCTCCCGCGCCGTGGTGGTGGGCACCAAGGCTCTCTACGGCCGGGACGTCAGCCCGGCTGAGGCGGACCAAGTCACCCAGATGGTCAAGGACAGCCCGTTCGGCGCGCAGGATCTCGCCGTCTTCCTTTCCCGCAACAGCACCTACACCGCTCTGAAGGCCGACCACGACAAGGTGCTCGCCGACAACGATCCCACGCCGGTGGCGACCGGCACGAACATCGGCGGCCAGCCGCAGGTCGGCTTCAACCGCAAGAAGGACGGCCAGAACGTCCCCATTGGCCTGCAGGACCAGCCGGAGGAGTTCAAGCCGGAGGATGTCGGCCTGGGCCCTCAGGCGGCAGGCACCATCATCCGCGGCGAGCTGGATGTGGAGGCCCAGGGGCTTGTCTCCAACGGCAAGGGCGGCCACAAGCTCGCCAAAGGCGTCCGCAACGTCTACGAGGTGGGCAGCGATGGCGTGGCCCGCAAGGTCGGCCAGGAGATCCTGGTGACCGATAAGAGCGGCGCCCGGACCTGGGTCAAGGGCAACACGCAGACGGTCTTCGCTCCCACCCCTCGGCAGGCCAAGGACTGGTCCGGCGGCCGGAGCTACGGCCACGCCGCCTCGGTCGTGGTGGCCGACGGCGTCACCTTCGAGGGCCGCGCCCTGCTGGACAACGGCCAAACGGTCAAGGTGATCAACCGCACCGCTGTGGATGACAAGGGAACCCCGGACCCCAAGGACGATGTGGTGGTCAACAACGTGGAGGTGAAGGGCGGCGAGCGGATCATCAACCGGCTGAAGCAGGACGCGGCCGGCAACTGGGTCCGCGTGCCCGAGGTGGTGAACGACCGCGAGCGGGCCAAGGGCCACGGGATCGTCACCGGAAAGGCCTTCCTGCCGGCCCTCACCACCGATGCCGACGGCGACGCGCACGGCCGCGGGCCCCAGCTGGCGCACGGCCGCTCGGTGTCCGCCGTGGGCGCGGACGGCAAGGTGAACCTGGGCGCCGGCGGCTACCAGATCTACACGCGGGCCGGATTCCAGAACGCGCGGTTCATCCACATCCCGGGCGAGGGTGGAAAGCGGATCGGTGTCGTGGCGGATCCCACGCGGGATTCGTTCAAGAACGTGGCCGGCACGGTGCGGGTCGCCGGGCACGAGGTGGAGGTCACGTTCGATGTCGAGGTCAAGAAGGGTGCCACGAATCTGCTGAATGTCCGCGGCGCGGACGGCAACCCGGTGGACCAATTCACGATCATCGGGGGCGAGGCGGACGCCGCCGCCAAGGCGCCGGACGGCACCCTGACGAATGGGAAGCTCGTCATGGAGATCCACCACGACCGGGTGATCGGCACGGACCAGTACACCACCGCGACGCAGATCACCTTCGGCGGCCTGTCCGTCCTTCCCGGCTCCACCTGGGAGATCGGAGGCAAGGAGTACACCTTCGACAACGTCAGCAACCACTTCGAGCGGAGGATGGACGTCGGCGAGAAGCTGGAGATCGCGCTCCCGAACCAGACGCTCAACCTCACGGCCCGCGCCGGGGCATGGGAGTTCAAGGGCTTTGACTCCAACACGGGCGCCTTCACCACCCTCTATCATGACGGCGAGTTCGAGGGCACCGCGCCCTCGCCGGACGCTGCCGGAGGCATCTCGGATCAGGCGATTGTCCTGACCCTCTCGGGTGAAAAAGATGCCTCCGGCAGGCTCACCGGCCGCGAGATCGCCACGGACCTCGCCGGCGTGCTGGCGCAGCAGAGAAAGTCGGGCGGTGGAGGCGGCGAGGCAACGGAATTCAAATCCATTTACAAGATGACCCCGGTGAAGGTGACAGGCCCGGATGGAAGCGAGCAGATCTGGGAGACGTACGAGAAACGGTCCGATGGAAAGTTCCAGATGCTGATTGAGAACGGGACGCTCACGCCGACCACGCTCACCAAGGACGAGACGATCGAGATCAACGGCGCGTATTACTCCATCACCGCCCAGGGGAGCTACGAGCGCGATCTGACCCCGCCCGGCGCTGCCCCCGGCACGAAGCGCGTCGGCGTCTTCACGATAGATGCCGGTCTGGGATGGGGCGAGCTGGTCTACAACCTAGACGGGAAAGGTGAACGGAGGTTCGCAGAAGGGGTGAAGCAGGAGCTGGGCGGGAAAGATCTGACGGTGGGCAACGAGGGTCGGACAGCGCTTCGGCTGACGGAGGTGGAGGTTCCGGGTCTGCTGGGGTCTCCGGTTCCGGTGACGGTGAAGGTGACGGAGTCGCTGGGGGTGAGGGAGGTGGATCTGTCTGGGCGGGACGGGGCGCGGGTGAAGGGTCAGATGGACATTCGCGGGATTGACGCGCAGGGCCGGTACGTGGGGTTGGTGGGGAAGGGGGCGGGTGCGGACCTGGTGGTGGCGCAGGGGAAGGGCGGGTCTGGAGGCGAGAAGCCGCTGGCGCTGGCGGAGCTGGCGTCGAGTGGGGTGGAGGTAGATGAGGTAACGGACGCGGACGAGACCTTGATCACGGTGGGTGCTGGGGACCGGCTGTTGATGGTGGGGGACCAGGCGTTCCCGCTGGCGGCGGGGTCGAAGGGGATCACGGTTCGCAGCCAGACGGCATTGGGTGAGCTGACGGCGGCCTACAACGTGGGGGCGGATGGTCAGCGCCGGTTCGCGGCAGCGGACGGGTCGATGATCACGGTGGGCGGCAAGGAGCTGACGGTGGGCAACGAGGGTCGGACAGCGCTTCGGCTGACGGAGGTGGAGGTTC